>NZ_DAIQAT010000095.1:0-13513 GCF_036781545.1 Tabrizicola sp.
GCGGCACGCCCGCCATGTCGGCGATCATGATGGCGCGGTTGGTCGCCTCGCCCTCCACCTGCGGCGGGCGGGAATAGGCATGGGCTTCCGGTCCGGTGTTGCCCTCGGACAGCAGCTTCGCCGTCAGCTCCGCCACCACATCGCCGTTCTCGGCATGGACCATGGCGAGGCCGCCCAGCTCTCCCACTCGGCGGAAGCTGGCGAACATCTCGTCGTCGTTCACCATCAGCGCGCCCTTGTAGGCCATGAAATGCTTGAAGCTGGTCATGCCCGCCTTGACGCTGTCGGCCATGCCATCCCAGACCTTCTCGCCCCACCAGGTCACCGCCATGTGGTAGGAGTAGTCGCAATTCGCCCGGCCCGACTTGTTGTGCCACATCTGCGCGGCATCCATCAGCCCCTGCCCCTGGCCGGGAAGGACAAAATCGACCACCATCGTGGTGCCGCCCGCCAGCGCCGCCCGCGTGCCGGATTCGAAATCGTCGGTGGAATAGGTGCCCATGAAGGGCATCTCCAGATGGGTATGCGGGTCGATCCCGCCCGGCATCACATAGCAACCGGTCGCGTCGAGTTCGGTGCCGCCTTTAAGGTTCGGCCCGATCTCGGTGATCGTGCCGTTCTCGACGCGGACATCGGCCTTGTAGGTCAGGTCGGCAGTGACGATGGTGCCGTTCTTGATGATGGTGGTCATGGCTTAGTCCTCATTTTTTCCTGCTTTGACCGCGCAATGCAAAAGCCTGATCAGCGAAAGAACAAAAAGAAATGCGATGAACGTGGAGATTACTAACAAAAGGTACTGCTCAAAGCCGTATTCTCTGAGGCCTAGCAGTTTGCGCATTTCAGTTCGGCCGGGAATTGAAATAACCGTCACAACAATCGACAGCGCTATGGAAACCAATGCGACATCGAGAAATCTGACGAAATAGATGCCAATTAGGGTGGCTATAATGAAAGATATTGAAGTGGCGATTGCTGCTCCTGTCCCAAAGAGCACACCGACGCCGGCATCATTGAACAATATCCCATAGATGAGCAGTAAGGCGACTGCCAAAAGATAGAATGCGGGCAACATCCAATATAGTTTGTTCACCCCACCACCCCCGCCACCTCAAGCACCGCGTGCAGCAGAACATCCGTCCCTGCCGCCGCCCATTCCGGGCTGATCTTCTCAGCCTCGTTGTGGGACAGCCCATCCACGCAGGGGCACATCACCATCACCGTGGGCGCGACACGGTTGATCCAGCAGGCGTCGTGGCCGGCGCCGCTTACGATGTCCATATGGGAATAGCCCAGCTTTTCAGCGGACTGACGGACGATCTTCACGAGGCCGGGGTCGAAGGTGACGGGGTCGAAGTGACCCACATCCTCGATCTCGCAGCCCAGCCCCAATTCCTTCGCCACCGCATGGGCGGCGCGGATCACCTCGGCCTTCATCGCATCCAGCTTCGCCTGTTCGGGCGAGCGGATATCAACCGTGAACACAACCTTGCCCGGTATCACGTTGCGGCTGTTGGGGAAAACCTTGACCTGCCCCACCGCGCCTACGGCGTTCGGCTGGTGGCTCATGGCGATCTGGTGCACCCGCTCGGTGATCCGGGCCATCCCCAGACCCGCGTTCACCCGCATGTGCATCGGCGTCGAGCCGGTATGGGCGTCCTTGCCGGTCAGGGTGATCTCCAGCCACCACAGCCCCTGGCCATGGGTGACGACGCCGATCTCTTTCCCCTCGGCCTCCAGGATCAGGCCCTGCTCGATGTGCAGCTCCAGCATCGCGTGCATCTTCCGGGCGCCGACCTTTTCGTCGCCGACCCAGCCGATCCGCTCCAGCTCCTCGCCGAAGACCTTGCCGTCGAGGTCCTCGCGGCTCTTGGCGTAGTCCTCGGTATGGATGCCCGCGAAGACCCCGCTCGCCAGCATGGCGGGGGCAAAGCGGGCGCCTTCCTCATTGGTCCAGTTCGTCACCACGATCGGGTGCTTCGTCTTCACTCCCATGTCGTTCAGCGTGCGCACCACCTCCAGCGCGCCCAGCACCCCCAGCACGCCGTCATAACGGCCCCCGGTCGGCTGGGTGTCCAGATGCGAGCCCATGTAGACCGGCAGCGCGTCGGGGTCCTCGCCCGCCCGGGTGGCGAACATGTTGCCCATCGTATCGACGCCCATGGTCATCCCGGCCGCCTGGCACCAGCGCTGGAACAGGTGCCGCCCCTCGCCATCGGCGTCGGTCAGTGTCTGGCGGTTGTTGCCGCCCGCCACGCCGGGGCCGATCTCGGCCATCTCCTCCAACGCGCCCCACAGGCGTTCAGGATTGATCCGCAGGTTGTCCCCGGTTGCTGGCATCACGCGCGCTCCCCGTCTCGCGGACCGGGGCCATCCTGCCCCTTGCCGCGACTCGTTTCCTGACCGTATGGTCAAGGTGAAGGCGACCACAACCTGACCAGACGGTCAACGAAAATCAAAGGCACGATGCGCGGCGACGCCCAGATTTCCCGCCTGAAGCCCGGACGCCGCACCGATATCCGGCGTGAGAACGAACGCGCCATCCTGGAGGCGGCGGAGAAGGTCTTTGCCGAGGCCGGGTTCGGGGGCGCGACGATGCAGCTGATCGCCGACATGGCGGGGCTGCCCAAGGCCAATCTGCATTATTACTTCGCCACGAAGGAAGACCTCTATCGCCGTGTGGTGCAACAGATTTTCGAGATCTGGCTGGATGCGGCCTCCAGCTTCGACGACGCCCCCGGCCCGGTGGAGGGGATCGGCGCCTATGTCGATGCAAAGATGGACATCAGCCGCACCCATCCGCATGGGTCCAAGGTCTGGGCGTCCGAGGTGATGCATGGTGCGCCAGTGATCCAGGACTATCTGGAGACTACTTTGCGCGACTGGACCGAGGGGCGGATCGCGGTGATCCAGCGCTGGATCGACGAGGGCAAGATGCGGAAGGTCGACCCGCGGCATCTGCTGTATCTGCTCTGGGCGACGACGCAGCACTACGCCGACTTCGGCCATCAGATCCAGACCTTGAATGCGGGCAAGCCGCTGACCGACCGGCAGTGGCGCGAGGCGAAGGCCAGCGTGAAGGACATGGTCCTGCGCGGGATCGGGGCGATCTGACGGGGGAAGCATGAACACGAGCGAGCTTGAGGCGGAAGCGGCGGGGCTGATCCTGCCGGAATTCACAGAGGGGACGGCGCTGCGGCTGGGGCAGATCCTGGTCGATCTGGCGCTGGCCGAGGACCTGCCGGTGGTGGTGGATATCCGCACCGCCGACCGGACCCTCTTCCATGCCGCCCTGCCCGGCTCGGCGCCCCTGAACGACCTCTGGGCGCGGCGCAAGTCGAACACGGCGCTGATGTTCCAGCTGCCCTCACTCCTAGTGGCGCTGCGCAACAAGGCGAAGGACGAGCCGCTGGAGCGGCATGGCCTATCCGGGGCCGATTACGCCGACAGCGGCGGTGCGGTGCCGATCGGGGTCAAAGGGGTGGGCATGGTCGCGGTGGCGACGGTTTCCGGCCTGCCACAGGTCGAGGATCACAAGCTGGTCGTGCGCGGGATCAGGGCATTGATGGCGGTGTGAGGGGCGGCGCTTCCTTCAACTCCACCTCGACGAAGCTCATCGCGGCATCGCCGTCGTTGACCACGTTATGCTCCACCCCTTCGGATCGCCGATAGGCCGATCCTGCCGGGACCAGCACCCGCCGCGCGCCACCGCCCGGCTCCTCCAGCAGCATCGGGCAGTCGGTGATGGCGGTGATCACATAGTCATGCCCATGCCGATGCCAGCCGGTTTCCGCCCCGGGCGCAAAGTCGAAGCGGGTGACGCGGACACGGTCGTCATCGACCAGCACCGTGGCTGTGCAGTTGGGTCTCATTGGTCCAGTCCTTCAAGCCCGCCGCCGATGTCGGCGTACTGGTGGATGAAATCGACGATCACGATCTCTTCCGGGGTTTCGGCAAAGATGATGAAATGGCGGCCCGACCCGGCGAAGCGAAGGTCGGAGCGGAGATCTGGGGCAAAGACATCGCGGCAGTGCCGCCAGCGCGCGATGCCGCTTGCGACGCGGCGGCACGCAGACAGAAGTTCGGTCGTGTAGTGTCGCGCCCGCACCAGGCCAAAATTCTCGGTAGACCAATCGCCGATGTCTTCCAAAGACATCTCGGATCGGCGCGAGAACCTGAGTCGCTTCAAGATGCGCCGCGCCTCTTGGCCCGCTCGCTGTCCGCTTTGAAGGCACGCTCAAATATCTGCTCGGGTGTGCCTTCCGCAAACTCACCCCGTTCGACCTGCGCAAGGCCTTCCAGGACCCTCCGGCGCACCTGTTCCCACGCGGCTTCCTCGCGCTCCAGAAGGCGCAGGCCGGAGCGCATCGCCTCGCTGGCATTCTGGTACCGGCCCGAGGCGACGAGGCTGTCGATGAATTCGGCCTGATGGTCGGTAAGCACGACATTGCGCGTGGGCATCTGCGGGCTCCTATGGAATTGGCATAATATGCCAGCGCCTTCCGATCAGGTCAATTGGGCGCCATCGCTTCGGAAGTTCCCCGAGACGGCAATCATTTGACCTGGCATTGCGGGCCGCGCTATCCAAGGGGTCCGGCAGTTTGCAAGCAGACCCATGAGCGCGCCCCGTCCCCGATCCCGCATCCAGCAGAAGAACCGTGAACTGATCCTCGACGCCGCGCTGGAGGTGTTCTCGCTGCACGGCTTCCGGGGTGCGACGCTGGATCAGATCGCCGAGGGCGCGGGGCTGTCGAAGCCGAACCTGCTGTACTATTTCCCCTCGAAGGAAGAGGTGCATACCGCGCTGCTGACAGGCCTTCTGGACACCTGGCTCGATCCCTTGCGCAAGATGAATCCGAGAGGAGAGCCGCTGCAGGAAATCCTGGGCTACGTCCACCGCAAGCTGGATCTAGCCCGGGACTTTCCCCGCGAGAGCAGGCTTTTCGCCAACGAGATCCTGCAGGGCGCCCCCCGGATGCGGGCGGCGATCGAGGGCGACCTGCGGCAGCTGGTGGAGGAGAAGGCCGTGGTCCTGACCCGCTGGATGGAGACGGGCCGCATCGCAAGGGTCGATCCGGTGCACCTGATCTTCTCGATCTGGGCGCTGACCCAACACTATGCGGATTTCGATGCGCAGGTCCGGGCGGTTCTCGGCCCCGACCACGACCCCTTTGCCGAGGCGGGGAGGTTCCTGGAAACGGTGTTCACCCGGCTTCTGGATCCGGCCCATTAAAGCTTTACATATATTTCGGCTGAGAAGTCCTTGCTTTTGCGTTAAGATATGCTCGCACAGAGGTCACGTCAGGAGGGCGCGACAATGGTCTTGATCACCGGCATCCGGGCGCCCGTTCCCGTCGCCGAAATGCCCACGTTCGCCACGACGGGGTCGGGGCCGCAAGCCAGCATGGGTGCAGAAGCCCCCGTCGCCACCCCGGCGCTGGCGCAAGCCGTCCAGCAGACCAGACCGAAATCCGCCGCCAACGACCCTCAGTTGATCGAAGCACGGATGACCGCCGAGACCAGCGCTGCCGCCGCTGCCGAGGCCGCGCGCGAGGCCTATATCAAGGCCAGCATCGCCGCGGGGATCAACCCGCTGCCGCTATCCTGACCGGCGGGTAGCGTCAGTGCCCCAGCGGCAGGAGATTCACTTCGCAGAACGAGATGTCAGGCGAAAGCGACAAAAGAAAGTCCACCGTCGCCAGTAGATCGGTCATCGGCAGGTTGCCTTCGGCCCGCATCGATCCTTCGCGTTTCGCCGCCAGCACGTCCTCGGTCCCGATGTCACCGGGGTTCAGGATCGACACAGCAATCCCCTCTCCCTTCAGCGCCCGCGCCAACGCCTGCGCCGCCCCCCGCAGACCCGCCTTCGAGGCGTTGTAGGCCACTTCTGGCGTTCCGATCTGGTCCAGCCCGCTGGTCGACCCGACAAGCACGATCCGGCCTTGCCGAAGCTGAGGCAGAAGCGCCTTTGCCAGAAGGATCGGCGCCTGGAGGTTGACGGCCAGAATATTCGAAATTTCCTCTGCCGACGAACCCGCAAGGCTGTAGTCCGGCGAGAAGGCCTGTGCCTCCCAGATGCCAGCGACAAAGAGCAACGCGTCGATCCGGCCCGCTATCTCCGCCGCAACGGCAGCGATACCGGCCGGGTCTGCCAGGTCGCAACGACGCCAGTCTCCATACGCGGAAGGGCCGCGCGACAGCGCAATCACATCATCGCCCGCGGTCGTGTAGTGCCGCGCCAACCCTTCGCCAAGGCCGCGTGACGCCCCGGCGATGACAATGCGCCGGGTCACTCCGCCGCGCGCACGCTCGGGTTGTTCGGATGCATGGTCCAGTTGGCATAGTCGCCCACCTTGCGCCCCGTGCGCGGATCGACCGCACCCTTCGCCATCGGCACCATGGTGATGCAGTTGTCGACCGGGCAAACGTTGACGCACAGGTTGCAGGCCACGCATTCCTCATCCTTCACCGTGAACACCCGCTCGGGCGACATGGCGATGGCCTGGTGGCTGGTATCCTCGCAGGCGGCATAGCAGCGGCCGCATTTGATGCAGTCGTCCTGATTGATATGCGCCTTGGTGACGTAGTTCAGGTTAAGATACTGCCAGTCGGTCACATTCGGCACCGCGCGGCCCACCAGGTTCGGCAATCCGATCTGCTTGTCGTCCAGATACTGCGACAGGCCCGAGATCATCTCCTGCACGATCTTGAAGCCATAGGTCATCGCCGCGGTGCAGACCTGCACGTTGCCGGCGCCAAGCGCCATGAACTCGGCCGCATCGCGCCAGGTGGTGATGCCGCCGATACCGCTGATCGGCAGGCCATGAGTCTCGGGGCTGCGGGCGATCTCGGCCACCATGTTCATCGCGATCGGCTTCACCGCCGGGCCGCAATAGCCGCCATGGGTGCCCTTGCCGTCGATCATCGGCTCGGGGCTGAAATCGTCGAGGTTGACGCTGGTGATCGAGTTGATCGTGTTGATCAGCGAAACCGCATCCGCCCCGCCCCGCTTGGCCGCTTCGGCAGGCTTCCTGACATCGGTGATGTTCGGCGTCAGCTTGACGATGCAGGGCATCCGGCTGTGCTTCTTCACCCAGCGGGTGACCATCTCGATATATTCCGGCACCTGACCGACCGCCGAGCCCATGCCGCGTTCCGCCATCCCGTGCGGACAGCCGAAGTTCAGCTCCACCCCGTCGGCCTCGGTATCCTCGATGCGCGACAGGATATCCTTCCAGCTGTCCTCGTCGCAGGGCACCATCAGGCTGATCACCAGCGCCCGGTCGCGCCACTTGCGCTTGACCTCCTTGATCTCCTGAAGGTTCACCTCCAGCGGTCGATCGGTGATCAGCTCGATGTTGTTCAGCCCCAGAAGCCGCCGGTCCGCCCCCCAGATCGCGCCGTAGCGCGGGCCGTTGACGTTCACCACCGGCGGGCCTTCGCTGCCCAGCGTCTTCCACACCACACCGCCCCAGCCCGCCTCATAGGCGCGCTCGACGTTGTATTTCTTGTCCGTAGGCGGGGCCGAGGCCAGCCAGAACGGGTTCGGGGATTTGATCCCGATGAAATCTGCGGACAGGTTAGCCATGGGAAACCTCCTTGCGGACTGCTGGGAGAAGATGCGTAGGGTGGGGTTCTGTCCCGCCGACCGTCAGAACAGCGACCAGAGCCAGCCGATAAGGTCGCCGCCGAACTGGCCGAGCTTCGGCACGATGAAGGCCCAGGCCACGCAGCCGAGGCCGTTCCAGAAGGCGAAGCGGGGAAACGACATCCTGCTCATTCCGGCCATCAGGAAGACCACCGGCCGGAAGATCGTGGTGAAATGCCCGATCAGGATCGTGACCGGCCCATATTTGTCGAAGGTCTTCTGGGTCTTCTCCACCCAGTCGGGATGGTCGCGCAGCGGGCGCATCTTCAAGACGCTCGCCCCGTAGCGCCAGCCCAGCCAGTAGCTGAACGTCGACCCGATCAGCGCCCCCACGGTCGCCCCGATCCACAGCGACCAGAACGACAGCGCCCCGGTCGCGGCCAGCGCGCCGACGGCGGCCATGACCGGCGTCGAGGGGATGAGGATCGACAGGAAGGCCGTGGTCTCCGCCGCGGCGAAAAGCACCATGATGAACGGAAACCATTCCTGGTTCTGCTCGATGAAGGCAATGGTGCTTTCGGCGAATGCTTCCACGAGGGACCCCTTCCGGCGCCTCTTCTGGCCCGGCGCCCTGCCGAACGCAAGGGGCGAGCGCGGCCATCAGGCGGCCGACAGCTGGGCGTGGATCGCCTCGGCCGCGTCGCGGCCTTCGGCCACCGCTGTCACGGTCAGGTCCTCGCCGCCTGCCGCGCAGTCGCCCCCCGCCCAGACCTTGCCGGAAGCCCCCGAAAGCTTGCCGCCATCGACCGCCAGACCTTCGGGAACACCGGAGAGCGTCTGACCGATGGCCTTGAACACCTGATCGGCCTTCAGCGTGAAGGTCTCTGCCGAAAGAGTCAGCCCGTTCGGGCCTTCTTCGGTATAGGCGAATTCCACGGCCTGCGCGCGGCCATTGCCCAGCACCCGCACCGGGGCGGCATTGTGGATGATGCGCACGCCCGCCTGCGCCGCATGGTCCTGCTCATGACCCGAGGCCGACATCTTCTCCTGCCCGCGGCGGTAGACGATGGTCACGTTCTCGGCGCCCAGAAGCTTGGACTGCACGGCCGCATCCACTGCCGTCATCCCGCCGCCGATCACCACCACATCGCGGCCGACCGGCAGTTGCGACAGGTCGGTCGCCTGCCGCAGCTCGGCGATGAAGTCGACGGCGTTGCGCACCCCCGACAGATCCTCGCCCACCGCCCGCAGCGCGTTGACCCCGGCCAGGCCGATCCCCAGGAAAACCGCGTCATATTCGGCGGTCAGCTGGTCCAGCGAGATGTCGCGGCCCAGTTCCACCCCGGTGCGGATCTCGATCCCGCCGATCTGCAGCAGCCAGTCGACCTCGGCTTGAGCGAAGCCCCCAGTCGCCTTGTAGCTGGCGATGCCGTATTCGTTCAGGCCTCCGGCCTTCGGACGCCGCTCGAAGACCACCACATCGTGGCCATGCAGTGCCAGCCGGTGCGCGCAGGACAGACCCGCAGGCCCCGCCCCTACAACGGCCACCCGCTTTCCGCTGCGGGCAGCGCGGGAAAAGGGATGCAGCCCCTTCGCCATCGCCGTATCGGTGGCGAAACGCTGCAACTGGCCGATCTCCACCGGCTTGCCTTCGGCCGCCTCGCGCACGCAGGCCTCTTCGCACAGGGTCTCGGTCGGGCAGACCCGCGCGCAGATGCCGCCCAGAATGTTCTGGCTCCAGATCGTCGTGGCCGCCGCCTCGGGCGTGCCGGTGGCGATCTGGCGGATGAACAGCGGAATGTCGATCGAGGTCGGACACGCCGTGATGCAGGGCGCGTCATGGCAGAAGTAGCAACGATCCGCCGCGACCCGCGCCTCGTGCACGTCCAGGGGTGGCGTGTGGTCGTCGAAGTTGCGGGCATAGGCTGCGGCTGGCAGTCGTCCCGGAGCGATGCCGGGCGTCAGCGGGCTGTTGGTCATGGACGTCTGTCCTCCCCCTGGGCTTGCTTTCCCGAAGGCTGGCACAGGTCCTATTTTTTATCAAACGGTAAATTTTCGTCCGAAGCACTTTTTCCGGGGCTTTTGCCGGGCCGGAAACCCGCCTGATGCCCGCGCGGGCGCTTTCGCGGCTTTTCAGCCCCAAGCCGGTTGGGTATAAGCGCCGAATACCAGACTGCGGGACCCCACCCGCGCGCGCCCAGGGCAGAGAAGCACAGAGGACCCGATGAGCAAGCAAACCACCGACACCGATGTCGCCTTCATCTCGGCCCTGGCCGAGCTTCTGAACAAGAACGACCTGACCGAACTGTCGGTGAAGCGGGAATATGGCGAGGATGACAGCCTCGAGGTCCGCGTGGTCAAGCAGGCGACCGTGGTGACGGTTGCTGCCGCCCCTGCCCCCATGCTCCACCATAGCGCCCCGGCCGCCGCGGTGCCCGCTGCTGCCCCCGCCGCCCCGGAAGACCCGGCCCAGCATCCCGGTGCCGTGACCTCGCCGATGGTCGGCACCGTCTACCTCGCCGCCGAGCCCGGTGCCTCGCCCTTCGTGACCGTGGGCGCCCAGGTGAGCGAAGGCCAGACCGTCCTGATCATCGAGGCGATGAAGACGATGAACCACATCCCCGCCCCGCGCGCGGGCACGGTGAAGCGCATCCTGGTCGAGGATGGCCACCCGGTCGAATACGGCGCCCCCCTGATGATCATCGAATAAGGGAAGCCACCCATGTTCGATAAGATACTGATCGCCAACCGGGGGGAGATCGCGCTGCGCGTGATCCGGGCCTGCCAGGAAATGGGGATCAAGTCGGTCGCCGTCCATTCCACCGCCGACGCCGACGCGATGCATGTCCGCATGGCGGATGAATCCGTCTGCATCGGCCCCGCCCCCTCTTCGGAAAGCTATCTCAGCAAGGCCGCCATCATCTCGGCCTGCGAGATCACCGGCGCCCAGGCCGTGCATCCGGGCTATGGCTTCCTGTCGGAAAACGCCGCCTTCGCCCAGGCGCTGGAAGACCACGGCATCACCTTCATCGGCCCCAGCGCGGAACATATCCGCATCATGGGCGACAAGATCACCGCCAAGGACACCGCCAAGGCGCTCGGCATCCCGGTCGTCCCCGGCTCGGACGGAGGCGTGCCGGATTTCGAGACAGCGAAGCGCGTGGCCGAAGAGATCGGCTATCCGGTCATCATCAAGGCCACTGCCGGCGGCGGCGGGCGCGGCATGAAGGTGGCGAAGGACGCGACCGAGCTGGAGATCTCCTTCCGCACCGCAAGGTCCGAGGCCAAGGCCGCCTTCGGCAACGACGAAGTCTACATGGAGAAATACCTCCAGCGCCCGCGCCACATCGAGATCCAGGTCTTCGGCGACGGCAAGGGCGGCGCGGTGCATCTGGGCGAGCGCGACTGTTCCTTGCAGCGCCGCCACCAGAAGGTGTTCGAGGAAGCCCCCGGCCCGGTGATCACCCCGAAACTGCGCAGCGAGATCGGCATGATCTGCGCCAATGCGATGCAGAAGCTAAAATACATCGGCGCGGGCACGGTCGAGTTCCTGTATGAGGACGGCAAGTTCTACTTCATCGAGATGAACACCCGGCTGCAGGTCGAACACCCCGTCACCGAGGCGATCTTCGGCGTCGACCTCGTGCGCGAACAGATCCGCGTCGCTTCCGGCATGGACCTGTCGTTCACGCAGGACGAGTTGGAGATCAACGGCCACGCCATCGAGGTCCGCATCAACGCCGAGAAGATCCCGGCCTTCTCGCCCTGCCCCGGCCGGATCACCCAGTTCCACGCCCCCGGCGGGCTGGGCGTTCGAATGGATTCCGCGATCTACGACGGCTATCGGATCCCGCCCTATTACGACAGCCTGATCGGCAAGCTGATCGTCCATGGCCGCGACCGGCCCGAGGCGCTGTCGCGGCTGCGGCGCGCGCTCAGCGAGTTGATCATCGACGGCATCGACACCTCGGTTCCGCTGTTCCACATGCTTTTGGCCGAGCCCGACATCCAGAATGGCGAATACAACATCCACTGGCTGGAAAAGTGGCTGGCAAGCCAGTTCAGCTGAAGTAAGGGGCGCCCGCCAGGGCGCTCCACCGCAAAAGTTTACGAAAACTTTTGCAAAATCCTTCGAAGGATTTTGCGATGTCCGGGTCCGCCGACGATATCACCCCAGACCTCCTGCTCCGCGCCTATGCGATGGGCATCTTCCCGATGTCCGATGGCCGCGACGACCCCGACATCCACTGGGTCGACCCGCGCCTGCGCGGCATCCTCCCGCTGGACGGCTTCCACCTCTCGCGCTCGCTGGCCAAACGCATCCGATCAGGCCGGTTTCGCGTCAGCGTGGACACCGCCTTTGATGCCGTTGTCGCGGCCTGTGCCGACCGGGGCGAGACCTGGATCAGCCAGCGTATCCAGACGCTCTATCTCCAGCTTCACGCCCAGGGTTTTGCGCACAGCGTCGAGGTCTGGCAGGATGATCGCCTGGTCGGAGGGGTCTATGGCGTCACGCTCGGCGCGGCCTTCTTCGGCGAAAGCATGTTCTCGCGCGTGACCGACGCCTCGAAACTGGCGCTGGCCCATACCGTCCACCGCCTGCGGGCCGGGGGGTTCCGGTTGTTCGACACCCAGTTCCTGACCCCGCATCTCGCCAGCCTCGGCGGCAGGGAAATCACGCGCGCGGACTACCATCGCCTGCTGGCAGGCGCGCTTGCCGGCAGGGCAAGCTTCGCTCCCCCCGGCTATTCGCCGTCTTCGGTCGAGGTCTCCGCCGGTGCTTGCGGGGGCGCCTCCGGCAGCACGCAGGACAGCACCCAGACGTCATAGCGCGGATGGTCCAGCGCCGAAAGCGCGGGGGACGAGGCCAGCATCCAGCCGCTGAAAAGTGGCGCCTCGCTGGTCTCCTCGATCACCGTCAGATGCGCCTCGGCATCCGAGGCCGGATTGCCCGTCGGATAGCGGCAGCTGTCCAGCCGCACCACCAGCCGCCCGAACTTGGCCGATTGCCCCCGGCTGATCGTCACGTCCCCGGTCTCGCTGGTCAGCTTGTCGAGGAAGCGCAGTTGCGCGCCGGTCGAGTCGGTGAATTCCGGTCGGGAAGACTGCGCCGGCTCGATCTCCTGCGCCGCCGCCGGCAGGGCCAGCGCCAGCATCACCGCCAGCGCCTTCATGGCGTGGCCGTCTCGGCGTCGGGCTTCGACCCCTCGGCCCCGCCGCCCGCAAATTTCATCAACAGGGTGATCAGGCTGACCGCGCCTTGCGTATCCTCGATCTCGCCGCCCGGCTCCAGCATCTCCTCCGCGCCGCCCGGCTGCACTTCGACGAAAGTGCCGCCGAGCAGCCCTTCCGAGGAAATCAGGATGGTGGAATCAGTGGGCAGCGCCACATCCTTGCGCATCGAGATCGTCGCATCCGCGAAATAGGTCTCCGGGTTCAGCGCCAGCCTCGTCACCGTGCCAACCTTCACCCCCGCGAGCCGCACGTCGGTCCCGACGCTGACGCCCTCGACCGAGCGGAAGCTCGCTATCAGCGGATAGCTGTCCGGCGCGCCCATCACGCCAGAGCCACGCACGGCATAAAGCGCGAAACCCGCCGCCACGGCCAGAATCGCCGCTCCGGCCACAATCTCTGCGCGTTCGTATGCCATCAGTTGGGGGCCATCACTCGGGCTGCCAGGCCTCGTAGTCGGTCCGCGCGACGGGCTCGGCGCGGCGGATCGACCCCGGCGGAACATAGGCAGCCTCGGTCCCGGTCAGGTTTTCCTGATGCGGCTTTTCCCAGGCCCTGTGCTTCAGCGGCGCTTTCGTCGGCGGCTCGTCCCAGGTGTGGTGCAGCCAGCCGTGCCAGTCGGGCGACACCCGGCTTGCTTCCATCTCGCCGTTGTAGATCACCCAGCGCCGCTTGCCGTCGCGGGTCTGGTAGAAG
>NZ_DAIQAT010000096.1:0-12891 GCF_036781545.1 Tabrizicola sp.
AGCTCCTGGCCGGGAGCCGCGATGGGGCTAATGTAGCAGACCCGAAACACATAAGTGGTGTTTTGTCGCAAACCTGCTAGCGTTATGCTCAGGTTTTGCCAAATCGACGCATCGGATTTTCGAAGTGCTGCGACGAGCAAGATCGCAGGTGGACGATCAGCGGGGAACGGGAACGGAGCGCCATGGCGACTATTACCGGGACGACGGGCAACGACAGCCTGTCCGGCAACACCAACAGCAATAACAATGACGTCATCTTTGGCGTGGACGGCAACGACACGTTGCGCGGTCTGTCGGGCAATGACCTTCTTTATGGCGGCACAGGCGACGACCTGCTGGACGGTGGGACCGGGAACGATACGCTGTACGGCGGAGACGGGAACGATACGCTGTATGGCGGGGACGCGAACGATACGCTTTATGGCGATGCCGGGAACGATCTTCTCTATGGCGGCGCAAGCGCCGATGTCCTGTATGGCGGGGATGGCGACGACACGCTGTCCGGCGACGCTGGCAACGACACGCTGTTTGGTGGCGATGGTTTCGATATCGCCAGCTATCTGAGCGCCGGATCTGCGGTCAACGTGAACCTCGACACCGGCAGCGCCACGGGCGGGGGCGGGACCGATGTGCTGTCCGGGATCGAAGGAGTCATCGGCAGCACAGCTGCCGATACCATCACCGGCAATGCCGCGGCGAACCTTTTGCGCGGCGATGCGGGGGCCGACACGCTTTATGGCGCGGCGGGGGTCGACACGCTTTACGGCGATGCGGGGAGCGACCTGCTGTACGGCGGGGTGGATGGCGACCTTGCATATGGCGGCGCCGATGCTGACACGATCTATGGCGATGCGGGTGCAGATACCCTGTATGGCGACGCGGGGAACGACCGGATCTTCGGCGGGGCTGATAACGACCTGGCCTATGGCGGCGCGAACAGCGATCTCATCTACGGCAACGATGGCGCCGACACGCTGTTCGGCGATGGCGGGAACGACACGCTTTACGGCGATGCCGGCGACGACGTCCTTGACGGCGGGACGGAAGCCGACGCGCTTTATGGCGGCACGGGCAATGACACGCTGTATGGCGGGGCCGGGGTCGACACGCTGCGGGGCGGCGACAACAACGATCTGCTGTACGGCGGAAGCGAGGCCGACGATCTGGCGGGCGAGGCCGGGGACGACACGCTTTACGGCGGATCGGGCGCGGATTCGCTGAGCGGCGGCGATGGCAACGATCTTCTGGTTGGCGAAGACGGCAATGACACGCTGGACGGGGGCGCCGGCGACGACACCTTGCACGGCGGGGCCGGGGCCGATGTGCTGAACGGCGGATCGGGGATGGACTATGTCGACTACAGCGATTCCAACGCTGGGGTCTCGATCAACCTGGCGACAAACAGCTTTTCGGGCGGACATGCGACTGGCGATACCGGCTCTGGCGTCGACGGCATCATCGGCTCGGCGTTCAACGATACGCTGGTCGGCTTTGACGGTGCTGCCACCACCGGCGCGGACATCTATACCAACATCTTCTATGGCGGCGCGGGCGACGACAGCATGTCGGGTCTGGGCGGCGGCGACTTTCTGTATGGCGGCGCGGACAACGACACCATTTCGGGCGATGGCGGCGATGACGTCCTGTATGGCGGCACCGGGAACGACGTGCTGTATGGCGGGGCGGACAACGACACGATCTACGGTGACGCCGGGCAGGACATCCTTTACGGCGGCGCCGGGCGCGACTGGATGTTCGGGGGCGACGACCAGGACCGGTTCTTCGTCAGCTTCACCGCCAGCGCCAACGATGTCGCGCTGAATGAATCGATAGACGGTGGCGCGGGCGGGATCGACAACGATACGCTTACGGTGGACATCACCGGCTTCGGCTGGGCGCGGATCGACCTGGTCTACGATCCGCTGGACCACGAGAACGGCACGATCACCTTCTTCGCGGGCGATGGCACCACGGTCGTCGGGACGCTGGTCTTCCGTGAGATCGAGCATCTGGTGATCGTCTGCTTCACCGCGGGCACCCGGATCATGACCGATGGGGGAGAGGTCGAGGTCGAGACACTGGAGCCCGGCGATCTTGTCCTGACGCGCGATCACGGCCTGCAGCCGCTGCGCTGGATCGGTCAGCGCAGGCTGACCCAGGCCGAACTTGTCAGCTGCCCCAGCCTGCAGCCGATACGGATCGGACCCGAGGCGCTTGCCGGATCGGGGCCGGACAGCCCCCTGCTGGTTTCGCCGCAGCACCGGGTGTTGATCGGCAGCGCACGGGCCGAGCTGCATTTCGGCGAGGAAGAAGTGCTTGTCCCCGCAAAACATCTGATCCACGCGCCGGGCGTCAGTCGCGAATGCCCGGCCGGGGGCGTGACCTATGTCCATATCCTTTTCGACCGGCATGAGATCGTCCTGTCGAACGGCTGCTGGACCGAAAGCTTCCAGCCGGCGGAGCGGACGGTCAACGCGCTGGACGCCGAGGTGCGCGCCGAGGTGCTGGCCCTGTTCCCCGAACTGGACGAGACTGCCCCGGCTTTCCCTGCCGCCCGGCTGACGCTGAAGGCACATGAGGCGAGGGTTCTGGTGGCGGGGTGATCCCCCGCCCGCCTATTCCTCGAACTCGCTGAACCCCCTGCCCCCGCGCGTGGACCCCACCACGCCCAGCGACTTGAGCTTCCGGTGGAGCGCGGAGCGTTCCATGCCGACGAAGCTTGCCGTGCGGCTGATGTTGCCGCCGAAGCGGTTGATCTGGGTCAGCAGGTATTCGCGCTCGAAGAGTTCCCGCGCCTCGCGGAGCGGGAGGGTCGCGATGGTGCCGGTGAAGGAGAGCGTGGCCTCGGCCTCGGGCTTCGGCTCGTTGCCGGGGATTTCGGAGGTTTCGATCGGGCCGGTGCCGTCGCCGAGGATCAGGATGCGCTCGATCACATTGCGCAGCTGGCGGATGTTGCCCGGCCAGGGCAGCGTCTGAAGAACGGCGTCGGCTTCCTCGGAGAGCGCGCGATTAGGCAGGCCCTGGGTCTTGTGGAACCAGTCGATGAAGTGGCGTGTCAACTCGGGCACGTCCTCGCGGCGGGAGGCGAGCGAGGGGACGGCGATGGGGACGACATTCAGCCGGTCGTAGAGTTCCTGCCGGAAGCGGCCGAGGCCGATCTCGGCGCGGAGATCGCGGCAGGTGGAGGAGATGACGCGAAGATCGACGCGGACCTTGTCGGTGCCACCGGCCCGGGTGAACTGCTGTTCGGTCAGGACGCGCAGGATTTTCCCCTGCGTGCCGAGCGGCATGTCGGCGACCTCGTCGAAATAGACGATCCCGCCATGCGCCTGTTCCAGAAGCCCCGGTTCCACCCCGCGTTCGGCGGTTTCGCGGCCGAAGAGCACCTCTTCCATCCGCTCGGGCTCGATCGAGGCGGAGGAGACGGTGATGAAGGGCGCGGCGGCGCGGCTGGAATGCATGTGGATGTAGCGCGCGGCCATTTCCTTGCCGGTGCCGGGCTCGCCGGTCAGCATGACGCGGGCGTTGGATTTCGTCACCTTGTCGAGGTTCGCCTTCAGCGTCTTGAAGGCGAGGGACGATCCGACCATGTCGGAGGAAGTGACGTCGCGGCGGCGCAGCTCCTGGTTCTCGCGGCGTAGGCGGCTGGTCTCCATCGCCCGGGCGACGACGACCATCAGCTGGTCGATGTTGAAGGGCTTTTCGATGAAGTCGTAGGCGCCCTGCTTGATCGCCGCCACCGCGATCTCGATGTTGCCGTGGCCGGAGATGATCACCACCGGGATATCGGGGTTGTCGCGCTTCACCGTTTTCAGGATGTCGATCCCGTCCATCCGGCTGTCCTTGAGCCAGATGTCGAGGATCATCAGCGCGGGAGGTTCGACGTTGATCTCGGCCATGCAGTCGTCGGAATTGGCGGCAAGGCGGGTGGTGTAGCCCTCGTCGCGCAGGATGTCGCCGATCAGTTCGCGGATGTCCTGTTCATCGTCGACGATGAGAATGCTCATGGGTGGGCCTCCTTCTCATTGGGTTTCCCGGCGGCGGCTTTCAGCGGGACATGGGTGCGCGGCCGCTTGCGGGCGGTCCGCGGCAGCCGGATCTCGGCCATGGCACCGGGGTGGTCGTTGCCCTCGAAAACGGGGGCGTCGAGGAGAGCGAGCGTGCCGCCGTGTTCCTCGATGATCTTCTTGACGATGGGCAGGCCGAGGCCGGTGCCCTTTTCGCGGGTGGTGACGTAAGGCTCGAACAGGCGTGCGCGGTCGGGGGGCAGGCCGGTGCCGTTGTCCATAATGCGGATCACCGCCTCGCTGTCGTCAGCGGTCAGCGTCACGCGGATCTCGGGGGAGAAGTCCACAGGCTTTACCTTTTCCTGATACGTTTCAATCGCTTCCCCGGCGTTCTTAATCAGGTTGGTGAAGGCCTGGCCGATCATCGTGGCGTCGAGGTCGAGGTGCAGTTCCCCGGCCGGGATGTCCTTGACGAAGCGCACGCCCGGCTGACCGTTTTCCTGCAGCAGCACCGCGCCCTTCAGCAGGGCAGCGAGGTCGCAATCGCGGCGGTCGGGTTCCGGCATGCGGGCAAACTTGGAGAATTCATCGACGATCCGGCGCAGGTCGCCCGTCTGGCGGACGATGACATCGGTATATTGCTCCAGATCCTCGTGGTCGCGGACCTGGGTCGCGAACTTGCGCTTGATGCGCTCGGCGGACAGCTGGATCGGGGTCAGCGGGTTCTTGATCTCATGCGCGATGCGGCGGGCGACGTCGCCCCAGGCTGCCATCCGCTGCGCACTGACGAGATCGGTCACATCGTCGAAGGCGACGACATAGCCTTCCAGCGACCCGTCCTCGCTGCGGCGGGTGGACATGCGGACGAGAAGGCTTTCGAGCTTGCCGCGCCGGGTGAGCCGGACCTCTTCCTGCACGGCGCTGCCATCGCGGAGCCGGTCAAAGAGCGCGGCGAATTCGGGGACGGCGGCGGCCAGCGGCGTATCCACCTGGCCATCGGCAAGATCCAGGAGCTTTTCGGCGGCCCGGTTCACGAAATCGATGTCGCCGTCGGAATCGAGACCGATCACGCCGGCGGTGACGTTGGACAGCACGGAATCGAAGAGCCGTCGCCGGGTCTCGGTCTGGGCGTGGCTTTCGACCAGCGCCTCGCGCTGGCCCTTCAGCTGGCGGGTCATCTGGTTGAAGAGCCGACCCAGCGAGGCGATCTCGTCATCGCCCTCTTCCTCCATCACCTGCACGTCGAGGTCGCCGCCCCCTACCCTTTCCGCGGCACCGGCCAGCCGCCCCACGGGCCGCGACAGACGTTCGGCGAACCAAAGGCCCAGCCAGATCGCCGCAAGGATCAGGATCAGTGCGAAGCCAAGGTAGATGAGGCCGAAGTTGAACAGGATCCGGCCGCGTTCGCTTTCGAGCTGGTTGTAGACCTTCACGGTCTCCTGCGTTTCATCGAGGAGAGAGAGGATCGAGCCGTCGACCGTGCGGGTGACATAGAGGTAGCGGTCGGTATAGGCGTCGAGCAGGATCAGCGCGCGGAATTCGTTGTTCGACCAGTCGGGGATCAGGACGGTATTGCCTTCCTTGGCGAGACGCAGCTGTTCGTCGGTCAGGTCCTCGAAGTCGAAGAGGTAGGAGCGTTCGCCGCGGGTCTTGAGCGCGCCGGTGCCGTCGACCAGATAAGCCTCTTTCAGCCCGCGCTGGACGACGGCCTGCGCCTGGGAGAGGAGCGGGCGCAACTGGTCGTCGCGCAGGAAGGTGGTCTTGCGCTTGGCATCGTTCAGGTAGCCCGCAAGGGTGACGACATCGGCGGCGAGATCGTCGCGCTGCACCGCCTCATAGGCCTGGGCGGCGGAAAGCGAGGAGCCGACGACGGAGCGGACGCGGTCGGAGAACCAGCCTTCGAGACCGATGTTGATGGAGAGGACGGCAAAGACCGCGACCAGCACGGTCGGGATCAGCGCGATCAGCATGAACACGCCGGAAAGGCGCAGGTGCAGGCGCGATCCGGCAGAGCGTGAGCGGCGGTCGGCGACCAGGCGGATGACGCGGGCCAGCACCAGCGCCGCGATGACCAGAACGTAGATCAGGTCGGCCAAGAGGATCAGCCGCAGCGCGGGCGAGCCTGCGTCCTGATTGAAAGGGCCGAGCGCAAGGAAGGTGGCGACGGCGAGGACGGGGCCGAGGAAGACGAGGCCCAGCGTGAGCGCGGTCTGCACCCGGCGCTGCCGACGCAGGCGGGAAAACCGAAGCCAGACATCCCTGCGACCTGTGCGCTCCACCGTGCCCTGCCCGTCAGCCGGTGGTTGACCCACCCAATGCCACTATATCTAGACGCGCAGGGAGGTGAAACCGAAAAGACACAGCTAGGCGTTGCGCCGCTACATCAACTTTCGGCGACGGGTCACGCGGATGTCGAGATCGGTGATCTTCTTGCGCAACGTGTTGCGGTTGATGCCCAGAAGGTCGGCGCATTTCGCCTGATTTCCGGCGGTGGCGTCGAGCGCAATCTCGATCAGCGGCAGTTCCACCTCGCGCAGGATGCGCTGGTAGACTCCAGCGGGCGGAAGCTGCCCGCCATGCAGGTCGAAGTAGCGCTTGAGGTGGCGCGCGATGGACGCAGAAAGCTTGTCGCCCTCGCCCACGCCCGCCAGGGGTTCGGGGCTGGGCTGCTGGCCGAGGACCTGTTCGACCTCTGCCCGCGCGATGTCGGTCTCCGTGGCCGTGACCAGCAGGCGGCGGATGGTGTTTTCCAGCTGCCGCACGTTGCCGGGCCAAGGGTAGGCGCGGATCAGGTCGGTGGCGCCCTGGGACAGGCGGCGGATGGTGCCAAGCTCGCGCTCGCCCTTGGCGAGGAAATGCTCGGCGAGAAGCGGAATGTCCTCGACCCGTTCGCGCAAGCTCGGGACATGCAGGGTGACGCCGCCGAGGCGGTAGTAAAGGTCCTGTCGGAACTTGCCGGATTCCATACGGGCGGCAAGGTCGGTCTGGCTGGTGGCCATCACGCGGGGGGCCTTGTCGCCCAGCATGTCGAGCATCCGGACCACGCGGGCCTGCGTGTCGGCGTCGTAATCGGCGACCTCGTCGAAGACGATGGAACCGCCGCGCGCCCTGGAGAGGAGCGTGGCGGGGCCGTCGATGCCTTGCAGGTCGGCGGCTTGCGCGACGACGAAGGGCAGCGTGCGGCGGTCGGAGAAATCATGGATCGCGCGGGCGATGAGCGACTTGCCGGTGCCGCTCTCGCCAGTGATCAGCACCGCAAGCTCGGTGTTCATCACCCGGGCGACCAGGCGGTAGAGCGCCTGCATCGCGGGGGTGCGGCCAACCAGCGGCAGGTCGTCCCCGGCCTCGCGCGCGGGGACCACGACCTTGGCGGCGTGACGCTTCTGGTCCAGGGCCTTGGCGGAACGCTTCATCAGGTCGGGCAGGTCGAAGGGCTTCGGCAGGTAGTCGAAAGCCTCGGCCTCCGCCGCCTGGATCGCGGTCATGATGGTGTTCTGCGCGGAAATCACGATCACCGGCAGGCCGGGGCGCATCTTGGAGATGCGAGGCAAGGCGTCGAGGCCGTTGCCGTCGGGCATGATTACATCGCTGATCACCAGATCGCCCTTCCCCTCCTCGACCCAGCGCATGAGGGTCATGAGGCTGGAGGTCGCATGGACCTTGCACCCTGCCCTGGTCAGCGCCTGGGTGAGCACAGTGCGGATCGTGCGGTCGTCATCGGCAACGAGGATGGTGCCATCCATCTAGCGGGTCTCCTTCTTCTCGCGTGGCGCCATGGGAAGCGAAACGCGGAACACAGTGCGGCCGGGGGCGGAATCGACGGTGATCCAGCCCTCGTGGTCGGTGATGATCTTCGACACCAGCGCGAGGCCGAGGCCGGTGCCGTTCTCGCGGCCCGAGACGAAGGGCTCGAAGATGTTGGCGGCGATCTCCGGCGGGAGGCCGGGTCCGTTGTCGATGATCTCGACGTTGAGCGGGAGGGCGGCGGAGATGCCGTCCTTGCGGCGCAGGCGCAGCGAGAGGTCGTAGAAGGTGCGAAGCCGGATCGTGCCGCCCTGTTTGCAAGCCTCGGCGGCGTTCTTGATCAGGTTGAGGAAGACCTGCATCAGCTGGTCGCTGTCGGCGAAGGTGGGGGGCAGCGAGGGGTCGTAGTCCTCCACGATGGTCATGTGCGCGGCGAAGCCCACCAGCGCCGAACGGCGGGCGCGGTCGAGCGCGTCATGAATGTTCACCGGCTTGCGGTCAGGCGGGCGGAGGTTGCCGAACTGCTCCACCTGTTCGAGCAGCTTCACGATGCGGCGGGTTTCCTCGACGATCAGGTCAGTCAGCTCCTGGTCCTCGGGGGTGAGGTTCATGCTGAGAAGCTGGGCCGCGCCGGAGATGCCGGCAAGCGGGTTCTTGATCTCATGCGCCAGCATCTCGGCCATGCCGATGGCCGAACGGGCGGCGGTCTTCGCGCCCATCGACCGGCCCAGACGGTCGGCAAGTTCACGGGGCGAAAGGATCAGCATCACGATGCCGGGGTTGTCGTGCATCGGCGCGAGGTGGACGGTGCATTGCAAGGGCGGGCGGTCGCCGGTGGTCACGTCGACGTCGTTGATGTTCAGCGGCGACTGGTTGGCGCGGACGCGGGTCAGCGCCTCGTCCATCGGGGCCTCGATGGCGAGACGGTCAAAGACGGGCTGGCCGCGCAGCGCCTTCTGCGAGGTGTTGAGGAAGGTCTCGGCGGCGGGGTTGGCTTCCAGGATCGTGGCGGCCTGGTCGATGAGAAGTGTCGGGAAGGGAAGCGAGGCCCAGATGACGCCCGGCACCGGATAGGGCGCGCGGTAGGGGGTCATGCCGCCAGCTCCAGCTCGGCGAAGGCCTGTTCCAGAAGCTGGATCACCTCGGCGGGGCTGGTGGAGGTGAGGATGGCGTCGCGGGCATGGGGCAGGCCCGCTTCGTCCAGATACCAGCCCAGATGCTTGCGGGCCATGCGCAGACCAAGCTCGGGGCCGTAGAAAGTGAGCATGTCGTCATAATGGTCGAGGATCATCCGGCCGCGTGCGCCGCCCTCGGGGATCTTCGGGGCTGGGGCGCCGTAGAGGTCATGCGCGACCTGGGCCAGCTTCCAGGGCGCCCCTTGCGCGCCGCGACCGATCATCACCCCGTCGGCGCCGCTCTGGCGCAGGGCCTCGCGCGCGGTCGCAGTGTCGGTGATGTCGCCGTTGGCGATGACAGGGATGGAGACCGCCTCTTTCACCGCGCGGATCGCGGCCCAGTCGGCATGGCCCTTGTAGAACTGGCAGCGGGTGCGGCCGTGGATGGTGATCATCTGCACGCCCGCCCCTTCCGCCCTGCGGGCAAGGTCGGGGGCGTTGTGGAGCGTGTCGTCCCAGCCGAGGCGGGTCTTCAGGGTCACGGGGACCTTCACCGCCTTCACGACGGCCTCGATCAGGGTCAGCGCGAGGTCGAGGTCGCGCAGGAGGGCCGAGCCGCAGAGCCCGGTCGTCACCCGCTTCGACGGGCAGCCCATGTTGATGTCGATGATCCGGGCGCCCTGCCCTTCGACGAATCGCGCGCCTTCCGCCATCCAGTACGGGTCGCGACCGGCCAGCTGGACCGAGGTCGCCTGTTCCCCGAGGCCAAGCTCCGCCCGGGCGCGCGCCTCGGGCTGGGCGCGGACGACCTCGGCGCTGGCGACCATCTCGCTGACCACCAGCCCGGCCCCGAAGCGGGCGACGAGGCGGCGGAACGGCAAGTCGGTGATTCCGGCCAGCGGGGCCAGGAAGACCGGTGGAGTCAGTGTCAGCGGGCCGAGGGGAACGGGCAAAGCCTTGTCCTTGTGCAATTGATCAAGGGCTAGCCTGAGGCGGGGGTCGCACCAAGGCAGCGCGGGGCGATTATGACTGAAAAACATGCGATGCACAAATTTTAGGCATTTTACGCTGCGAAGCGCCAGATTGTCATGCAGGTCCGGCTGGATTAGGCAGGGTCGAGGAAAGGTGCCATGCAGACAGCCGTGATCATCGTCGCCGCCGGTCGCGGCAGCCGCATGGGCGGCGAGGTGCCGAAGCAATGGCAGTTGCTGGCGGGCAAGCCGGTCATCGCGCACACGCTGGCGGCCTTCGCGGGAATGCGGGTGGTGCTGGTGATCCACCCGGAGGACCGGGCGCGGGCCGAGGGGCTGGGCGTTCCGCTGGTGGAAGGCGGAGCGACGCGGGATGCCTCGGTGCTGGCGGGGCTGGAGGCGCTGGAGGGATCGGGGGTCGAGGCGGTGCTGATCCATGACGGGGCGCGGCCCCTGGTCTCGCCCACGCTGGTCGGGCGGCTGATGGCGGCGCTGGAGCAGCACG
The DNA here is from genome assembly GCF_036781545.1 of Tabrizicola sp. Classification (GTDB taxonomy): domain Bacteria; phylum Pseudomonadota; class Alphaproteobacteria; order Rhodobacterales; family Rhodobacteraceae; genus Tabrizicola. Next base: position 10,343 of record NZ_DAIQAT010000096.1, read on the forward strand.
AGGGCGCGGCCCCGGCCCTGCCTGTGGCGGATGCGCTGTGGCGCGGGGCTTCGGGTCTGGTCGCGGGGACCGTGGATCGCGCGGGGCTGTGGCGGGCGCAGACGCCGCAAGCTTTCCGCTTCGCACCGATCCTCGCGGCGCACCGGGCACATCCCGGCGGGGCGCTGGACGATGTGGAGGTGGCGCGGGCGGCAGGGCTTGACGTGGCCATCGTCGAGGGCGAGGAGAGCAACCTGAAGCTGACGTATCCGGGCGACTTCGCCCGGGCGGAGGCGATCCTGAAGGGGCGAAAGATGGATGTGCGCCTGGGCAACGGCTATGATGTGCACGCCTTCTGCGAGGGCGACCATGTCTGGCTGTGCGGCGTGAAAGTGCCCCATTCGCGGGGACTTCTGGGGCATTCCGATGCCGATGTGGGGATGCACGCGCTGACCGATGCGATCTATGGTGCCTTGGCCGAGGGTGACATCGGGCGGCATTTCCCGCCCTCGGACCCCCAGTGGAAGGGCGCGGCGAGCCATATCTTCTTGTCGCATGCCATCGGGCTGGCAGCAGAGCGGGGATACAGGCTGTCAAACTGCGACGTGACGCTGGTCTGCGAGCGGCCGAAGATCGGCCCGCATGCCATTGAGATGCAAACAGAACTGGCGCGGATCATGGGGGTCGATGCAGGGCGCGTCTCGGTCAAGGCGACGACCTCGGAACGGCTGGGCTTCACCGGACGCGAGGAAGGGATCGCCGCCCTCGCCACCGCGACGCTGGTGACGGCATGAGCCGCCTGATCGCAACCTTCTTCGGCGCGGGGTTCCTGCGGCCGGCCAGCGGAACCTGGGCCAGCGCGATCACCGTGGCGCTGGCGGTCGTGGCCTATCAGGCGGGCTGGGCGCTGGCGGTTCCCGTGGGGTTCGTCGTGGCGACGCTGACGGGCTTCTGGGCCGTCCCCCTCTATCTGCGGGCGACGGGGGGCGAGGACCCCTCGGAAGTGGTGATCGACGAGGTGGCGGGGCAGCTTCTGGCGCTGTCCTTCACCGTCATTCCGCTCTGGCAGCACGGGATCGCGAACCTCGCCACCGGGGCCTGGCCCGGCTGGCTGGGACCCTTTCTGCTGTTTCGGCTGTTCGACATCTGGAAACCCTGGCTGGTGGGCCGTGCCGACCGGATGAGCGGCCCGGCGGGGGTGATGCTGGACGACCTCTGGGCAGGCCTCTTCGCCGGGATCGGCTCGGTGGCGCTGGCGGGGGTCTATCATGGAGTGGTGGAGCCATGGCTGGGGTGACGGTTGCGGGGCTGCTGGACAAGGCGCGCTACTGGGGGCTGACCATCGCGACGGCGGAAAGCTGCACCGGGGGGCTGCTCGCCGCCGAACTGACCGGCGAGCCCGGCGGGTCGGACATGTTCGAGCGCGGCTTCGTCACCTATTCCAACGCGGCGAAGATGGAGCTTCTCGGCGTCAGGCCCGAGACGCTGGAGGCGCATGGCGCGGTGTCGGAGGAGGTTGCGCGCGAGATGGCGGATGGCGCGCTGGCCAACTCACGCGCCGATATCGCGGTGTCGATCACCGGGATCGCCGGGCCGGGCCCGTCCGAGCACAAGCCCGAGGGCCGGGTCTGTTTCGGCGTCGCGCGCAAGGGCCGGGCGACGCGGGTCGAGACGGTGGAATTCGGCCCGCGCGGTCGGGCCAAGGTGCGCGAGGCCTCGATGCGGCACGCGCTGGAGATGCTGGCCGAGGCGATGGAATAGAAGCAAATCCTTTAAGGGCCTTGCAACCGCCCGGCCATGGGTGTGCACCGCTTGGACGTGACCTGTCACGCCGCCCGGCAGAATTTCCGTCGCGTCAGAGCGGTGCCGGCCCGTAGAGGTCCGCCGCGCGGCGTTCGAAGGCGCGGACGATGCGGTGCATGGCGTCGTTGAACACCACGCCGATGATGCCTTGCAGGATGGCGTTGCGGAATTCGAAGTCGACGTGGAAATCGACCTCAGAGCCCCCCGGAATGTCGCGGAAGGCCCAGTTCGACCGCATGTACCGGAAGGGACCGTCGAGATATTCGGTGTCGATCTTCATCGCCTCGGGCCAGAGCGTCACCCGGCTGCCGAAGCGTTCGCGGAAGACCTTGAAGCTGATCACCAGGTCCGCCTCCATCACCTCGCCGCCGCCCTCGATGGGCGTGCGCGAGCGGATGCGGGCGGCGGAGTTCCAGGGCAGGAACTGCGGATAGGAGGCGACATCGGCGACCAGATCGTACATCTGGCGGGCGGTATAGGGCAGGCGCTTGGTTTCGGTATGGGTCGGCATGGGTCTCTCTTTGGCCCGAGATGTGGCCCGACCGGCGGCCAAGATCAAGCGGGCGGCATGTCACGGCCTAGGCAACTGTGGCATTGGGCGCTAGGAAGAGGCGAACAACCCCGGATGCCGACCATGCCCGACCGCCCCTATGTGATCGACCAGATGATCAGCGCCAAATCCATCGCGGCGCGGGTCGAGGCGCTGGCGCGCGAGATCACGGCGCATTTCCACGGCACCGACAAGCTGGTGGTGGTGGGCCTGCTGC
>NZ_DAIQAT010000097.1:0-6884 GCF_036781545.1 Tabrizicola sp.
TGCGCACCATTCCGGGCAGCATCGGCGGCGCGGTGCGGATGAACGCGGGCTGCTACGGGTCCTATGTGGCCGATGTGCTGGAGGAGGTCCGCATCGTGACGCGCGAGGGCAGGGTGGAAGTCCTGCCCGCGAGCGCGCTGAACCTGCGCTACCGGCAGAGCGAGCTACCGCAGGATGCGGTGATCGTTTCGGCGGTGTTCCGCGCGCAGGCGGGCGACCCGGCGGCGCTGGAGGCGAAGATGGCCGAGCAGATCGCGAAGCGCGACGCCAGCCAGCCGACGAAGGAGCGCAGCGCGGGGTCGACGTTCCGCAATCCGGCGGGGCGATCCTCGACCGGGAAGGCGGACGACACGCATGAGCTGAAGGCCTGGAAGGTGATCGACGACGCCGGGATGCGCGGGGCGCGGTTGGGCGGGGCGCAGATGTCGACCATGCATTCCAACTTCCTCATCAACGCCGGAGGGGCGACTGCCGCCGATCTGGAAAATCTGGGCGAGGAAGTGCGAAAAAAGGTTTTCCAATCAAGCGGCATCGCGCTAGAGTGGGAAATCATGCGGGTCGGAGAATATCCGCAGGACTAACGATATCACGGGTCGCATAAGACCCGGATGAGGCAGTGTATGGCGGGCGCATCGAGCAGGATGGCCCCCGAAGTGGCGGTTCTGATGGGTGGGCCTTCCGCAGAGCGGGAGGTGTCGCTTGTCTCTGGGCGCGAATGCGCCAAGGCCCTGCGGGAGGCTGGTTACAAGGTGACGGAGGTCGATTGCGGCCCCGATCTGCCTGCGCGGCTGGCCGAGCTGAAGCCCGATGTCTGCTTCAACGCGCTGCATGGCCGCTGGGGCGAGGATGGCTGCGTCCAGGGCCTGCTGGAGTGGCTGAACATCCCCTATACCCATTCCGGCGTGCTGGCGTCCGCGTTGGCTATGGACAAGGTCAAGACCAAGGAGGTCTACCGCGCCGCCGGGCTTCCGGTGGCGGAAAGCGTGCTGGCGACGCGGGAAGAGGTCGAGGCGGGGCATGTCCTGCCCGCGCCCTATGTGGTGAAGCCTTATAACGAGGGGTCCTCGGTCGGGGTCTATATCGTGCAGCCGGGGTCGAATGCGCCGCGGCTGGCGTCGACGATGCCTGCGGTCGTGATGGTCGAGACCTATGCGCCGGGGCGCGAGCTTTCGATATCGGTGATGGGCGACCGCGCGCTGGCGGTGACCGACATCATCACCGATGGCTGGTACGACTATGACGCGAAGTACAAGCCGGGAGGCAGCCGGCACCAGCTGCCCGCGGATATGCCCGACGATGTGACGGCGGCTTGTCTGGACTATGCGTTGCGGGCCCATGTGGCGCTGGGTTGCAGGGGGCTGTCGCGTACCGACATGCGCTGGGACGACAGCCGGGGCGTGGACGGGATCATCCTGCTGGAGACCAACACCCAGCCGGGGATGACGCCGACCTCGCTTGCCCCTGAACAGGCGGCACATCACGGAATCAGCTTTCCGGCCTTGTGCGACTGGCTGGTGAGGGATGCGTCATGCAATCGCTGATCGCCCGCCGCCCTGCGCCCCGGGTCCGCCGCGATCCGGCTCCGTCGAAATGGGACTACCGGCTGCAACGCTGGATGCTGACGCCCTATGTGCGGGGCTTCGTGTTCAAGGGTATCCCCGTGCTCGTGATCCTGGGGGCCACCGCCTTGTGGTTCAGCCATGAGCCGAACCGGCAGGCGGTGATCGGCCAGCTGACGCATCTGCGCGCGGAGTTCGAGGCGCGGCCGGAGTTCCGCGTCTCGCTGGCGCGGGTCGAGGGTGCGTCGGACGATCTGGCCGAGGCGGTGCGGGCCAAGCTGGCGCTGCCCCTGCCGATGTCGTCCTTCGACATTGACCTGGATGCGGCGCGGGCAAGAATCGAGGCGCTGGATGCGGTGCAGAAGGCCGACCTCAGGGTGCGGTCGGGCGGCATCCTGCAGGTGTTGATCACCGAGCGCGTCCCGGTCGCCGTCTGGCGCACCGAGGACGGGCTGACGCTGGTCGACGAGACCGGCCACCGGGTCGCGGGCCTTCGCGCCCGGGCCGACCGGGCCGACCTGCCGCTGGTCGCGGGCGAGGGCGCCGACATCGCCACGCCGGAAGCGCTGGACCTGATCGCCGCCGCCGGGCCGCTGACCCCGCGCATCCGCGGGCTGGTGCGGGTCGGCGAGCGGCGCTGGGACCTGGTGCTGGACCGTAACCAGCGCGTGCTCCTGCCCGCCACCAACCCGGTTCAGGCGCTGGAACGCCTTCTGGCGCTGGATCATGCACAGGACCTGATGAACCGCGATATCCTGACCGTCGACCTGCGGTCGGACCACCGCCCGACCCTTCGCCTCACCCCCAAAGCCCTTGCCGATATCCGTCGCGCGCAGGGCCTAGACACTGTGGAGAACGCATTGTGACCGATCTCTATACTTCCCAGCGCGCCATGCGGAACATGCGTCGGGCTGCCATGCAGCGCGGCGTGATCGCCATCCTGGACGTCGGCACCTCGAAGATCGCCTGCCTGATCCTGCGCTTCGACGGGCCGGACCGGCTGCGCGAACAGGACGGCGTCGGGCCGATGGCGGGCCAAAGCCAGTTCCGGGTGATCGGGGCGGCGACGACCCGCAGCCGTGGCGTCCGCTTCGGTGAGATCGCGGTGATGAACGAGACGGAGCGCGCGATCCGCACCGCGGTGCAGGCGGCGCAGAAGATGGCGAATGTGCGGGTCGACCATGTGATCGCCTGTTTCTCGGGGGCGGAGCCGCGCAGCTACGGGTTGGCGGGCGAGCTGGACCTGCAGGATTCGGTGGTGTCGGAACAGGACGTGTCCCGCGTGCTGGCGGCCTGCGACGTGCCGGACCTGGGGCATGGCCGCGAAGTGCTGCACGCCCAGCCGGTGAACTTTGCGCTGGACCACCGGTCCGGCCTGGGCGATCCGCGTGGGCAGATCGGGCATCGGCTGGCGGTGGACATGCACCTGCTGTCGGTCGAGGGCGATGTGGTGCAGAACCTGCTTTACTGCATCAAGCGCTGCGACCTTGAACTCGCGGGGATTGCGTCCTCGGCCTATGTCTCGGCGATTTCCTCGCTGGTCGAGGACGAGCAGGAACTGGGCGCGGCCTGCATCGACATGGGCGGCGGCGCGACCGGCATCTCGATCTTCATGAAGAAGCATATGATCTATGCGGATTCGGTCCGCATGGGCGGCGACCATGTGACCTCCGATATCTCCAAGGGGCTGCAGATTCCCATGGCGGTGGCCGAGCGGATCAAGACGCGCCACGGCGGGCTTTACGCCACCGGGATGGACGACCGCGAGATGATCGACATCGGCGGGGACTCGGGCGACTGGGAGAAGGACCGCCGCCAGATCAGCCGGACGGAACTGATCGGCATCATGCGGCCCCGGGTTGAGGAAATCCTGGAGGAAGTGCGTGCCACGCTGGACGCGGCGGGTTTCGACACGCTGCCGAGCCAGCAGATCGTGCTGACGGGGGGCGCGAGCCAGATCCCCGGCCTGGACGGCATCGCCACGCGGGTTCTGGGCCAGCGGGTCCGTCTGGGTCGGCCCCTGCGGGTGCAGGGCCTGCCGCAGGCGGCGACGGGGGCGGCCTTTGCCAGCGCGGTGGGCCTGTGCCTCTTTGCCGCGCATCCGCAGGACGAATGGTGGGACTTCGAGATTCCGGCCGAACGCTACCCTGCACGCTCGCTGCGGCGGGCCGTCAAATGGTTCAAGGATAACTGGTGAACACCATATCCACGAGCGAAGGGCGAAATACCGCTGATTTCGGGGGTTTGACCCCCAGATTTCGTGGTTGCGCAATAGTTTTTGCGTGACCTTTGCAATGCATGTGGATAGAATCGGGGATAAGTCGGCCTTCCGCAGGGGAATTCACGCGAGAAAGGCCCGATAAAACAGGCGGCGGACAACGGACAGGCAAACCCATGGCACTTAATCTGACGATGACTTCGGAGCGTGAAGAGCTGAAGCCGCGCATCACCGTGTTCGGTGTGGGCGGGGCGGGCGGCAATGCGGTGAACAACATGATCGACAAGATGCTGGAAGGCGTCGAGTTCGTCGTGGCGAACACCGATGCGCAGGCCTTGCAGCAAAGCCGGGCGGGCGCGCGCATCCAGATGGGTGTCAAGGCGACGGAAGGTCTTGGGGCAGGGGCCCGGCCGACGGTGGGGGCCGCTGCGGCGGAAGAGACGATCGAAGAAATCGTCGACCACCTGGCCGGGGCGCATATGTGCTTCATCACCGCCGGCATGGGCGGCGGCACCGGCACCGGCGCAGCCCCGATCATCGCGCAGGCCGCGCGGGAGTTGGGTGTGCTGACCGTCGGCGTCGTGACCAAGCCCTTCCAGTTCGAGGGTGGCAAGCGGATGCGGCAGGCCGAAGAGGGCATCGAGGCCCTGCAGAAGGTCGTCGACACGCTGATCATTATCCCGAACCAGAACCTGTTCCGGCTGGCGAACGAACGCACCACCTTCACCGAGGCCTTCGCGATGGCCGATGACGTGCTGTACCAGGGCGTCAAGGGCGTGACCGACCTGATGGTGCGGCCCGGCCTGATCAACCTCGACTTCGCCGATGTCCGTGCGGTGATGGACGAGATGGGCAAGGCGATGATGGGCACCGGCGAGGCGACCGGCGAGGATCGCGCGGTGCAGGCGGCGGAGAAGGCGATTGCCAACCCGCTGCTGGACGAGATCAGCCTGAACGGCGCCAAGGGTGTGCTGATCAATATCACCGGCGGGCATGACCTGACGCTGTTCGAACTGGACGAGGCCGCGAACATCATCCGCGAGAAGGTGGACCCGGAAGCGAACATCATCGTCGGCTCCACGCTGGATACCGCGATGGAAGGCCGCATCCGCGTGTCGGTCGTGGCGACCGGGATCGACGCTTCGGCGGCGAACAAGGCGGAACCGCCGGTTGCGCGCCGGTCGATGAGCACGCCGCTGACGCTGGCCCCCGCCCCGCAGCCGGAGGCCCCGCGCGCGGCGGCCTATACGCCCAGCTACACCCCCGCGCCCGAGCCGGTGATGGAAGACCGCGTCGCCTTCGAGGAAGAGGTCGATGAAGTGGCCGATGCGGCCTTCGACGCCGCGGCGTCGCGCGCCGACATGGACGCTGACGATCTTTCCATCGCCGACGACCTGCCGCCCCCGGCCTATCGTCCGCAGCCTGTCGCCCAGCCGACGCTGGTGCGCTCGACCCCCGCGGCCATCGAGGCCGATCCGTCGGGCTTCGTCGCCCCGCGTCCGCGCGCGGCTGGCCAGCCCTCGCCCGAGGCCCTGGCGCGGCTGCAGGCCGCAGTGAGCCGTCCGGGCAGTGCCCCGGCGAAGTTCACCCGTCCGGCCCCGGTGGCTGCCCCGGCCCCGGTGGCTGCCCCGGCCTCGGCTGCGGCGAAACCGCGCTTCGGCATCGGCTCGCTGATCAACCGGATGGCGGGCCATCTGGAGGCCGCGCAAGCCGCCCCGGCTGCGCGCAACCAGCCGCCGGTCACGGCCTATGACGACGATCACGACATGGGTTCGGACCAGGACCGGATCGAGATCCCTGCCTTCCTGCGCCGCCAGGCGAACTGAAAAGAACGCGGTATCAACCTTTACGAAAGGCCCGGGAGACCGGGCCTTTTCCTTTTGGATCAACGGCTTGTGGCTTGCTTCAAACCTGTCACATACCGTCACAAAGAGTGAGTTGAGCTTCAATCCCCTAAGGAATACTTAACCTTTCAATCGGAACGGGTCGAACCCGCTCCACATGAGGTTGAGCGAGACTGTGCAGAATACGCTGAAATCCCCTGCCGTCTTTACCGGTGTCGGCCTGCATGGCGGCGAACCCGTCCGCATGGTCGTGCACCCGGCCGCGGCCGATCACGGGGTCTGGTTCCGCCGCACCGATGTGGCCGACCGCGACCCGATGATCCCGGCGCGCTGGGATGCGGTGACGCCCTCGACGCTGTGCACGGTGATCGAGAACGCCGATGGCGTTTCGGTCTCCACCATCGAGCATATCATGGCCGCGCTTGCCGGCTTCGCCATCCACAATGCCCTGATCGAGATCGACGGGCCGGAAGTGCCGATTCTCGACGGCTCGTCGGTGCCCTTCATCGCGGGCTTCCTTGCGGCCGGAATCGAGGAGCAGGACCTGCCGGTGCGCGCCATCCGCGTGCTGAAGCCGGTCGAGGTGCGCGAGGGTGCGGCGGTGGCTCGGCTGGAACCGGCCGAGATGCTGGAGATCGACTTCCGTATCGACTTTGCCGACAAGGCCATCGGCGTCCAGGCGCGGCGGCTGAACATGGCCAACGGCGCCTTCGTGCGCGAACTGTCGGACAGCCGCACCTTCTGTCGCCAGTCGGACGTGGATGCGATGCGCGCCCGTGGCCTGGCCCTGGGCGGCACGCTGGAGAACGCGGTGGTGTTCGATGGCGACCAGGTGCTTTCGCCCGGCGGCCTGCGCCATGCCGACGAACCCGTGCGGCACAAGATGCTGGATGCGGTGGGCGACCTTGCGCTGGCGGGGGGGCCGATTCTGGGCCGTTATGTGGGCGAACGGGCGGGCCATGCCCTGACCAACCGCCTTCTGCGGGCGCTTTTCGCCGACCCTTCGGCCTATGCGCTGGTCGACTGTGGGCCGCGCACCCTGGGCAAGCTGCCGGGCGTGGGTGTCCACCTCGGCGACATGCCCGCGCGCAACTGACCCGGACTGACCATCGAAAGACGCGAAAGGCGTTTTGCGCCCCGGATTTTTCTGTGCTAGGACGGGCGCAACGAGACGAGCCGAGGGTGGGCAAACCGCCCGGGCTGCAGGTTGGATAGGCGAAGAATGTCAGGCAGAAGGCCCGGCGCAGGGTTCCTCAAGACGGC
>NZ_DAIQAT010000097.1:6984-12883 GCF_036781545.1 Tabrizicola sp.
TGGATAGGCGAAGAATGTCAGGCAGAAGGCCCGGCGCAGGGTTCCTCAAGACGGCGCTTCTGGTTGCGATGCTGGCGGGCTGCGGTGGCGGCGGTCGGTCGAACGAGCGTGCGCTCGACAGCTATACCGCCGAAGAGATCTACAAGAAGGGCGAGCTGGAGCTTGAGACCGGCAAGAAGCCCAAGGAGGCGCTGGTCTACTTCCAGGAGGTCGAGCGGCTTTATCCCTATACCGAATATGCCAAGCGTGCCCTGATCATGCAGGCCTATACGCATCACCGGGCCAAGGAATATCCCGAGGCCCGCGATGCGGCGCAACGCTATCTGGACTTCTATCCGGGCGACGAGGACGCGCCCTATGCGCTGTATCTGATGGCGCTCTCCTATTACGACCAGATCGACGATGTCGGCCGCGACCAGGGGATCACCTTCCAGGCCCTGCAAGGGATGCGCGACGTGATCGAGACCTATCCCGACAGCGAATATGCCCGCTCGGCCATGCTGAAGTTCGAGCTGGCCTTCGACCAGCTGGCGGCGAAGGAGATGGAGGTCGGGCGCTATTATCTGAAGCGCGGGCACTATACGGCGGCGATCAACCGCTTCCGCGTGGTGGTGCAGGACTTCCAGACCACGACCCATACCGCCGAGGCGCTGCACCGGCTGGTGGAATGCTACCTGGCGCTTGGCCTGACCGACGAGGCGCAGACGGCAGGGGCGATCCTGGGCTACAACTATCAGTCCTCGCCGTTCTACGACGACACCTATCGCCTGCTGAAGGGCAAGGGCCTGTCGCCGGAGGCCAAGGGCGAAGGCTGGCTGCGCACGATCTACCGCCAGATGGTGAAGGGCGAGTGGTTGTAGGGATGGTGCGTGCAAGCACGCACCCTACGGGGCGATCCGATGCTGCGTAGCCTCGACATCCGGGATGTGCTGATCATCGACCGGCTGAGCCTTGAGCTGGGGCCGGGGCTGAATGTGCTGACCGGCGAGACGGGGGCGGGGAAGTCGATCCTTCTGGATGCCCTGGGCTTCGTCCTGGGCTGGCGCGGCCGGGCCGAACTGGTGCGCCAGGGGGCGGCGCAGGGCGAGGTGACGGCAGTCTTCGACCTGCCCGCGGACCATGCCGCGCGGGCGGTGCTGGACGAGGCGGGAATCGAGTCGGAGGACGAGCTGATCCTGCGCCGGGTCAATGCCGCCGACGGGCGCAAGACCGCTTTCGTCAATGACCGCCGCGTCTCGGGCGAGGTGTTGCGCGATCTGTCCGATCATCTGGTGGAACTGCATGGCCAGCATGACGACCGGGGCCTGTTGAACCCGCGTGGCCATCGGGCGCTGCTGGATGCCTTTGCAGGGCTGGAGCTTGCACCTTTGCGGGCGGCTTGGGCGGCTCAGCGCGAGGCGCGTAGCGCGCTGGCCGAGGCCGAGGCAACCTTGGCGCGGGCCGCGGCGGAGGAGGAGTTCCTGCGCCATGCGGTGGCCGAGCTGGACAAGTTGAACCCCCTGCCGGGCGAGGATGAGGTTTTGGACGCCCGCCGTCGTCTGATGCAGGGCGCGGGGCGGATTCGGGAAGACGTGGCGAAAGCGCTGGCTGCGCTTTCGGAGGAAGGGGCCGAGGGCCGGATGCGCGACGCCTTGCGCTGGCTGGACGGCGCGACGGAGAAGGCCGAGGGTCGGCTCGACGCCCCGATGGAGGCGTTGAACCGTGCGCTGATCGAACTGGGCGAGGCGCAGGGAGGGGTGGAGAGGGCGCTGGAGGCGCTGGACTTCGATCCCGGAGAACTGGAGCGGGTCGAGGAGCGGCTGTTCGCGATCCGGGCGCTGGCGCGCAAGCATAGCGTCGCGCCCGACGATCTGGGCGGCTTTGCCGACGGGCTGCGCGCGCGGCTTGCGGCGATCGACGGCGGGGCGGCGGGGCTGGCGAAGCTGGCCAAGGCGGTGGCCGAGGCGGAGGCGGCCTATGCGGCAGAGGCCGCGCGCGTGACGATGGCGCGCAAGAAGGCGGCGAAGCGGCTGGATGCGGCGATGGCCGCAGAACTGGCGCCCCTGAAGATGGAACGCGCGGTCTTCGCGACCGAGATCACGGGCGGCGAGCCGGGGCCGGACGGGGTGGATGCGGTGACGTTCACCGTGGCCACCAACCCCGGCGCGCCTTCGGGCCCCTTGAACCGCATCGCCTCGGGCGGGGAGCTATCACGGTTCCTGCTGGCGCTGAAGGTGTGCCTCACCGGCGACAGCCCCGGCCTGACGCTGATCTTCGACGAGATCGACCGTGGCGTCGGCGGGGCCACGGCGGATGCGGTCGGGCGGCGCCTGAAGGCGCTGGCCGCGGGCGCGCAGGTGCTGGTGGTGACCCATTCGCCGCAGGTCGCGGCCTTCGGCGCGCGGCACTGGCGGGTGGAAAAGCGGGTGGCGAAGGGGCAGACGCTTTCCACCGTCACCGGGCTGGGCGCCGAGGAGCGGGTGGAGGAGATCGCCCGGATGCTGGCGGGCGACACCGTGACCGAGGCGGCACGGGCTGCGGCGCGCGCCTTGCTTGCTGGGTGATCGTTCTGCCCAAAGCCACGGCGAAATTGTGACGACCCATGCGTTCAGCGCATGACGGCACTTCCCGCTTGACCCTACAATGCTGCGCTGCAGCGTCCTATCTTCAGGGCACGAAGAAAGGACATATCATGTTCAACCTGTTTAAATCACTGGTTTCCGGGAAAGCCTTCCCGCGCATCGCCGATCTGGAACGTGCCTATCTGAACGGCTCGGTGTCGCTTGTCGACCTGGAACGCCGCCAGCGCGAGATCGACCAGGGCCTGTTTCGCCGGTCGAGCTTTGACTACTGATCATGGCTGACCCGGCACCAGCTTGCCGGGGTTCATGAGGTTCAGCGGGTCGAGCGCGGCCTTGACCGCGCCCATGACCTGCCAGCCCTCGCCATGCTCTGCCGCCATCAGGGGCAGCTTGCCGAAGCCCACGCCATGTTCGCCGGTGATCGTGCCGCCCAGGCGGAGGGAGCGTTCGGCCAACCGCTTCGCCAGCGCCTTGGCAATCGTCGCCTCCTCGGGCCGCGCGGGATCGACCAGCAGGATCGCGTGGAAATTCCCGTCGCCGACATGGCCCAGGATCGGCCCCGGAATCCCCGAGGCGGCGATATCGGCCCGGGTCTCCTCCACCGCCTGAGCCAGCGCCGAGATCGGCACGCAGGCATCCGTCACCACCGCCTTCGCCCCCGGCCGCGCGGCCAGGATCGCCCGGTAGGCCGCATGACGCGCGGCCCAGAGCCGGGTGCGATCTTCCTGCTTTTCCGCCCAGTCCAGGCCTGAGGCGCCGAAGTCTTCCGCCAGGGCGCGGAAGCGGCCGACATCCTCGGCCAGGCCCGCCGGGTGCCCATGGAATTCCACCAGAAGCTGCGGGGTGACGGGCAGGGTCAGGTGAGAATAGGCGTTGCAGGCGGCCACGGTGTCGGCATCCAGGAACTCGATCCGGGCCGGGGTCAGCCCCATCTGCATCACCGCGATCACGCAATCGACCGCGGCGCCGACCGTCGGGAAGGCGGCAACGGCGGTCATCACCGCCTCGGGCTGGCCGTGCAGCTTCAGCACCAGCTCGGTGATCAGGCCCAGCGTCCCCTCGGACCCGACGAAAAGCGCGGTCAGGTCATAGCCTGCCGAGGATTTGGGCGCAGCCGTCCCGGTGCGGATCACCCGGCCACCCGCCAGCACGACCTCCAGCCCACGGACATTATCGCGCATCGTCCCGTAGCGCACCGCCGTCGTGCCGGAGGCCCGTGTCGCCGCCATCCCGCCCAGCGAGGCATTCGCGCCTGGATCGACCGGGAACATCAGCCCCGTGGTCCGCAAGTCCCGGTTCAGCGCCTCGCGGGTGATGCCCGGCTGCACCCGGACCAGCCGGTCCTCGGGGCGGATCTCCAGCACGGCGGCCATCTCGCGGAAGTCGACGGCCACGCCCCCATCGAGGGCCAGCGCGTGCCCTTCCAGCGAGGTGCCCGCACCCCAGCCGATCAGCGGCACCCGATGCAGGGTGGACCATTCGGCCAGCGCAGCCACTTCGGCGGTGGAGCGGGGGAAGACCACGGCGTCGGGCAATGCGCCCGTGACCAGGCTTTCGCTTTGCGCATGTTCCAAGAGCACCGGCGCGGCGACCGAGGCCCTGTCACCGAAAATCCCGCGCAGTGCGGCAAGGGCAGGTTCTTTCAACATGCGGTCAGCCTAGCGGCTTTCGGATGCGGCACAAGCTCTGGCCCTTGGCGGCGCTTTCCGCTATCAGGCGCGCATCCTTCGCCATGGGAGTCGCCCGATGAAAGCCGCCGTGATCACCTTTCCGGGGTCGAACTGCGACCGCGACCTTGCCGTCGCCTTCGAGGGCGCGGGGTTCAAGGTGGAGCGGGTCTGGCACAAGGACAGCGCGCTGCCCGAGGGCGTGGATGTCGTGGGCGTGCCCGGGGGGTTCAGCTTCGGCGACTACCTGCGCTGCGGCGCCATTGCCGCGCAATCGCCGGTCAGCGCGGCGGTCCGGGCCCATGCCGAAAAGGGCGGCTATGTCCTGGGCATCTGCAACGGCTTTCAGGTCCTTACCGAGATGGGCCTCCTGCCGGGCGTGCTGATGCGCAATGCGACGCTGAAATTCGTCTGCCGCACAGTGGTGCTGAAGGTGGCGACCACCCGGTCCGATTTTACCGGAGCCTACCGGCCGGGGCAGGATATCCGCATCCCGATCGCGCATCATGACGGCAATTACACCATCGACGCCGAGGGGCTGGCCCGGCTGCAGGCCGAGGATCGCATCGCCTTCACCTATGCCCAGAACCCCAACGGCAGCATGGCCGACATCGCCGGGGTGCTGTCAGAGAACCGCCGCGTGCTGGGGATGATGCCGCATCCCGAACGCGCGACCGAGGCGGCACTGGGGGGCACCGACGGCAAGGGTCTCTTCGCCTCGTTGATGCGCGGGATGGCGCTGGCCTGAGGCCCCTCGGCTTGAGGCCATTCCGGCCCGGCCCTAATCTTGGGCCATGACCGCCACAGATACCACCACTGCTACCCCCTCGGCACCGGGCCTGCCCTGGCGTGCCAAGCTGGCCGTGGTGCTGCTGGTGATTCTGGCGGTGGTGGTGGTGCTGGTGTCGAACCGCCTGCTGACCGACCGCTACAGCGCCGCCACCCGCAGCCGGGCCGAAGTGCGGCTTGCGCTTTACACCGGGAACCTGATGGCCGAGTTGCAGCGGACCTCGGTCGTGCCGCTGCTGCTGGCCAATGACCCGGACCTGATCCGGGCGCTCAAGGCCAACAATTTCTCCAGCACCTCGGCCAAGCTGATTGCGCTGCAAGGCGAGCTGGGCGTGGCCTCGATCCGGCTGGTCGGCGCCGACGGCAGGGTTGTCGGGGCGACGAACCGCAACGTCCTGGGGACGAACCTGCGCAACGAGATTTCTTTCGTGGCCGCGCAGCGGGCGAAGGACACGATCTTCTCTGCCGTCAAGCGCGATGCCGGCGGGTTCGACTTCCTGTATTCGCGCACGGTCATGGCCGATGCCAAGCCGCTCGGGGTGATTATCGTCTCGGTCGACCTGATGAAATACGAACGCGCCTGGGCCGGGTTGCAGGACGCGATCATGGTCACCGACAGCGAAGGCACGGTGGTGCTCTCGACCGAGCCGCGCTGGCGGGGTCTGGCGATGACCGATGCGCTGGCGCTGCGCGATCCGCCCTCGGCCATCGCGCGGGCGCTTCGCGCGACCGCCGAATGGACCCAGGACCCGCCCGACGCCTATGTCCGCGGCGAGGCGGTGATGAAGACCGAGGCGCGGGTACCGTTCCGGGGCTGGAAGATCGCGACCTTCACCGCCTATGGCTCGGTGCGCGAACAGGTGAACGGCATCCTGGCGCTGG
>NZ_DAIQAT010000098.1:0-12874 GCF_036781545.1 Tabrizicola sp.
TGTGGATCGCGAAGAACTCGCGCACCTCGCGCAGAACGCTGTCGAAGGGCCGGGTCTTGTAACCCGAGGCCGCCTTGATCGTGTTGCCGTGCATCGGGTCGCAGGACCAGACCACGTTGGCGCCTTCCTGTTGCACCGTCTTGATCAGGCGCGGCAGATGCTCGCCCACCTTGCCCGCACCGAAGCGCGCGATCAGGGTCAGGCGGCCCGGCTCGTTCTCGGGGTTCAGCTTGGCCATCAGGACCTTCAGGTCCTCCGCCGTGGTCGAGGGCCCGCATTTCAGCCCGATCGGGTTCAGCACGCCGCGCGCGAACTCGACATGCGCTCCATCGGGCTGGCGGGTACGGTCACCGATCCAGATCATGTGGCCCGATCCGGCGACATTCTGGCCGGTGATCGAGTCGACCCGCGCCAGTGCCTCTTCATATTCCAGCAGCAGCGCCTCGTGGCTGGTGTAGAAATCCACCCGGCTCAGTTCGTTCGCCGTGTCGCTGTTCACCCCCGCCGCGTTCATGAAGTCGAGCGCATCCGAAATGCGGTTCGCCATCTCGCGGTAGCGTTCGGCCTTGTCGTGTTCGGCGAAGCCCAGGGTCCAGCTGTGGACGCGGTGGATGTCAGCGAAGCCGCCCGTGCTGAAGGCGCGGAGCAGGTTCAGCGAGGCGGCCGCCTGGGTATAGGCCTGCAGCATCCGGTTCGGATCGGCAATCCGGGCCTCGGGCGTCGGGTCGAAGCCGTTGATGATATCGCCCTTGTAGGACGGCATTTCCACGCCATTGATCACCTCGGTCGGGGCGCTGCGCGGCTTGGCGAACTGCCCGGCCATGCGGCCCACCTTGATGACCGGAACCTTGGCGGCATAGGTCAGCACGACCGCCATCTGCAGCATGACGCGGAACGTGTCACGGATGTTGTCGGCGCTGAACTCGGCAAAGCTCTCGGCGCAGTCGCCGCCTTGCAGCAGGAACGCCTTGCCCTCGGCCGCCAGCGCCAGCTGCTTCTTCAGCCGCCGCGCCTCGCCCGCGAAGACCAGCGGAGGGTATTTGGCCAACTGCGCCTCGACCGTTTTCAGCGCCGCCTGGTCGGGATAATCCGGCATCTGGATCCGCGGTTTCGCGCGCCATGCCGTCTTGGTCCATCCCTTGGTCATCGTCTCTCTCCGGGCTCAAGCAGATCGGGCTGCGGTATACGCCCCCGTTTCCGCCTTTGCAAAGGGCGATTGGGCGAAAAGGGGTGCTTTCGACCCTTGCGGCGGCCCCCAATTTGCGGTTCCATGGCCCGCAAACGACATGATCAGGTCGCAGACATGACTCTCGGCACCCGCAAGGCCACCCAGACACAGAAGACCACCACGACGCGGCGGTTCGTCTTCGTGCTCTTGGACAAGTTCACCATGATCTCCTTCGCGGGCGCCATCGAACCGCTGCGGCTGGCCAACCGCGTCGCGGGCGAGACGCTCTACAGCTGGCTCCTCTGCGGCGAGGGGACAGAGAAATCCTGCTCCAACGGCGCGACCTTCCGGCTGGACATGGGACTGGCAGAGATGGACCGCGAGGACACGATCCTGGTCTGCGGCGGCCTCGACGTGCAGCGCACCACCACCAAGGGCATCGTCAGCTGGCTTCGGCGCGAGGCGCGGCGCGGCGTGACCATCGCCGGCATCTGCACCGGGGGGCATTCGCTGGCGAAGGCAGGGCTTCTGGATGGCAAGAAGGCGACGATCCACTGGGAAAACCAGGACGGATTTTCGGAGGAATTCGAGGATGTGAAGCTGACCAAATCGGTCTATGTGATGGACGGCAACCGCTGGACGACGGCGGGCGGCATCTCCTCGCTGGACCTGATGCTGAAGATCATCGCCGCCGACCATGGCGAGGATCTGGCGAACACGGTCGCCGACCAGCTGATCTATTCCACCATCCGCACCGACCAGGACACGCAGCGCCTGTCGATCCCGACGCGGATCGGCGTGCGGCACCCGAAGCTGTCCCAGGTCATCCAGATGATGGAGGGCAACATCGAGGACCCGATGTCGCCCGCGGACCTGGCCGAGGAGGTGGGCATGTCCACCCGCCAGCTGGAGCGGCTGTTCCGCCGCTATCTCAACCGCTCGCCCAAGCGCTATTATATGGAACTGCGCCTGCAGAAGGCGCGGAACCTGTTGATGCAGACCGACATGAGTGTGATTAACGTGGCCCTGGCCTGCGGCTTTGCCTCGCCCTCGCATTTCTCGAAGTGCTACCGCAGCCATTACAGCACCACCCCCTACCGCGAGCGCGGCACCCAAGGCATGCCGGGCGCGGTGCCGGTGCGGCTGTCGATCTAGGGGAGCTCGGGCAAAGGTTAAGTCCGCGTTAACGCGCGCGCCCAAGCTCTTGAATTTACTAGGTCCGCAAATCTGCCCGCGCGTGGGCAGCTACTCGACCGGCGCCATCCGGTAGACCGCCCCCTCCGTGACCGACAGGAACCAGATCGACCCGTCCGGCGCCTCGACCACGTCCCGGACCCGCCGGGTTTCCGGGGCGCCGATCCGCTCCTCGGCAAAGCCGGTCGGGGCCGGGGTGTCGGGGTCGAGCCGCCCCAGGAAGTCGCTGTTGAGCGACCCGAAGAAAAGATCGCCCCTCCACTCCGGCACCAGTTTCCCCGAATAGACCATCAGCCCCGACGGCGCGATCGAGGGGTCCCAGTAGTGCAAGGGCTGCTCCATTCCCGCCAGCGCCTGCCCCTCGCCGATCGGGTCGCCCGAGTAGTCGATCCCGTAGGTGATGACCGGCCAGCCGTAGTTCTTTCCCGCCTCCGGCGCGTTCAGCTCATCCCCGCCCTGCGCCCCGTGCTCGACGGTAAGGAGGCGGCCCGACAGATCCAGCGCCGCCCCCTGCACGTTCCGGTGCCCCCGCGAGAAGGCCCCGGGCAGCCACCCCTCCAGGCGGATCGCGGGCGACCCGTCGCGGTTCAAAAGGATCAGCTTGCCCAGCGAGGACGCCGGGTCCTGCGCCTGCATCCCCTGCGGCCCGGTCCCCCGCTCCCCCGTGGTCAGCGCGATGGTTCCGTCCGGCATCTCCACCAGCCGCGCCCCGAAGTGTCGCCCGCCGGGGGCGGCATCTCCGGTGAAGACGGTGCGGAAACCCTCCAGCCGGGAGCCGTCCTCCGACAGGCGCCCCACCCCCGCTGCAGTCGCGGCCCCCTCGCCCACCGGAGCGGCGAAGCTGAGCCAGACCTCGCGGCTGGTGGCGAAATCGGCGGGGATCATGACGTCGAGAAGCCCGCCCTGCCCCTTGGCGAAGACCTCCGGACCGCCTTCGACCCGGTGCAATTCGCCGCCCCGCGCCAGCCAGAGCCGTCCGGCCCGCCCGGTCACGAGGAGGTCCCCCTCCGGCAGGAAGGCGAGACCCCAGGGCTCGTCGAGACCACCAACCACCCGGGTGATCTCCATCGGTCCGGCCCCGGTCTCGACCGTCCCCGGCCACGCCGCCGTCGGCAGGGCGAAAAGGGACACCAGAAGGCAGAGCGCTGATTTCATTTCCTTCCTCCGATCCTTGCAGTTTCCGTCAGCGCGCGTCGGGCGCACAACCTTGAAATGTAGCGCGGCATCGTCTCATGTCGACTCGCAGGTCATTTTTTGGTCGACATAATGTCGACAAAATATGGCTTCCCTTTTTGCCGAGCCCGCACTACCGTCAACACAGGATTTCGATCCAAACAGGGAGATATAATAAATGAAGAAACTTCTGCTGGCCGCTTCGGCCTGCGCGCTGATGGCTGGGGCCGCTTCTGCCGAGGACGTCAAGATCGGCATCCTGATCGGCTTCACCGGCCCCATCGAATCCTTGACCGGGCACATGGCGAATGCGGCGGAAGCCGCGATGGCCGAAGTGAACGCCTCGGGCAAGGCCAAGAACACCTATACCTCGGTGCGGGGTGACGACACCTGCACCGACGCCGCCGCCGCGACCGCGGCGACCGAGCGGGCGATCACCGCGGAAGGCGTCAAGGCCATCATCGGCGGCGACTGCTCGGGCGTGACCCGCGCAATGCTGACCAACGTCGCCATGCCGAACGGCATCGTGATGATCTCGCCCTCGGCGACTTCGCCGGCGCTGACCAACGACCCGGACAACGGCCTCTTCTTCCGCACCGCGCCGTCGGACGCGCGGGAAGGCGAGGTGATGGGCGAGATCCTGAAGGAAAAAGGCGTGAAGTCCATCGCGCTGACCTATTCCAACAGCGACTACGGCAAGGGTCTGGCCGAGGCGATTGCCGCCGGTTTCACCGCCCAGGGCGGCACGGTGACGATCAACGCGGCGCATGATGACGGCAAGGCCGACTATTCGGCGGAAGTCGCGGCGCTGGCGGCAGCGGGCGGCGACCTTCTGGTCGTGGCGGGCTATCTGGACCAGGGCGGCAAGGGCATCATCCAGGCCTCGCTCGACTCGGGCGCCTTCACCCAGTTCGGGCTTCCGGGCGGCATGGTCGGCGACTCGCTGCCCGCCGCCATCGGCCCGGCGCTGAACGGCTCCTATGGCCAGGTTGCCCAATCCGACAGCCCCGGCGCTGCAGTCCTGCAGGAAATGGGCAAGAAGAACGACCCGGCCTTCGACGCGACCTCGCCCTACACCCCCGAAAGCTATGACGCCGCCGCGCTGATCATGCTGGCGATGGAGGCTTCGGGCTCGACCGACTCGAACGTCTACAAGGAAAAGATCATGGAGATCGCCAACGGGCCGGCTGACGGCTCGGGCGTCAAGATCCTTCCGGGCGAGTTGGGCAAGGCGCTGGAACTGATCGCAGCGGGCACCGCCATCGACTATGACGGCGCTTCGGGCGTGACACTGATCGGACCGGGTGAATCGGCCGGACGCTACAAGCAGTTCGAGGTGAAGGACGGCAAGTACGAGACCGTCCAGTTCCGTTGATCGGGCGGTTCGGACGCTGATCATGGCCTTGCCCCGCCGCAATCGGGGCAAGGTCCGCATACAGAGCAAGTCGCTGGAGTTTCCGTGCTCTGCCTGATCGGGCGGACCCTTTTCTTCTGTTGCGCCCAAGAATAGGGTGGCCAGCGGACTTGCTCCAATAAGGAAGGCTACTATGAAGAAACTGCTTCTGGCCACGTCGGCCATGACCCTGATCGCGGGCGCTGCGCTTGGGGAAGATGTGAAGATCGGCACCCTGCTGGGCCTCACCGGCCCGATCGAGAGCATCGCGCCGAACATGTTCTCGGCCGTTGATCTGGCGATCAAGGAAGTGAACGATTCCGGCAAGGCGGCGAATGGCTGGGTGTTCCAGTCGGTTCGCGCCGATTCCACCTGCATCGACGCAGCCGCCGCCTCGGCCGCGGCCGAACGGCTGATCACCGTGGATGGCGTCAAGGGCATCGTCGGCGGCGACTGCTCGGGCGTGACCCGCGCCGTGCTGACCAACCTGGCCATGCCGAACGGCATTGTGATGATCTCGCCCTCGGCGACCTCGCCCGCGCTGACGACCGACCCCGATGACGGGCTCTTCTTCCGCACCGTGCCGTCGGACGCCCGCGAAGGCGTGGTGATGGCCGAGATTCTGGAGGCGCGCGGCGTCAAGTCCATCGCGCTGACCTATTCCAACAGCGACTACGGCAAGGGCCTGGCGGAAGCCATCGCCAACGCCTTCACCGCCAAGGGCGGCACCGTGACGATCAACGCCAGCCATGACGACGGCAAAGCCGACTATTCGGCCGAGGTCGGGGCACTGGCGGCGGCGGGCGGCGACGTGCTGGTCGTGGCGGGCTACATCGACCAGGGCGGCAAGGGCATCATCCAGGCCGCCGTCGACAGCGGCGCCTTCAGCACCTTTGGCCTGCCGGGCGGGATGTATGGCGAAAGCCTGGTCGCCGCGATTGGCGCACCGCTGAACGGCTCGTTCGGGCAGCATGCCTCGTCGACCTCAGAAGGCTATACCGCGTTCCTGGACCTGGCCAAGGCGGCGGATCCGTCCTTCGACGGCTCGACCAACTTCGCGGCCAATTCTTATGACGCGGCGGCGCTGATCATCCTGGCGATGCAGGCCGCGAATTCCACCGACGCCAAGGTCTACAAGGACAAGGTGATGGAGATCGCCAACGGTCCGGCGGACGGGTCGGGCACCAAGATCAAGGCCGGTGAGCTTGGCAAGGCGCTGGAGCTGATCGCGGCGGGCACGGCCATCGACTATGATGGTGCGACCGGCGTGACGCTGCTGGACGGCGGCGACGCTTCCGGCACCTTCTCGGAAGACGAGATCAAGGACGGCAAATGGGAATCCGTCGGCTACCGCTGATCTGAGACTTGCGACATCGGCCCGGGGGAAACCTCGGGCCGATCACCAGAAACGAGACCGAGAAATCGGACGGGGAACCTAAAAAGGCCACGCACGCGGCAAGCGGAAGCGGCAGGCCACGACAGGGGAAGACATGATCAGGGTCGAGAATCTGCACAAGCATTTTGGCGGGTTTCACGCCGTCGATGGCGCGTCGCTGGAGATCAGGACCGGCTCGATCACCGGGCTGATCGGCCCGAACGGGGCGGGAAAGACCACGCTGTTCAACGTGATCGCCGGACGCTACGAGCCGACCAGCGGCCAGGTCTTCATGGATGGCGAGGACATCACCGGCCTGCCGCCGCACAAGTTGTTCGACAAGGGTCTGCTGCGCACTTTCCAGATCGCGCATGAATTCGGTTCGATGACGGTGCGCGAGAACCTGATGATGGTCCCGCCGCGCCAGACCGGCGAAAAGCTGTGGAACGCGCTCTTCTCGCGGGGCCAGGTCGCCGAGGAGGAGGAGCGCATCCGCGCGAAGGCCGACGAGGTGCTGGAGTTCCTGACTATCAGCCATATCGCCGACCAGAAGGCGGGGATGATCTCGGGCGGGCAGAAGAAACTGGTGGAACTGGGTCGCACGATGATGGTCGATGCCAAGATCGTCTTCTTGGACGAGGTCGGCGCCGGGGTGAACCGGACGCTTCTGAACACCATCGGCGACGCCATCGTCCGGCTGAACAAGGAGCGCGGCTATACCTTCTGCGTGATCGAGCACGACATGGATTTCATCGCGCGGCTTTGCGACCCGGTGATCTGCATGGCCGAGGGCAAGGTGCTGGCGGAAGGCACGGTCGATCAGGTGAAGAACGACGAGCGGGTGATCGAGGCCTATCTGGGCCGGGGCCTGAAGAACAAGCTGAAAGAGGAAGCCGCGCATGGGTGATCCGGCCGGACACGCGTTTTCCGCGAAACCGCGACTTGCTGGTTTTCACGGAAAATCAGTTGCTTCGATGAAAGACTTCACGCATGGCTGAGCCCTTCCTGATCGGCGAGAACATGACCGGCGGCTATGGCGCGGTCGACATCCTGCATTCCTGCACCCTTGCGGTCGAGCCCGGCGAGATCGCGGTCATCGTCGGCCCGAACGGCGCGGGGAAATCCACCGCGATGAAGGCGGTTTTCGGGATGCTGAAGCTGCGCCAGGGCAGCGTCCGGCTGATGGGCGAGGACATCACCGAGCTGACCCCGCAGGCGCGCGTGCGCAAGGGCATGGGCTTTGTGCCGCAGACCCACAACATCTTCACCGGTATGACGGTGGAAGAGAACCTGGAGATGGGCGCCTTCATCCGCGAGGACGACCGGGTCCGCGACACGATGGAGCAGATCTACGGGCTGTTCCCGATCCTGAAGCAGAAGCGCTACCAGAAGGCGGGGGAGCTTTCGGGCGGCCAGCGCCAGCAGGTCGCGGTGGGGCGCGCGCTGATGACCCAGCCCAAGGTGCTGATGCTGGACGAGCCCACGGCGGGCGTCAGTCCCATCGTGATGGACGAACTTTTCGACCGGATCATTGAGATCGCCCGCAGCGGCATTTCCATCCTGATGGTCGAGCAGAATGCGCGCCAGGCGCTGGAGATCGCCGACAAGGGCTATGTCCTGGTGCAGGGGCGCAACCGCTACACCGACACCGGGGCGGCCCTGCTGGCCGATCCGGAGGTCCGCAAATCCTTCCTTGGAGGCTGATGATGAAAGCTGCCGCGCTGGCCGTTCTGGCCCTTCTCCCTGCCCCGGCCTTCGCCGGATACGAATGTACCGCCACCCAGCAATGCGGCGGCGGCACCTGCGAGGCCTATACCGGCGGCCCCTTCCTGATCGAGGAAAGCGGCGACGTCTGGCGGGTCAGCACCGGCGGTCAGTCCTGGGAGGGCTATCAGACCACCACGATGGACACCGGCGGCGAAGTCTCGATCGTGCTGCCGCCGCAGAACGGCATGTCCGGGCTGGTCAGCATCTTCCCGTCGGGCGAGTTTCTGTTCACCGCCCATGCCGGTGGCCAGGGCGCGGTCGCGATCACCGGCTCGGGCAGTTGCGCTGGCGACGGCGGCTGATCCCTTCCCCTATCCTTACTGGACTTTCGTGACCCGATGGACATTCTCAACGCCCTCGTCGCCTTCCTGAACTTCATCGTCGTGCCGGGCCTTGCCTATGGCAGCCAGCTGGCGCTGGGGGCGCTCGGCATCACGCTGATCTTCAGCGTCCTGCGCTTTTCCAACTTCGCGCATGGCGACACGATGGCCTTCGGGACCGCCTTCGTCATTCTCTTCACCTGGTGGTTCCAGTCGATGGGGATCACTGCGGGCCCGCTGCCGACCGCGCTTCTGGCGCTGCCCCTGGGTATCCTCGTCACCATCGCCATGGTGCTGGCGACCGACCGGGTGGTCTATCGCTTCTACCGCAAGCAAAGGGCCAAGCCGATCATCGTGGTCATCGTCTCGACCGGGGTGATGTTCGTGATGAACGGCCTTGTCCGCATGATCATCGGCACCTCCGAGCAGAACTTCACCGACGGGGCGCGGATGATGCTCAACCCGCAGGATTTCAAGGCCTGGACCGGGCTGGCGGAACCGCTGGCGATCAAGACGACGCAGGCGATCTCGGTCGTGGCGGCGGTGATCTGCTGCGCGCTTCTGTTCTGGTTCCTGCAGAAGACCCGCACCGGCAAGTCGATGCGGGCCTATGCCGACAACGAGGACCTCGCGCTTCTCTCCGGCATCAACCCCGAGCGGGTGGTGACGATCACCTGGATCATCGCGGGTGCGCTGGCCTGTATCGCGGGGTCGCTCTACGGGCTCGACAAATCCTATCGCGGGATCGTCTATTTCAGCCTGCTCATGCCGATGTTCGCTGCGGCCGTCGTGGGCGGGCTCGGCTCGCCCCTGGGCGCAGTGATCGGCAGCTTTATCGTGGCCTTCTCGGAACTGATCATCACCAGTGCCTGGAAGAAGATACTGGGCTATCTGGTCCCGGCGGACTGGTTGGGCGACGGGCTCTACCAGGCGCTGTCGACCGACTACAAGGTAGCGGTGAGCTTCACGATCCTGATCATGGTCCTGTTGTTCCGCCCGCAGGGCATCTTCGGAGGCAAGTGACATGGGTCCCTATCGCAACGTGCTTCTCTTCGCGGGCGTGGCGCTGCTGTTCATCCTGACCGGGGTGCTGCAAAGCTGGAACCTGTCGCTGAACATCCTGAACCTGGCGCTGCTGTCCTGCATCATGGCCATCGGGGTGAACATCCAGTGGGGCTATGCGGGCCTCTTCTCCACCGGCATCGTCGGTTCGGTCGCGCTTGGCGGGTTGGCGGTCGCTCTGGTCTCGGCCAAGCCCGTGCCCGAGGGCTGGGCGGCGGGCGGACCGCGCATCCTGGGCGCGCTGCTCTTTGCCGCCGTCGCCATTGCCCTGGCGGTCTGGCTTTACCGCCGTCTCAAACCCGGCGCGAACCGGGCGCTGGCCCTGGCGCTGTATCTGGTGGTGCTGTTCTTCATCTATCGCGCCATCCTCGATCCCGGCGTCGTCGCGGTCGAGGCGAACAATCCCGCCCAGGCCGGCAACATCGGCGGGCTGGGGCTGAATTCGCTGATCGCCTGGCCGGTGGGCGCGCTGATGGCGGCCGCGGCCGCCTGGGTGATCGGCAAGATCGCCCTCGGCCTGCGCGAGGATTACCTGGCCATCGCCACGCTGGGCATCGCCGAGATCATCGTCACCGTGCTGCGGAACGAGGACTGGCTGGCGCGCGGGGTGAAGAACCTGATCGACCTGCCCCGCCCCTGGCCTGTGCCGAAGGAGGTGGACCTGCAATTCAACCCGGCCTTCCTTGACCCCGTCCGGGCCATGGGTCTTGATCCCGTCACCGCCTCGACGATCTTCGTCAAGCTCCTGTACGCCACCATGTTCGGCCTGGTCCTCGTACTTCTGGTCTGGGGCTGCGAGCGCGCCCTGAACAGCCCCTGGGGCCGGATGGTCCGCGCCATCCGCGACAACGAGATTTCCTCGGCCGCGATGGGCAAGGACGTGAAGTTCCGCCACCTGCAGATCTTCATCATCGGCTCGGCCGTGGTGGGGCTGGCGGGGGCGATGATGACCTCGATGGAGGGGCAACTGACCCCGCCATCCTATCTGCCTCTGCGCTTCACCTTCCTGATCTGGGTGATGGTCATCGTCGGCGGGTCGGGCAACAACTGGGGCTCGATCCTTGGCGGGCTGCTGATCGGCTGGCTGTATCTGGCGGTGGAGTTCCTCGGACCGCAGATGATGCGCATCATCACCGCCGGGCTGCCCGCGGGCGGCCTGAGGGACCACCTTCAGGACACCGCGGCCCATATGCGCCTGCTGACCCTGGGCGTCGTGCTTCTGGTGGTCATGCGCTTTGCGCCGCGCGGGCTGATCCCCGAGAAGTAGCGACCCTGCGGTCAGGCTTCACTGCCTGACCGCGACATTTTTTGTCGCAAACTCTCATGCCTTTCGGCCCCTGCCCCGCCATGGTGCGTGAAAACCGGACAAGGCTGGAGACATGCAATGAAGACCCATGCGCGCGTGGTGGTGATCGGGGGCGGCGTCGTCGGCTGCTCGGTGCTTTACCACCTGACCAAGCTCGGCTGGTCCGACGTCATGCTGATCGAACGGTCGGAGCTGACGAGCGGGTCGACCTGGCACGCGGCGGGGGGCTTCCACACCATCAACGGCGACACCAACATGGCCGCCCTGCAAGGCTATACCATCCGGCTTTACAAGGAGCTGGAGGCGATCACCGGCATGTCCTGCGGGTTGCACCATGTCGGCGGCGTGACGCTGGCCGACAACGAAGCCCGGTTCGAGATGCTGAAGGCGGAACGCGCCAAGCATCGCTACATGGGGCTGGACACCGAAATCCTGTCACCTGCCGAGATCAGCAAGCTGACCGACGGGCTGGTGAACGTGGAGGGCATCCTCGGCGGGCTTTACGATCCGCTGGACGGCCACCTCGACCCGTCGGGCACCACCCATGCCTATGCCAAGGCGGCGCGGCTGGGCGGGGCCGAGATCGTGCTGCACAACCGCGTGCTGGAGACGAACCCGACCAAGGACGGCTGGGAAGTCGTCACCGAGAAGGGCACCGTCCATTGCGAGCATCTGGTGAACGCAGGCGGCCTCTGGGCGCGCGAGATCGGGGCGATGGCGGGGGTCTATCTGCCGCTGCTGCCGATGGCGCACCAGTATCTCGTCACCGACGACATTCCCGAGATCATGGATATCCTGAAATCGGGCCGTGAATTCCCGCATGTGATGGACCCCGGCGGCGAAAGCTACCTGCGGCAGGAAGGTCGCGGTCTCTGCATCGGCTTTTACGAGAAACCCTGCGAGCCCTGGTCGGTCGACGGCACGCCCTGGGATTTCGGGCATGAGCTGCTGAACGAGCAGTTCGACAAGATCGAGGATTCGGTCAACTTCGCCTACCGCCGCTTCCCGGTGCTGGAACGGTCGGGCGTCAAGCGCGTGATCCATGGGCCTTTTACCTTCGCCCCCGACGGCAACCCGCTGATCGGGCCGGTGCCGGGATTGAAGAACTACTGGTCGGCCTGCGCGGTGATGGCGGGCTTCAGCCAGGGCGGCGGCATGGGCCTGAGCCTGGCGCAATGGATGATCCACGGCGAGGTGGAGCGCGATCCGCGCGGCTTCGACGTGGCGCGCTTCGGCACTTGGACCTCGCCGGGCTATACCGTGCCGAAGGTGATCGAGAACTATCAGATGCGCTTCAGCGTCTCGTACCCGAACGAGGAACGCCCCGCCGCCCGCCCCTTCCGCACCACGCCGATGTATCAGGTCTTCGACGGCATGAACGCCGTCTGGGGCCAGCAATACGGGCTGGAGGTGGTGAACTACCACGCCCTGCCGGGCGAGCCGCGCTACGAGACGCCGACCTTCAAACGCTCCAACGCCTGGGAGGCGACCCGGGCCGAGGTCATGGCGGTGCGCGAAGGCGTCGGCATCAACGAGTTGCAGAACTTCGGCAAGTATCTGGTCAAGGGCGCCGGTGCGCGGGCTTGGCTGGACCGGATCATGGCGGGGCGCATCCCGCAGCCGGGACGCCTGTCGCTGACCCCGATGCTGGCAGAAAGCGGCAAGATCATCGGCGACTTCACCGTCTCCTGCCTGAGCGAGACCGAATTCCAGCTGACCGCCAGCTACGGCGCGCAGGGCTGGCACCAGCGCTGGTTCGAGCAACATGCAGAACCCGGCGTAACCATCGAGAATGTCTCGGATTCCCGCTCGGGCTTCCAGATCGCCGGACCGAAGTCGCGCGAACTGCTCTCCCGCGTCACCCGGTCGGATGTCTCGGCCGAGGCCTTCCGGTTCATGGACGTGAAGCGGATGACCGTGGGCATGGCCAACTGCATCGTGCAGCGGGTGAGCTATACCGCCGACCTAGGCTATGAGATCTACACCGACCAGATGTCGGTGCGCCACCTGTGGGACGTGCTGTCCGCCGCGGGCAAGGACCTTGGGTTGCGCCCCTTCGGGATGCGGGCGATGATGTCGCTGCGGCTGGACAAGTGGTTCGGCTCCTGGGGCCGCG
>NZ_DAIQAT010000099.1:0-12513 GCF_036781545.1 Tabrizicola sp.
GGGGTTCGAGGAAGGCGAAGAGCTTCTTGCCGAAGCCGGGGATGCGGGCCTGGGTCAGCTCGGTCATCCGCGCAGCCTCGATCAGCGGGTCGCGGGCGCGCAGGCGGTCGGGCATCTGTTCGTAAAGGAGGCCCTCGCGGATGCCATAGGCGGAGACGTCGATCTCGGACGGTTTCAGAACCCGGATGATCTCGCGCAACACCTCGCAGGCGAGGGGGACCAGTTCCATCCGCTCGGCGCTGGTGCCGGTGCGGCCGCGCAGCGCCGAGAGGTCGGCGGAGGCGAGCCAGTCGAGCGTGTCGAGGAGGCCCTGCGGCGTCATGCGGTATTCGTGAAGGACGGTGAGGGGATAGGCCCGCCGCTCCATGTCCAGCCGGGCGATGACGCGCCAGCTGCCGCCGACCAGATAGATGCGGTCGTTGTCGGGCTTGATCTCGCGGGCGGCGGCTTCGAGGATCGCGGCGATATGGGCCTTGCGCTTCTTCGGGTCGGGGGAGACCTGCTGCAGCCGGAACGGCCCCAAAGGCGTGGAGACGCGCTTGCCGACGCGGCCCTCGCCGATGCGGGCCAGTTCCATCGAGTTGCCGCCGATGTCGCAGACGATGCCGCGCGCCTCGGGCCAGCCGAGAAGGACGCCCTGGGCGGAAAGCCGGGCCTCTTCGGCGCCGTCGATGACGTGGAGCTTGAGGCCGGTCTCTTGCAGGACCTGGGCCTGGAAGTCGGGGCCGTCCTCGGCCTCGCGCATCGCGGCGGTGGCGACGACGGTGAAGGGGGCGATGTTCATGCCCTTGGCAAGGAGAGAGAAGCGCTTCAGCGCCGACAGCGCCCGCGCCTTGCCTTCCGGGTGCAGCCGCCCGGTCTGGGCAAGGCCCTTGCCGAGGCCGCACATGATCTTTTCGTTGTAGAAATAGGCCGGTGAGCGGGCCGCGCCGTCGAAGACCACCATCCGCACCGAGTTCGAACCCACGTCGACCACGCCGACACGGGAGAGGGCGCGGGCAGAGGGATCGTTGAAGAGAGGCTTGCCGAAGGGACCCCAGTCGCCCGAGTCATCGTCGTCATCGGGCAGGGGAGATTTTCCGTCGAGTGCCATGCGAGAATCCCCTTCCGACTTCCGCGGGCATGGTGGCGAGGCCGACGCCCGGGGTCAACCATCTGCCCGGCTGCCGTGGCGTCGCGGGGGGCATCCTGTCGCCCTGCGGCCCACCGTGCATCGCCGGGCTTGTGGAGGCGGAGAAGGTAGCGAAGATGGGCGGGTCGCAAGCCAAGGGAGCGTGAGGATGAGTGAGACTGTCTGGCTGAGCGTGGCCCCGCAGAAGTCTGAACTGACTACATGGTTTCAAATGGAAGACCGCGCGGCGCCCGACCTAGAGCGAACGCAAAATGCCGCGTTCAACAGGGGGGGGAAATTTGGACCCCCAACTGTTGCCACAACGCGCGGCTGAGGACGAGGGTCGCCATGTGGCGAAGGTATCTAACTTATTCAAACTAAACGGATTTCTTTGCGTGACCGAGAAGGCCGCCTCTGTGCTGCGGCGGTTTGATCTGGGCAGCGGTGGTCTTTATCCCCTGGAAATGGTCCGCTACGACGGGGTAACCCCCGTGGACGGGTTCTTCTGGGCGCTGAATTTCGGCGAGAAGAAGAACGCCCTTGCCATGGAAGACAGCCGTTCCGTCGATGGGCCTAACGGACGCGGCAACTGCACGCCGGAACTGTGGGTCAAGGACGACGACTTTGCTGTGACCCCCGCGGCACTGGATGGAGCCGACATCTGGGGTGACGTACGGGTAGAGGTCGGCTTTTTCGTCAGCCCGCGCCTGGGCCAGGCATTGCATAAGGCTGATCTGGCCAAGGTCTTTCACCTGCTGCGTTGCCGTATCGTCTGATTTCAATCTGTGGGACTGGGCCGCCGCAGGGCCGCACCATCGGAGAGTCTTCCAGAGGCTTGCGATGGTTCCGGGCGTGCGGGCAGTCGTCCGGGATCTGAAAGACAAATTCCTTCGAAGGAACTTGCCAAATCTTTTCGAAAGGATTTGCCCCGTGCGTCCGGTCAGCGCTTCTTCGGCTTTGGCGCGGGCTTGTTGCCCATCGCGCGGGCGGCTTCGGCGGCGGCGCGCAGTTCCTCGGCGATTTCCTCGGCTTCCTCGGGGTCGAAGTCGAGCGGGAGGTCGATGCCGCCTTCGGCCTCAACATAGATGCGGACCATGCCCTCGTCGGTGGGGCCGATCTGGAGGTTCGCGGCGATATCGCTTGGAGAGTTGATGCCCATGCAGTTCGGGTAGCGCAAGGGGGCGGGTCCTGTCCAGAGCGATGATACTTGACTGAATCAAGTTATGAGTCATCCTGCCCGGATGGACGTCATCGACCGCATTCGCGACTTCAACCGGTTCTACACCCGCGCGCTGGGCCTGACCGGGCGCAGCTATCTGCAATCGGGGCGAACGCTGGCCGAAGTGCGGCTGATCCACGAGATCGGCTTTGCCGATGCCCCGACCGCGCGCGGGCTGGCGCAGGGGCTGGGGCTGGACGAGGCGCAGGTGTCGCGGATGGTCGGGCGACTGGAACGCGAAGGGGTGGTGGCGCGGGCTGCGGAGGGGCGTCAGTTCCGGCTGACGCTGACCGAAACCGGGCGCCGGATGCTGGACGGGTTCAGCGCGCAATCCCGTGCCGCGCTGGCCAGGCTGATCCCGGAGACCCGGCGCGAGGCGCTGGCCGAGACGCTGGCCGCCGTGCGGGCGCTGGTCGAGCCGGGCGGGGCCACGATCCGCCCCCTGCAGCCGGGCGATGCGGGCTGGATCATCGGCACCCATGGCGCGCTTTACGCCAGGGATGAGGGCTATGACGCCAGCTTCGAGGCGCTTGTCGCGCGGATCATGGCCGATTTCCTGGACCGGGCCGACCCGCGCGAGGCGGCCTGGATCGCCGAAAGCGGCGGGCGGCGGCTGGGCACCATCTCCTGCATGAGCGAGGATGCCGAGACCGCCCGGTTGCGGCTTTTCATCCTGCGGCCCGAGGCGCGGGGGCAGGGGCTGGGCCAGCGGTTGCACGACGCCTGCGTCGATTTCGCCCGCGCGCAGGGCTACCGGCGCATGGTCCTTTGGACCCACGAAAGCCACCGCGCGGCCTGCGCGCTGTATGCGAAGAACGGCTGGAGCCTTGTGCGGTCGACCCCGGCGCGGGCCTATGGGCAGGCGGTGGTGGACCAGGACTGGGAAATCACGCTCTGAGGCTTGCATCAGCCCGGTCTTGGCGCTATGTCGCCCGCAAGTGCAGCTTTAGCTCAGTTGGTTAGAGCACCAGATTGTGGATCTGGGGGTCCCCCGTTCGAGCCGGGGAAGCTGTACCATCTTTCCCTGCAAGTCCGGAACGCCCGCCTGTCTCCAGCGCTTTGCGCGGGCGCGGCTTTGTGCCATGCTTTGATCATTGCACAGGCCTGACGGCCCCCAAGTGATTTCAGCCTTTCGCGTTCCGGATTGGAGGAATGTCATGTCCGAAGACCCTGCAGCCTCGCCCCCGATCACACCGCCCTGGCGGGGCAAGAAGATCGTGATCTTTGCCGATGGCACCGGCAACAGCTTTGCCACCCAGGAATCGAATGTCTGGCGGCTGTATTCCGCGCTCGACAAGACCGAGAAGTCCGGCGTGACCCCGGCCGAATTGCAGCTGGCGCGCTACATCCCGGGGGTCGGGACCTCCTCGAACCGGGTGCTGCGGCTGATCGACGGGGCGACGGGGATCGGCGTGCCGTCGAACGTGCGCAAGCTTTACCGCTTCCTGTGCTGGAACTGGCAGCCGGGCGACGAAATCCACCTCTTCGGCTTTTCGCGCGGGGCCTTCACGGTGAGGACGCTGGCGGGGATGCTGCGCTGGCAGGGGCTGATGCCGCTGATGATCGGCGACCGCCCGGTCACCGACGCCGAGATGAAGCGCAATTCGATGCGCGCCTGGGAGGCCTATCGGGCCAGCACGGCGCCCTTGTGGGACGGGGGGCTGAAGATGGCGCCCTGGATCGGGGCGCTGCGCTGGCTGCGCGACCGCACGATCAGCGCGAAGCGGCGGCTGTTCGGCCAGCCGACCCATGCCGAGGTGCTGGCAGCGCGCGACCCGCGCTTGCGTCCGGCTCTGCCCGGCGATCTGCCGGGGGACCAGCGGGGCGGCGAAGTGCGCATCCGCTACATGGGCCTCTTCGACACGGTCGAGGCCTACGGCTTCCCTTTCGCGGGCCTCCGCGAGGCCTGGAGCTGGCTGGTCTGGCCGATCCTCTTCCGCAACCGGGTCTGCGCGAAGATCGTCACCCGCGCCGATCACGTGCTGGCGCTGGACGACGAGCGCAAGACCTTCCACCCGCTGCAGTTCGACCAGACGGATGCGGGCACGGACGAGGCGCCGACGCTGGTGCGCGAGACCTGGTTTGCCGGGATGCATTCGGACGTGGGCGGCGGCTATCCGGACGATGCGGTGGCGATGGACCCGCTTCTGTGGATCATGGCGGCGGCGGAGAGCGAGGGGCTGCGGTTCGGGGCGGGCCGAGCCGAAGGTTTTGCGGCGCGGCGCTATCCCCGGGCGCTGATCCACGATTCGCGCGCCGGGCTGGCGGCGAGCTACCGCTACGCGCCGCGGCCGAAACCTGCGGGCGCGGCGCATGGCCGGGGCGCGCCGGTGCTGCACCGTTCGGTGCTGCAGAAGATCCAGACAGGCGCCGACGGCTATGCGCCGCTTCTCCTGCCGGAGGGGGCGAGCGTCTGCGACGGACCCGCGAGCCATGACACCTGCGGCCCGGCGCCGATGGCGCGCACGGCGGTCTTCGACGACAAGGCGCGTCGTCTGATCGGCTGGCGGGCGAAGGCAAACCGGGCGCAGATCGCCCTGGCGGTGCTTTTCGTCGTCCTGCCGCTGCTGAACCGGCTTGGGCTGCCGCTCTGGCCGACCCTTTGGGACAGCGGCAAGGCGATTGTGCTCGCCTGGGTCTCGGCCCTGCGCCTGTCCTTCGGCCCGCTCTGCGCGCTTTACGGGGATATCTGGCCCGGAGCGGCCCTGCTGGTCGCGGCTTGGGTCGTGCTGTGGTGGTGGGGCGGGGGGTTGCAGGGGCGGATCAAGGACCAGGCGCTGCGGGTTTGGCGGATCACCGGGTGACGAGGGCTGACGGGGTTTCCCCGATCTGGGGCCGCCGCTAAGGTGCCCGCCCCAAACCTTGAGGATTCGCATGAGCCTGACCCTGATCCCCCGCCTGATCGCCACGGAAATCGGGGCGACGCCCGCGCAGGTCACCTCGGCGGTGGAACTGCTGGACGGCGGCGCGACGGTTCCCTTCATCGCGCGCTACCGGAAGGAAGTGACGGGCGGGCTGGACGACACCCAGCTGCGCAAGCTGGAGGAGCGGCTGGGCTACCTGCGCGAGCTTGAGGCGCGGCGGGGGGCGATCGTCTCCTCGATCACCGAGCAGGGCAAGATGACCGAGGCGCTGGCGAAGGCCATCGCCGGGGCGGGAACGAAGGCCGAGCTGGAGGATATCTACCTGCCCTACAAGCCGAAGCGGCGGACCAAGGCGATGATCGCGCGCGAGGCGGGGTTGCAGGGGCTGGTGGAGGCGATTGTCGCGGATCGTTCCGCAGATCCCGTGGCGCTGGCGGGCGGGTTCCTGTCCGAGGGCTTCCCCGATGCGAAGGCCGCGCTGGAAGGCGCGCGGGACATCGTGGCGGAAGGGCTGAGCGAGGATGCAGCCCTTCTGGGCCGGTTGCGCGACCACATGCGGAAGGTGGGCAAGCTTTCGGCGAAGGTGGTGGCGGGGAAAGAGACCGCGGGGGCGAAGTTCTCGGACTATTTCGCGCATAGCGAAGAGTTTGCGCGCGTGCCGAGCCATCGGGCGCTGGCGATGTTCCGGGGGCGGAACGAGGAGGTTCTGGTGCTGGACCTCGAGGTCGATGCCGAGGCCCCGCGCGGGGAAAGCCCGGCGGAGCGGGCCTGCGGCGCGGCGGTCGGGGCTGGTGGGCAGGGCCTGGGTGACAAGTGGCTGCGCGAGGCGGCGGCCTGGGCCTGGCGGGTGAAGATCAGGACCTCGCTGACGTTGGACCTGATGGCCGAGCTGCGCGAGGCGGCGGAGGCCGAGGCGATCCGGGTCTTCGCGCGGAACCTGAAGGACCTGCTGCTGGCGGCCCCGGCGGGGGGGAAGGCGACCATGGGGTTGGATCCCGGGATCCGCACCGGCGTGAAGGTCGCGGTGGTGGATGCGACGGGCAAGCTGGTGGCGACGGATACGGTCTATCCGTTCCAGCCGAGGATGGACCTGAAAGGCGCGCAGGTGGCCATCGCGCGGCTGATCGGACAGCACGGGGTGAAGCTGATCGCCATCGGCAACGGTACGGCGAGCCGGGAGACGGAGAAGCTGGTGGCGGATTTGCTGGCGCTGTTGCCATCGGGCACGGAGAAGCCGGTGAAGGTGGTGGTCTCGGAAGCCGGGGCCTCGGTCTATTCGGCCTCCGAGCTGGCGGCGCGGGAGTTCCCGGAACTGGACGTGTCTTTGCGGGGGGCGGTCAGCATTGCCCGGCGCTTGCAGGACCCCCTGGCGGAGCTGGTGAAGATCGAGCCGAAGGCGATCGGCGTGGGGCAGTATCAGCATGACGTGGACCAGCACCGCCTCGCCAAGTCGCTGGACGCGGTGGTGGAGGATGCGGTGAACGGGGTGGGGGTGGATCTGAACACCGCTTCCGCGCCGCTGCTGGCGCGGGTGTCCGGGGTGGGGCCGGGGCTGGCCGAGGCCATCGTGGCGCACCGGGACGCCAACGGGCCGTTTGCCACCCGGAAGGAGCTCCTGAAGGTCGCGCGGCTGGGACCGAAGGCCTTTGAACAGGCGGCGGGCTTCCTGCGGATCACCGGGGGGAAGGAGCCGCTGGATGCCTCGTCGGTGCACCCGGAAGCCTATGATGTGGCCCGCAAGATCGTCGCCGCCTGTGGGCGGGATATCCGCGCGCTGATGGGCGACGGGGCGGCGCTGAAAAAGCTGAACCCGGCGGCCTTCGTGGAAGAGCGCTTTGGCTTGCCCACGGTGAAGGACATCCTGGCCGAGTTGGAGAAGCCGGGGCGGGACCCTCGGCCGAGCTTCAAGACGGCGACCTTCACCGAGGGGGTGGAGGAGATCACCGACCTGCGTCCGGGAATGGTGCTGGAGGGCACGGTCACCAACGTCGCGGCCTTCGGGGCCTTCGTGGATATCGGCGTGCATCAGGACGGGCTGGTGCATGTGAGCCAGCTGTCGGACAGTTTCGTGCGTGATCCCCATGCGGTGGTGAAGGCGGGGGATGTGGTCAAGGTCCGGGTGGTGGAGGTCGACGTGCCGCGCAAGCGGATCGGGCTCAGCATGAAATCGGATGGCGGGGCCAGCGCGAAGGATCAGGCGCGCGAACGGGGGCCTGCGCCTGCGAAGCCGGTCCGGGGCCCGATGCAGTCGGGGCCGCAGGGGGGCGGGAACGCCTTTGCCGATGCGTTGAAGGGCAAGTTCGGGCGCTGAACGGAGGCGGGCGAGGTTCCGTGGCCAACCTCCCCCCTCCGACCTGTCATCCCCGCGAAAGCGGGGACCCAGCCCCCGGCGCTTTGCCCTCTGGGTCCCCGCTTTCGCGGGGATGACAGTCATTTTCCACCTGATCGAAGGCCCGGCCGATCTGGCCCGCGCCTGTGCGGGGACGACAGTCGCGGGAAGGTGATGGCCTTTGTCGGACCGGCCAACATCAATGTCGAAGCAATCCATCTCGGGAGGCGGGAATGTCCGAAGCCAATACTGGACAGCACACATTCTGGAACGATGTGCCCGGTCGCGCCTGGGTGGCGCAGCAACCGGCGATGGACCTTTTGATGACGAATGTGACCGCACTGGTCATGGCCGAGGCCGCACCGCTTCCCGGTCAGCGGGTGCTGGACGTGGGCTGCGGCGCAGGGGCGTTGACGCTAGCGGCGGCAAGGGCGGTGGGGCCGCAGGGCAGGGCGCTGGGCGTCGACATCTCGGCCCCGCTCCTCGCCCGTGCCGGGGAACTGGCCAGGGTCGAAAGCCTGGCGCAGGTAAAGTTCCTGCGGGCCGATGCGCAGGATCATGGCTTCGCGCCGGCCGCTTTCGACCTGGTCCTGTCGCGCTTCGGGGTGATGTTC
The DNA here is from genome assembly GCF_036781545.1 of Tabrizicola sp. GTDB lineage: Bacteria > Pseudomonadota > Alphaproteobacteria > Rhodobacterales > Rhodobacteraceae > Tabrizicola. The sequence goes on from NZ_DAIQAT010000099.1 coordinate 8,138, forward strand.
TTCGCCGATCCGGTGGCGGCCTTTGCCAACCTTGCCGGGGCGATGCGGCCGGGCGGGCGGATGGTGCTGGCCGTCTGGGGGCGGGCCGTCGCGAACCCGTTCTTCGCGACGCCGGGGCGGATCGGCGCCGCCCGCCTCGGCCCACCACCGCCGTCGGACCCCGACGGCCCCGGCCCGATGGCGTTCAGCGACATCCCGCGCGTGCTGGGCATCCTGCGCGCGGCGGGCTTGCGGGCCGAGGGTCGGGCGGTCGAGCTGACGCTGGACCACCCCGGCGGGATCGAGCCGGTACTCGACCTGCTGTCCCACCTTGGCGGCCTGCCGCGTCTCTTGCGTGAAACCGGCGGCACGGCGGCGATGCTGGCGGCCCTGCGCGAGGAATGGTCGGGGCTGGTCGGGGACGACGGCTGCCTGCGCGTCCCCGCCGAGATCAACCTTTACACCGCCACCCGGGTCTGAGGCGGAAGCCGCCGCTCAGGCCGCAGCACCCCCGACCGTCAGGCCCTGGATCATCAGTGTCGGTTGGCCCACGCCGACCGGGACCCATTGCCCGGCCTTGCCGCAGTTGCCGATGCCGGGGTCGAGCTGCAGGTCGTTGCCGATGGCGCGGATGCCCTTCAGGGCGGTGGCGCCGTCGCCGATCAGGGTCGCGCCCTTCACCGCCTCGCCCACCACGCCGTTCCTGACGCGATAGGCCTCGGTGCAGGAGAAGACGAACTTGCCCGAGGTGATGTCGACCTGCCCGCCGCCGAAGCCCACGGCGTAGATGCCATCCTTCAGGCTGGCGACGATCCCGGCGGGGTCGTCGTTTCCGGCCAGCATGTAGGTGTTGGTCATCCGGGGCATCGGGATATGGGCAAAGCTTTCGCGCCGCCCGTTGCCGGTGGGGGCGACCCCCATCAGGCGGGCGTTCTGCCGGTCCTGCATGTAGCCGACCAGCACGCCATCCTGAATCAGCACGTTCTTGGCCGAGGGCGTGCCTTCGTCGTCGATGGAGATCGAGCCACGGCGATCAGGGATTGTGCCGTCATCAAGGACAGTCACGCCCTTCGAGGCGATCTGTTTCCCCAACAGCCCGGCGAAAGCCGAGGTTTCCTTGCGGTTGAAGTCTCCCTCCAACCCGTGGCCGATGGCCTCATGCAGCAGGATGCCGGGCCAGCCGGGGCCGAGGACCACGTCCATCACCCCGGCCGGGGCCTCGACGGCGGAAAGGTTGACCTGGGCGATGCGCAGCGCCTCGGCGATCATCGGTTTCCAGGTTTCGGCGGACATGAGCGCGGTGAGGCCGTATCTCCCGCCCTTGCCCATGCCGCCCTGTTCGCGGCGGCCGTTCTCCTCGATCATCACGCTGACATTCAGCCGCGCCATCGGGCGGATGTCAGAAAGCCGCGTGCCTTCGGGGCGGAGGATTTCCACCTCTTGCAGCGAGGCGGTGAGCGTGGCCGAGACCTGCACCACGCGGGGGTCGAGCGCGCGGGCATGGGCGTCGATCTCGCGCAGGAGGTCGATCTTCACCGGGAAGGTGGCATCGGCCATCGGGTCGTCGGAGCGGTAGAGCCGGGTGTTGGTGCCGCGCGGTGGGGGGGCGAGGGTGCCGCCGCCCGCGCCCACGGCAAGGCGGGCGGTCTCGGACGCGCGGCGGAGCGCGGTCTCGGAGATTTCGGTGGAATGGGCGTAGCCCGCGACCTCGCCCCTCACGGCGCGGAGGCCGAAACCTTGAGAGGCGTCATAGGTGGCCTGGCGGATGCGGCCGTCGTCGAGGACGAGCGCCTCGGCGCGGCGGCGTTCCAGGAACAGCTCGCCGTCATCGGCCCCGGCGGTCGCCTCGCGCAGGGTGGCAAGGGCGGCGGTCTCGTCGAGATGGCTGTCGAAGGGGCGGAAGGGGGCGTCGGTCATCGGGGGGTTTCCTGTCGGGTCGTGTCACAGATGGGCCGGGACGCGGGCAGGGTCAAGGAGGCAGGGTCCGGTCGATGAAGGCGGCCTCCTGCTCCCATGTGGCGGGGGAGAAGAGCGCGTCATGGCCGACGGGACCAAGCGAGACGAAGGTCTTGGGGTCCTGCGCGAGGTCGTAGAGCCGCTTGCCGAAGCCCTGCGGGATCACCCGGTCCTTCTCGCCATGCAGGATGAGAAGCGGCGCGCGGATCGCGGCGATGTGGTCGCGCGAGCGATACTGGTCCTTCATCAGGAGGCCGACGGGCAGCCAGGGCCAGGCGCGCCGCGCGATGTCGACGGCGGCGGAATAGGGGGCTTCCAGCACCACGGCGGCAACGGGGTTGGCGGCGGCGGTGATCACGGCGGGGCCGGTGCCGAGGCTTTCGCCGACCAGCACGATGCGCTCGGGCGGGATCCCTTGTGCGCGGAGGTGATCGTAGGCGGCCTTGGCGTCGGCGAGAAGGCCGGTTTCGGACGGCGCGCCGGTGGAGCCGCCGTAGCCGCGCCAGGACAGGAAGGCCACGCCATAGCCCCGGGCCTGGTAGAAGACGAAGCGGTCGGCGCGGTCGGCGATCTCGCCCGCGTTGCCGTGCAGAAAGAGGATCACGGGGCGGTCGCCTTGGGGCGGGCTGGTCCAGAGGACGAGGGTCTCGCCATCGGGGGTGGCGAGCGTGATCCGGCTGGCCCCGCTCAGGCCCAGGGCTTCGGGCGCGGGATCGCGGCGGGTGGGAAAATACTGCAGATCGCGCTGAAAGACATACATTCCCGACAGGGCCACGACGTAGAACAGGCCGAAGGTGACGAGGGTCAGCTTGATGAAGGCCAAGGGTCGTCTTCCTCCACCGATCCGGCAGCCAGGGGGCGCGGATTCGTCGCTACGGTTTTGCTTGTCGCGGTCAAGCTAATATGGTTTGAGGACCATGGGAAACAGCGGGATTCTGACCTTTGGGCGGCATCCCTGGACAGCGGCGGCAAGCCGCGACGTGAACGGGATGAGACATATGCGTCTTTCGACAGTGATGAAGCGGGGCGGCGCTGCGGCAATCGCCACGCTGGTGGCCGGGCAGGCCCTTGCGCAGCAAGCGTTGGAAATCGTGGGACAACCGGTCTCGGGGGCGACGGGCTTCCAGCCCGCCGTGACGGAGCTGGCCGAGGACATTCACTGGCTGGATCACATGATCCTGTACATCATCACCGCCATCGTGATCTTCGTCACCGGGCTGCTGATCTATGTGATGCTGCGCTTCAACCGGAAAGCGAACCCGACTCCGGCGCGTTTCACCCACAACAGCCCGCTGGAAGTGGCGTGGACGCTGATCCCGATCGTGATTCTGGTTTCCATCGGTGCCTTCTCGCTGCCGATCCTGTTCAAGCAGCAGGAGATCCCGGTCGGCGAAGTCACCATCAAGGCCACCGGCAACCAGTGGTACTGGAGCTATGAATATGTCGACGAGGGGATTTCCTTCGACAGCTACATGATCGGCTCGCCCGCGACCGGCGGCACCAACATGATGACCCCCGAGGTCGAGGCGCAGCTGACCGCGGCGGGCTATACCAAGGACCAGTTCCTGCTGGCGACCGACACGGCGGTTGTGGTGCCGGTGGGCAAGACCATCGTGGTGCAGGTCACGGCGGTGGACGTGATCCATTCCTGGAAGGTTCCCGCCTTCGGCGTGATGCAGGACGCCGTCCCCGGCCGGACCGCCGCGCTGTGGTTCAAGGCGGAGAAGGAAGGCATCTACTTCGGCCAGTGCTCGGAACTGTGCGGGCAGATGCACGCCTATATGCCGATCACGGTGAAGGTGGTGTCGGAAGCGGCCTATGCCGAATGGCTGGCCAAGGCCAAGGCCGGAGATGTGCAGCTGTCGTCGGTGGCGGCGCCCGCGACCGTGCAGGTCGCGTCGAACTGAGACCTTTCGGGGGGAGCTACGTGTCGGCGCCTGGCCTTGGCCAGGCACCGCCGTCTGAAGCAGGACCGGGATGAGCGAGACCTCAGCATATCAGGGCGCGACCGCCACCCCCTATGAACCGGGGTTCGGCGATTACGTGCAGCTTCTCAAGCCCCGCGTCATGTCGCTGGTGGTGTTCACCGCGCTGGTGGGCCTTCTGGTCGCGCCGGTCAGCCTGCACCCGGTCGAGGTCTTCTCGGCGATCCTGTTCATCGCGCTGGGCGCGGGGGCCAGCGGTGCGCTGAACATGTGGTGGGACGCCGATATCGACCGGGTGATGAAGCGCACGGCGAAGCGTCCGGTGCCTGCGGGCCGCGTCCAGGCGGGCGAGGCGCTGGCGGTGGGGCTGGGCCTGTCCGGGATCAGCGTGGTGATGCTGGGGCTGGCGACGAATGTCGCGGCGGCGGGGCTGTTGGCCTTTACCATCTTCTTCTACGTGGTCGTCTATTCGATGTGGCTGAAACGCTCGACCCCGCAGAACATCGTGATCGGCGG
>NZ_DAIQAT010000100.1:0-12384 GCF_036781545.1 Tabrizicola sp.
CTCGCGGCGCTGTCGGTCTTCATGGCCGGGATCAACATCTTCGGCGGCTTCATGGTGACGCGCCGGATGCTCGCCATGTTCCAGAAGTCGTAAGGGGGCAGTCATGGCTTACGGATTTACCACGGCTGCTTACGTCGTTGCGGCAGTTCTCTTCATCCTCTCGCTGGGCGGGCTTTCGGGCCAGGAAAGTGCCAAGCGCGCGGTCTGGTACGGCATCGTCGGCATGGCGCTGGCGGTGGCGGCCACGCTCTACGGGCCGGGCTTCGGCCTCTGGTGGCTGTCGGTCCTGCTGATCGCGGGCGGCGGGGCGATTGGCTGGGTCGTGGCGCAGCGCGTGCAGATGACCGAGATGCCGCAGCTGGTGGCGGCGATGCACAGCCTCGTCGGCCTCGCGGCGGTGTTCATCGGCTTCAACACCCATATCGAGATGGTGCGGATCGCCGGGATGGACGAGGCCGCGCGGGCGGCGCTGACCGGCTTTGCCGCGACCATCGCGCACAAGACCGGGGTGGAACTGTCGATCCTGCGGGTCGAGACCTTCCTTGGCGTCTTCATCGGGGCGATGACCTTCACCGGATCGGTCATCGCCTTCGGCAAGCTGGCGGGCAAGGTCGACGGCAAGGCGAAGAAGCTGCCGGGCGGACATCTTCTGAACGCGGCGGCGGCGATCATCTCGCTGGCGCTGCTGGTCGTCTACCTGCAATCGGGGTCCACGCTGGCGTTGATCGGCATGACCGTGGCGGCCTTCTTCATCGGCTACCACCTGATCATGGGGATCGGCGGGGCGGACATGCCGGTCGTGGTGTCGATGCTGAACAGCTATTCCGGCTGGGCGGCGGCGGCGATCGGCTTCTCGCTGTCCAATGACCTCCTGATCGTCGTCGGCGCGCTGGTGGGTTCCTCGGGGGCGATCCTGAGCTACATCATGTGCAAGGCGATGAACCGGAGCTTCATCAGCGTGATCCTGGGCGGCTTCGGCGGGACGACGGGTCCGGCGATGGAAGTCACCGGCGAGCAGATCGCCATCGACGCGGAAGGGGTGGCGGCGGCGCTGAACGATGCGGACAGCATCATCATCATTCCGGGCTACGGGATGGCGGTGGCGCAGGCGCAGCAGTCGGTCAGCGAACTGACCCGGAAGCTGCGGGCAAAGGGCAAGAATGTGCGCTTCGCGATCCACCCCGTTGCAGGCCGTCTGCCGGGGCATATGAACGTGCTTCTGGCCGAGGCGAAGGTGCCGTATGACATCGTCTTGGAGATGGACGAGATCAACGAGGACTTCCCGGAGACCGACGTCGCCATCGTGATCGGGTCGAACGACATCGTGAACCCCGCGGCGCAGGAGGATCCGAACTCGCCCATCGCGGGGATGCCGGTGCTGGAGTGCTGGAAGGCGAAGCAGGTCTTCGTGTCGAAGCGGGGGCAGGGGACGGGGTATTCCGGGATCGAGAACCCGCTCTTCTACAAGGAGAACACCCGGATGTTCTACGGGGACGCGAAGAAGAGCATCGACAGCCTGCTGCCGATGATCGAGTGAAAACCGGGCGGGGTGGGGTAGCGCCCGCCCTGCCACCCCCTTTGGCTGCCCGCGCGTGGGCAGTTTTGGGAGACGTGCAATTTCAATGGCTTGGCTGCGGGCGTTAGGAGTTTGTTAATCCCTGCCTGCAGACGCGCTTTGCCGCCCGATTGAGCAGTCGGCCTCCGATCCGTCTGTGAAGGATCGGCGATTGGGCAACAGAGCGGCGGCATACCCTTGTATGCCGGTATTCCTCTGGAAAGCCGCGCGGCAGCGTCTTACCTCTCGGCCAACAGCCGCCGAGACGCCCGATGCCGACCCACGACCATCCCCTGCGCTATGCCATGGTGAACGAGCTGCACGCGCGGCCCTTCCCGTCGCTGGAGGTGCCCTCGACCGCGGTTTATGTCGCGATCAAGGAGCCTGAGCAGGCGCAGAACCGGGACCGGGCCAAGGATCTGGCGCATCTCCTGGCGCTTCTGGACCGGCACGGCAGCGCGCATCCGCAGCCGGGGGCGACGCATTTCCAGGGGCCTGTCGGACGGGCCGAGCTGAAATGGGAGAGCCATACCGAGTTCGTCACCTATACCGCCTTCTCGCCGGGCGTGTCGGTCCGGCCCTTCGATTCGGCGGAGGCGGAGGTGCTGCCGGAGGACTGGCTGGCGGCCGCGCCGGGCAAGCGGCTGACCTCGGTCCTGATCCGGGTGGAGCCGATGCCTGCGAGCGACGACGATCTGCTTGCGCGGCTGGACGAGTGGTTCGTGCCGGAGAGCCTGGCCGTGGCCCGCGTCGTCGACGGGGCGGCGGCGGTGGCGGGGGATTTCCGCATCGACCCTGCGGGGCATATGCGGTTTGCGGTCTTCGTCGCGCCGGGGACCGGTCCGCGCCGGGTGGGACGGATCGTGCAGCGGCTGTGCGAGATCGAGACCTACCGGGCGATGTCGATGCTGGGGCTGATGCGGTCGCGCGAGCTGTCGGCGCGGCTGAACGCGCTGGACCCGAAGCTTTCCGCGCTGGTCTCGAGCCTCGACGATGCCGAGCCCGCGCCCGAGGCGGCGCTGCACCAGCTTCTGACGATCTCGGCCGAGTTGGAGAGCCTGGCGGTGCAGTTCTCGTTCCGCTTCGGGGCGACGGCGGCCTATGAGGCCATCGTCAACCAGCGGATCGAGGTCTTGCGCGAGATGCGCATCCAGGGCCGCCAGACCTTTGGCGAGTTCATGATGCGGCGCTATGACCCGGCGATGCGGACGGTGAAATCGGCGGAGAGCCGGTTGAAGGCGATGGCGGAGCGGGCCGAGCGGGCGGCGGAACTGTTGCGGACGCGGGTCGACGTGGAACGGTCGGCGCAGAACCAGCGGCTCTTGGAAAGCATGGACCGGCGGGCCGATCTGGCCTTGCGGCTTCAGCACACGGTCGAGGGGCTGTCGGTGGTGGCGATCAGCTATTATGCGGTCAGCCTTGGCGGCTATCTCTTGAAACCCGCGGCCCATGCGCTGCACATCGGGCCGGAGGCGCTGCTGGCGGGGCTGGTGCCGGTCGTTGTGCTGGGCGTCTGGCTGATGGTGCGCCGGATACGGAACCGGCTGCACTGAAGGACCGCTCCTCGTGCGCCTTCGGCTTCTCGTCGCCGGGGACCGGGGCCAAGGAGCGCCGAAGGCGACGACGAGCGTCAGCGGCCGCGGATGCGGGGATCGAGCGCGTCGCGCAAGCCGTCGCCGATGTAGTTCACCGAAAGCACGGTCAGCGAGATCGCCACGCCCGGCCAGATCACCCGCTCGGGGTAGACCTGCATGTATTGCAGCCCGTCATAGAGAAGGCGCCCCCATGTCGGGAAGTCGGGCGGGAAGCCGAGCCCGAAGAAGCTCAGCACGGATTCGGTGATGATCGCCTCGGCCACGCCCAGGGTGGCGGCGACCATGACCGGCGAGACCACGTTCGGCAGGATGTGACGGCGGATGATCCGGTTCGGTCGCGCGCCGATGGAGCGGGCCGCCAGCACATATTCGCGTTCCTTCAGGGTCAGCACCTCGCCCCGGACGATGCGGGCGGTGGCCATCCAGGAGGTGATGCCGATGGCGAAGACGATCAGAGTGAAGGCGCCAAGCTCGGGGCCGAGAACCCCGGCGAGGCGGTCGCGGAAGAGCATCACCATGACGAGAAGAAGCGGGATCACCGGCAGTGCGAGGAACATGTCGGTGAGCCGCATCAGGAGGCCGTCGAGGCGGCGGAAATAGCCCGCCATGGTGCCGACGAACGTGCCGAAGACGATGGCGATCACCATGGCGACGAGGCCCACGGCCAGGGAGACCCGGCCTGCCAGCAGCATCCGGCCCAGCATGTCGCGGCCAAGCTGGTCGGTCCCCAGGGGGAAGCGCAGGGAGGGCCCCTGGTTCTTCAGCTTGATCGCCTGGGCGACCGTCAGCTTCTCCGGCACCCAGAGATAGGGGCCGATCAGCACGGCGAAGATCAGCAGGCCGATCACGATCAGACCGAAGAGCGCGCCCTTGTGGGTGCGGAACTGCTGCCAGATCTCGTGGCGGGGGCTGGAGGGCCGGGGCGGGGCGGAGGTTGTGTCAGTCATAGCGGATCCGGGGATCGAGGAGGCCGTAGAGCAGGTCGGCGATCAGGTTGAAGAGCACGATCAGCACGGCGAAGATGAAGGCGAGCGTCTGGACCATCGGCAGGTCGTTGGCATGGATCGCGCCGATCAGCGCGGCGCCGATGCCGTTCACGCCGAAGAGGTTCTCGGTGATGATCGCGCCGCCGAAGATCGAGGGGATGCCGAGCGCGATGACGGTGACGACGGGGATCAGCGAATTCCGCAGGACGTGTTTCAGGACGACGATGCGTTCGGTCATCCCCTTGGCGCGGGCGGTGCGGACATAGTCCTGCGTCATGTTGTCGAGCATGGAGGAGCGCATGTAGCGGCTGATCGTGGCAGCGTTGGCGAGGCCAAGGGTCATCACGGGCAGGGCCATCTGCTTGGCCTGCTTGAGGAAGCTCTGCCAGTCCGTCACCGAAAGCGTGGTGTCGTATTTCGTGGGGAACCAGCCGAGCCAGACCGCGAAGATGATGATGAAGAGGGTGCCGGAGAAGAAGGTCGGGACGGAAAAGCCCAGCATGGCGAAGAGCGTGCCGCCCTGGTCGAAGATCGAATACTGGCGGTAGGCGGAATAGATGCCGATGGGCAGGGCGATCAGGATGCCGACGAGATAGGCGGTGCCGATCACGGTCATCGTCTGGGGCAGACGCTGGCCGATGATGGTGAAGACCGGGCTGCGCGACTGCCAGGACAGGATGCGCTGCTCGCCCTCGGCCAGGTGGGTGCCGAACCAGCCGTCGAAAAGGGTGGCGGGCTCGACCCAGAAGAACTGGCGCAGCCAGAGGACATAGCGCACGAAGACCGGCTGGTCGGCGCCGAGCGCCTCGATCATCTTCTTGCGGACCTCGGGGGGCACGGTCAGCGGAATCTCGGACATGGGCGAGCCGGGGGCGAGATCGACCAGCAGGAAGATCACCAGGCTGATGACCAGGAGCGTCGGGATGGCCAGCAGAAGCCTGCGTAGCGTGAAGGTGAGCATGCGGCTCTTGCGCCCCTGATCGGAGGAGAGGGTGCGGGGCCGGATCGCTCCGGCCCCGAGAGGTCAGGTCACTTCACGCGGAACCAGTCCGCGACGTTCCAGAACTCCGAGTCCCAGGCGTTGATCACGACGCCGCCGAGCGCGTTGGAATGCGCCGAGAGCGTGCCGCGATGGACCAGCGGAACGACGATCATGGAGTCCTTCGTCACCATGTCGTTCAGCTTCTTGGCGATCTCCTGCCGCTTCGCGATGTCGGTCACCCCGCCAAGCTCGGCGAAGAGCGCGTCATACTCGGGCGTGCAGAAGCGGTTGATGTTCTCGCCCTGCCACTGGGTTTCCGGGCTGGGGGCGTTCTTGCACTGGTACTGGCCGAGGTAGACCTCCGCGTCCGGGCTGTCGGAGTTGTTGGCATACATCTCGACATCGGCGTAGAACTTCTGGAAGGTATCGGGCGAGCCCGGGTCACCGCCGAAGAAGACGCCCGGGTCGATGGCCTTCAGCTCCACCTCGACGCCAAGCTCGGTCCACCAGTCCTTGATCAGCGCCTGGAAGTCCTGGCGGATCGGGTTGACGGTGGACTGGTACAGGATGTGCAGCTTCTTGCCGTCCTTGTCGCGGATGCCGTCGCCGTCGGTATCCTTCCAGCCGGCCTCGTCCAGCAGCGCCTTGGCGCCTTCCATGTCCTGCGCGATGCAGCCCTCGTTGTCCGAGGCCCAGGCCTCGGGGGCCGGGATGACGTTGCAGGTGGGCTTGCCGCCCTCGCCATAGCCGACCTCGACCAGGATCGAGCGGTCGATGGCCTTGGACAGCGCGGTGCGCACCTTGATGTCCGACAGGATCGGGTGGGGGTGCTTGGCAGTCGAGCGCTCGCCTTCCGGCAGGGCGGGGTCGGGGTCGGTGGTGTTCATTTCCAGCCGCTCGACCAGGGTGCCGAAGGCGACGACGAACTGGCCCTTGCCGGCGGCGGTCATCGAGGCCTGGGTTTCGGGCGGGATCTGGGTGTTCCAGGCATAGTCGAACTCGCCCGTCTCCATCACCGCGCGGGCCGAGCCTTCGGCATCGCCGCCGCCCTTGATCACGGCGGTCGCGAAGGCGGGCTTGGCCGGGTCGCGGTAGTTCTCGTTCGCGGCCATCGACACGGTGTCATTGACGGTGAAGCCGGTCACCTTGAACGCGCCGGTGCCGACCGGCATGTTGTTGGCGTCGGTGCAGGTGGGGGCCGCCGCGCCGAGGCAGGCCTCGAACTGCGCCTTCTGCAGGACCGGGGAAAGCGCGCTGACGAAGGCGGTGTAGGGGTTGGCCTTAGCGGCGGTGAAGGTGACCTTGATCGTCGAGGGATCGACAGCCTCGACCGATTTCACGCCTTCGAACTTGGTGGCCTGGGCGCAACCGCCTTCGGGGTGGGTGCAATACTGCCAGGTGAAGACCGCGTCATCGGCGGTGACGGCGCTGCCGTCCGACCATTTCAGGTCGGGGAGGAGCTTCCAGGTGATCGAGGTCATGTCGGCCGAGATGCCGCCGTTTTCCACCGTCGGGATTTCGGTGACGAGCTTCGGCACCAGCACGCCCTCGGGGTCGAGGCCCGCCAGCGGCTCCAGCACCAGAGAGGAGGCGTAGACGTCCTTGGTCCCGCCCGAGAGATAGGGGTTCATGATCGACACGGCTTGCGGGAAGGTGAGCTTCACCTCGCCGTCGGTGCCGCGTTCGGCAAAGGCCGCGGGGGCCATCCCCATCACGGCGGCTGCGCCCAGAAGGGCGGTTCTCATTTTCATCGGGTCTCTCCTTGTTGGTTACGCGTCTGTTTCTTGTGCTCTGGAACCTCGGATGCGCCGGTTGATCCGGCGACGGTATAGAGATGGCAGGCGACCAGGCGGTCGGGCTCGACCTCCAGAAGGTCGGGTTTCACGGTCAGGCAGACGCTCATCACCTTGGGGCAGCGGGTGCAGAAGTTGCAGCCCTTGGGCGGGTTCGCCGGGGAGGGCACGTCGCCTTTCAGGATGATGCGGTTGCGGCGGGCGGCAAGCTCGGGATCGGGCTCGTTCACCGCAGAGAGCAGCGCCTCGGCATAGGGGTGCAGGGGCTTCGCGTAGAGGTCTTTCGAGGGGGAAAGCTCGGCGATGCGGCCCAGATACATGACCGCGACCTTCTGGGCGAGGTGGCGGACCATGCTGAGGTCGTGGCTGATGAAGAGATAGGTGAGCCCCAGCTTTTCCTGCAAATCCTCCAAGAGATTGACGACCTGTGCCTGGATCGAGACGTCCAGCGCGGCGATCGGCTCGTCGCAGACGATGAAGCGCGGTTTCAGGGCCAGCGCGCGGGCGATGCCGATGCGCTGGCGCTGGCCGCCGGAAAATTCATGCGGGAAGCGGTTCACGAACCGGCGGTTGAGGCCGACCTGATCCATCAGCTCGTAGACGCGTTCCAGCTTCTGCTCGCGGGTCCAGTCGGTGTGTTCGTCCAGAGGTTCGCTGACGATCTCGGCGAGACTCATGCGGGGGTTGAGGCTGGCCTGCGGGTCCTGGAAGACCATCTGCATCGTCGGGCGCTTGCGGCGGAGCGCCTCTGGTGCCAGATGCGCCACATCGTCGCCGTCGATCACCACGCGGCCTGCGGTGGGCTCGTAAAGCCGCAGCATGGCGCGGCCCACGGTCGACTTTCCGCAACCGGATTCGCCGACAAGGCCCAGGGTCTGACCGGCCATGATGTCGAAGGAGACCCCGTCCACCGCCTTCACGTCGCCGGTATGCTTGCGGAAGATCCCGGTGTAGATCGGGAAATGCATCTTCAGGTTCTGGACCTGGACAAGCGGCGCGGGCGCGGCGTCAAGCATGGGCGGGCTCCTGTCTTGCGGGAGCGTGCCAGTGGCAGGCGACATCATGGCCAAGACCGACGGGCTGGCCATCGATCGCGCGGCGGGCCGGGTTGACGGCATCACAGGTGTCGAAGCGGTATTCGCAGCGGGCGCGGAACGGGCAGGCGTCGAGCGCGCCGGTCAGGATCGGCGGCTGGCCCTCGATCACCTTGAGGCGCGCGTCGCGGGGCCCGGTGATGCGCGGGATCGCCTGCAGAAGGGCGCGGGTATAGGGGTGCTGCGGGTTGGCGAAAAGCTCCCTCACCGGGGCGTGTTCGACGATCTGGCCGCCATACATCACCATCACCCGGTCGGCGATCCCGGCGATGACGCCGAGGTCATGGGTGATCCAGATGATCGCCATGCCGAGCTTGCGGCGCAGATCCTTCACCAGCTCCAGGATCTGCGCCTGGATGGTGACGTCGAGCGCGGTGGTGGGCTCATCCGCGATCAGCACGTCGGGGTCGCAGGCCAGCGCGATGGCGATCATCACCCGCTGCCGCATCCCGCCGGAAAACTGGTGCGGATACTGGTAGAGACGGCGCCGCGCGTCAGGAATGCCGACCAGTTCCAGAAGCTCGACCGCGCGGGTCTCGGCCTGGGTCCGGGACATGCGCATGTGCTTGATCAGCGGTTCCATGATCTGGTTGCCCAGCGTGAAGACCGGGTTCAGCGAGGTCATCGGGTCCTGGAAGACGAAGCCGATCTTGGCGCCGCGGACCGCGCGCAGCTGGTCGCCGGTCATCGCCAGCAGATCCCTGCCGTTCAAGAGCACCTTGCCGGAGCGGATATCGGCTGGCGGCGCGGGCAGGAGCCGCAGCAGCGACATCATGGTGACGGACTTGCCCGAACCGCTTTCGCCCACCACACCCAGAAGTTCGCCCGGCATGAGGTGGAAGCTCACGTCATTCACGGCGTGGATTTCGCCGCCACGGGTGCGGAAAACGGTCTTGAGGTCCCTGACATCAAGGACGGGCGCGGCCGGTTCGGCCATTCAGTTCTCCCCGCGACGTTCTTATGTCTTGTTATCATTGGCTGATTTTTCAGCCTTGCAGCCCTTTGCGGGCCGTTCCGTCAACTCTTCCCGATTCTTGGCCTTCTATCAATCCTGATTTGCGGTGCGATTCCACAGCGTTTCCCCGGCAGATCGACCGGCCTGCGCGCCAATCTGCCAGATATTGACTTGCGCAAGTCCGGGAGACAGGCTGGCTACCAGATGTAGCTCTCGCAAGGGAAACCGCGATGGATGTGCTGACGCCGCGTCAGATTCTGGATCACCTGGTCAGTTTTCCGACAGTCAGCCGCGACTCGAACCTGGCGCTGGTCGACTGGCTGCAAGGCTACCTTGCGGGGCAGGGGGTGAAGTGCTTCCGGCACTGGAACGAGGACCGGCAGAAGGCGGCGCTGATCGCCCATGCCGGGCCTTGGGTCGAAGGGGCGGTGGTGCTGTCGGGCCATTCCGACGTGGTGCCGGTGGATGGGCAGGCCTGGACCTCGGATCCCTGGGTGGTGGAGGAGCGGGACGGGCGGCTTTACGGGCGCGGGACCTGCGACATGAAGGGCTATGTCGCGCTGGCGGTCTGGGCGGTGGTCGAGGCGCAGAGGCGCGGGGTGGCGCAGCCGTTGCAGCTGGCCTTGTCCTATGACGAGGAGGTGGGCTGCACCGGCGCGCCGCCGATGATCGAGACGATGCAGCAGGTGGTGCCGAAGGGCGAGGTCGCGCTGATCGGCGAGCCGTCGCGGATGAAGGTGATCACCGGGCACAAGGGCGGCACGGGCTATGCGGTGCATGTGAAGGGCTATGAGGTGCATAGCTCGCTTCTGCCCGAAGGGGTGTCGGCGATCATGGAGGGGGCGCGGCTGATCAGTTGGGTCAACGACCGGAACGACGAAATCCAGGCGCGCTCGCGCGGGGCGGTGGGGGGGCGGTTCCACCCGCCGTTCACGACGCTGCACATCGGGCGCATCCAGGGCGGGACGGCGGACAACATCACCGCCGCCGACTGCCGCTTCGCCGTGGAGATGCGCTGCGTGCCGGACGACGACATCGAGGCTCATGCCGGGGCGTTCCGAGGGGCGGCGGAGGTGCTGGACCGGGCGCTGAAGGCGCGGCGTCCCGAGGCGGGGGTGACGCTGGAGCGGTTCTTCAATGTCTCGCCGCTGCGGCCCGAGGTCGACGGGGCGGCGGAGGCGCTGGCGCGGTCGCTGACCGGCGAGAACGAGACGGGCGTCGTGTCCTATGGCACCGAGGCCGGGCAGTTCCAGGACGCGGGCTATTCGGCGGTGGTGGTCGGGCCGGGCGACATCGCCCAGGCGCACCAGCCGGATGAATATCTGGAGGTTTCCGAGTTCCTTGCTGGCCAGCGGTTCATGGAGCGTCTTCTGGAGCGACTGGGATGAGCTTTCCGATTTCCGAGGCCTCGCCGGTGCGGTTCGGGGCCGCCTTGCCGCCACGTGCCGATGTGGTGGTGATCGGCGGCGGCGTGATCGGGGTGATGACGGCCTGGTTTCTGCGCGAGAGGGGCCTGTCGGTGGTCCTGTGCGAAAAGGGCCGGATCGCGGGGGAACAGTCCAGCCGCAACTGGGGCTGGGTGCGCCAGCAGGGCCGGGACCCGGGCGAGCTGCCGATCATGGTCGAAAGCCTGGCGATCTGGAAGCGGCTGGCGGCAGAGATGGGCGACGTGCTGGGCTTCCGGCAGACCGGTGTCCTGTACATGGCGAAGACCGAGGCCGAGATCGCGGGTTTCGAGGCCTGGACCGAACATTCCCGCGCGCATCAGCTGGACACGCGGCTCCTGACGGCGGGCGAGACCATGGCGATGCTGAAGGGGGCGGCGGCGCCGTGGAAGGGCGGGCTGTTCACGGCGTCCGATGCGCGGGCCGAACCCTGGGCGGCAGTCCCGGCGCTGGCGGCAGCGGCAGAGGAAAAGGGCGTGGTGATCCGCGAGGCCTGCGCGGTCAGGGGGCTGGACCTTGCGGCGGGCCGGGTCGCCGGGGTGGTGACGGAGGCGGGGCGGGTGGCCTGCGACCATGTGGTTGTGGCCGCGGGGGCCTGGTCCCGGCTGTTCCTGGGCCGGCACGGCATCCGCATCCCGCAGCTTTCGGTGCTGGCCTCGGTCGCGGCGACCGAGCCGATGCCGGAGGTCTTCGCGGGCAATGCCGCCGATGACGACTTCGCCTTCCGCCGCCGGGCGGACGGGGGATATTCGATTGCCCCCGGCGCGCGGCATGACTTCTTCATCGGGCGGGATGCCTTCGCGAGCTTTGGCGTCTATCTGCCTGTGCTGAAAAAGGATTTCCGCTCCACCAATTTCCGCCTGATGGCCCCGAAGGGCTTTCCCGACGCCTGGAGCACGCCGCGCCGCTGGGCGCTGGACCGCGAGAGCCCGTTCGAACGCCAGCGCATCCTGAACCCCGCCCCGAACATGCAGACTCTGGCCGAGGTGCAGGACAGTTTCGCGAAAGCCTTCCCCGCGCTGGGTCGCCCGAAGCTGAAGACGGCCTGGGCGGGGATGATCGATACGATCCCCGATGTGGTGCCGGTGGTGGATCATGCGCCCATTTCCGGCCTGACCATCGCCACGGGGATGAGCGGGCATGGGTTCGGCATCGGGCCGGGCATGGGGCGGGTGGTGGCGGATCTGGTGACGGGCCGGCCGACCGGGCACGACCTGACCCGCTTCCGCCTGTCGCGCTTCAGCGACGGCAGCAAGATCGAACCGGGGCCGAGCCTGTAGAACGGTGAACACCGCCCCCGGGACAGTGCAAGTCCAAGAATTTTCCAGAAAATTCTTGGACCACCTCCGGCGTGGCCATTCGGCAAGCGTCGTTCCGCTTCAGGCGAGCGTTGCCGGATAGCCCGCCTTGTCCAGCGCCTGGATCAGGGCGGCGGCGGGCGCGGGGCCTGCAACCTCGACCTTGCGATTGGTCAGGTCGACGGTGACGGCACCGGCTTCGGGCACGGCGCCGAGCGCGGCCTCGACCGTGGCCTTGCAGTGGTTGCAGCTCATATCGGGAACGGAAAGTGTGGTCATGAAAACGTCCTCTCGTGCCGTGATTGGCCCAGAGCTTCGCGCCCGCGTCAAGGTCTGCGCGCACGCCATGTGGCAAGGTTGCCTGACGCCGCGCAAAATCGTCCGCCTGCCAGTTTCCAAATCGCTTTAAAACCCCTACAAGGAAGCGATGTTTGCGGTAACAAAAGCTGACGTGACTCGTGCGGCGCAGCGAATCCTGATACGGCGCCGCAATCGAAAGCTGGCTTGACCGCCGTCCACCGGCGCTTAGGCTTTCCCTGGAGAAGACCTTGCTGGACAAGACCGTGACCGATCTTAGCGTGACCCCCAATATCCTTCAGGCCAGCATCCTGCGGCATCTGACCTTCACCGTCGGCAAGGACGCCCCGCATGCCAGCGCGCATGACTGGCGGATGGCGCTGT
>NZ_DAIQAT010000101.1:0-12337 GCF_036781545.1 Tabrizicola sp.
TGTTCCAGGCGGCGGCTTCCGCGTCGATCTCGTAGGCCACCTTGCGGGGGGTCACCGAATAGCGGACGTCGTCGAACAGGAAGAACTCGGCTTCCGGGCCGCAGTAGAAGGCGTCACCGATGCCGGAAGACTTGAGGTAGGCCTCGGCCTTCAGCGCGATCTGGCGCGGGCAGCGCGAATAGGCCTCACCGGTATCGGGCTCGACCACGTTGCAATGCACGCAGAGGGTCTTTTCCGCATAGAACGGGTCGAGGTAGACCGAAGTCGCATCCGGCATCAGCTTCATGTCGGACTGGTCGATCGACTTCCAGCCCGCGATCGACGAGCCGTCGAACATGAAGCCTTCCTCGAAGAAATCCTCGTCCACCAGGTCGGCGACCAGCGTCACGTGCTGGAGCTTGCCCTTCGGGTCGGTGAAGCGGATGTCGACATATTCGACCTCCTCGTCCTTGATCAGTTTCAGAGCCTTGGCAACGGCGCTCATCTGACTGCCTTTCGGTTTGGGGTTGATGGATGGGCCTTGCGGGCCGGGTTCGGACAAGCCCAGAATTTCCCTAGAAAAACTCTGGGCCTGGGTCAGACAGCATCGTCGCCGGTTTCGCCGGTGCGGATGCGGATGGCTTGTTCCACGGGGGTGACGAAGATCTTGCCGTCGCCGATCTTGTCGGTGCGTGCGGCACTGACGATGGCCTGGACGGCGGTGTCGACCATGTCGTCGGTCAGCACGACCTCGATCTTCACCTTGGGCAGGAAGTCCACGACATATTCGGCGCCACGGTACAGCTCGGTATGGCCCTTCTGGCGGCCGAAGCCCTTGACCTCGGTCACGCTAAGGCCCTGGATCCCGGCCTCCTGCAGGGCCTCCTTCACCTCATCCAGCTTGAATGGCTTGATGATCGCCTCGACTTTCTTCATGGGCTGCTCCCCCCGCTTCCGTCTCTGGCCTCTCTGACCACTTCCCTGTGCGGGGGACAATGTGACAGGGTTTCGCGGATGGCTCTGGCCGGGGGATTCCTTGGGCTTCGCCTAAAATTTGTGCAGTCAGCCCGTTGTTCGGGCGGTCTGAAAACACGGGTAGCTGAGAAATGACCGAACTCCTGACCGCCGCGCAGATGCGGGCCATCGAACAGGCGGCGATAGCCAGTGGCGAGGTCACGGGGCTGGAACTGATGGAACGCGCCGGACGGGGCGTGGTCGAGGCGGTGTTCGAGGAATGGCCGGAGCTGCGAGCGACCTCGCGCCGGGCGGTGGTCCTCTGCGGGCCGGGGAACAACGGCGGCGACGGGTTCGTCGTGGCGCGGCTGTTGAAGGAGTGGGGTTGGGAGGTGGAGGTCTTCCTCTACGGCGACCCGGAGCGGATGCCGCCGGATGCAAGGGTGAACTATGAGCGGTGGGTGGGGATGGGGGAGGTTAGATCATTCGAGGACGCTGACGGCTTTATCTTTGATGATGCTCATCTGGCTATTGATGCCTTGTTCGGGATCGGACTTACCCGAACCAACCGCGCTGCTGGCGGCCTGTGGAATATTGCCCAGAAGTCAGGGTGTCGATTGGTTGCAATCGACGTTGTTTCGGGTGTGTGCGCCGACAGTGGGCGATACATCCTTGAAGATGCGGATGATGTATATGTTCCGCCCTTCGATCTCACCGTGACGTTTCAGGCGGCAAAGGTCGGGCACATGCTTGATGCGGAGCCAGAGCTCTGCGGGCGGCTGAAGGTTGTTTCACTCGGGATTCATAGCTACGAGGCCGACAGGGACCTTGCTCGTCGAGAGGCCGATTGGGTCACGAGCACAACCCCATTTGTTCCGGGCTTAACAAAATCGCACGGCCACAAATACTCCCACGGCCACGCCCTCATCCTCTCCGGCCCATCCGCTCGCGGCGGGGCAGCGCGGCTTTCTGCGCGGGGAAGCTTGCGGATCGGGGCGGGGGTGGTGACGGTGGGCTGTCCGCCCGAGGCCATCCCCGAGAACGCCGCCCGGCTGGATGCGGTGATGCTGCGGGGGGTGGCGGATGGGGGCGCCCTCGCCGGGGTGCTGGAGGACAGGCGGATCAATGCGCTGTGTGTGGGGCCGGGGTTGGGGGTCGGTGCGCGGGAGGCGGGGTTGGTGGCGGTCGCATTGGATGTTCCAAACCCCATCCCGGGCTTGACCCGGGACCTCGCTCAATCCGGGGGACAAGGTGGACATGGAGGCCCCGGATCAGGTCCGGGGCGGGGTATCGTCCTCGACGCCGATGCGCTGACGATCCTCTCCCAACACCCCGACCTCTTCACCGCCCTGCATGACGGATGCGTGCTCACCCCTCATGCCGGGGAGTTCGCGCGCCTCTTCCCCGACATCGCCGAAAAGCTGGCCGAACCGGCAACCAAGGGCCCCGCCTATTCCAAGGTCGACGCCGCCCGCGAGGCTGCGAAGCGCGCGGGCTGTGTGGTCCTGTACAAGGGGCCGGATACGGTGATCGCCGACCCTACCGGGCGCTGTGCGATCAATTCAGCCCATTACGACCGGGCGGCGCCGTGGCTGGCGACCGCAGGGTCGGGCGATGTGCTGGCGGGGTTCATCACCGGACTTCTGGCGCGGGGGTTCAGCCCCTTCGATGCGGCCTGTACCGGGGCCTGGCTGCATGTCGAATGTGCGCTGTCGTTCGGGCCGGGGTTGATCGCAGAGGACCTGCCGGAGGAATTGCCGAAGGTGTTCCGGGGGTTGGGCATTTGACGACCGGCGCGATGTAGGGTGGGGTTCAACCCCACCTTACGATCCCCTCCATCCCTCACACCGCCCGGTCGATCTTGGTCGACAAGTGGATCAAACTCTCCGATGCCCGGACGCCGGTCATCGCGCCGATCTGGTCCAAGACCGAATCCAGCACCTGGGTATTGGGGCAGGCCACCTGCACCAGAAAGTCGAACCGGCCCGACGTCGTGAACACCCGCTCGATCTCGGCAATCGACCGCAGCCGGGCCAGTACGGCGGCCTGGGAGCGGGGCTCGATGGTGAGCAAAACCGAGGCGCGCAGCCGCCCTTCCCGCGCAGCCTCGCCCAGCTTCAGCGTGTATCCGGCGATGACGCCGCCGGTCTCCAGACGCTCCAGCCGGGCCTGGATCGTCGACCGCGCGACCTTCAACCGGCGCGAGAGAGTGGCCACCGAAACCCGCGCATCGGCGGAGAGCAGCCCAATGATGTTGCGATCCAGGTCATCCATGCAGTCTGCCGTCCTTTTTCGTCATTATAACGACGAAACCGCGCATTTATATAGTTTTGTTCGGTGAGTTTGTAACCCATATGCGGCATCCTCGACTGCAGGAAAAGGGCGGCTCATACGCACCTGGCCTGGTTCACTTGAAACCACGCTGGTGCCCGGTCCCAAGCTGCACGGGGAAGGGCGAAGCGTCTTGTTGGCAAAGGGAAATACGCCGATGGGACTCTCCAAGACGATCTGGTCCAACCCCACCGATTACCTGAAGAAAGAGCAGCCGGAAAACCCGGTTCTGTTCTTCGCGCCCTCGGCGGCGCAGGCGGCGGCGCGGCGGTTCATCGACGGCTTTCCGGGCCTTGTCACCTATGCGGTGAAGTCGAACCCCGGCGAGGCGATGGTGGAGAACCTCGCGGCGGCGGGCGTGCGCGGCTTCGACTGCGCCTCGCCCTTCGAGATCGACCTGATCCGCCGCCTCGCCCCCGATGCGGCGATCCATTACAACAACCCGGTCCGCGCGCGCCACGAGATCGCCCATGCGGTCGCGCGTGGGGTGAAGAGCTACAGCGTCGATTCGCAGTCGGAGCTTCAGAAGCTGATCGAGATGGTGCCGGTCGCTGGCACCGAGATCTCCGTGCGCTTCAAGCTGCCGGTCGCGGGGGCCGCCTACAATTTCGGCGCCAAGTTCGGTGCGACGGTGGAACTGGCGGTGGAACTGCTGAAGACGGTGGCGGCGGCGGGCTATATCCCCTCGATCACCTTCCATCCCGGTACGCAATGCACCGACCCCCACGCCTGGGAGGCCTATATCCGCGAGGCGGCGGTGATCGCGAAGGATGCGGGCGTGAAGATCGCACGGCTGAACGTGGGGGGCGGTTTCCCCTCGCACCGGATGGTGGGGATCGTGCCCCAGCTGGAAGAGACCTTCGCCCTGATCGACCGTGTCGCGACCGAGGCTTTCGGGGCCGACCGCCCGGCGCTGGTGTGCGAGCCGGGGCGGGCCCTGTGTGGCGATGCCTTCGCGCTGGCGGCCCGCGTCAAGGCGCTGCGCGACGACGCCCATGTGTTCCTGAACGACGGGGTCTATGGCTCCTTGACCGAACTGCCGATGATCGGCGTGATCGACCGGATCGAGGTGCTTACGCCCACCGGCGAGAAGCGGAGGGGCGAGGTCGTGCCGCGCATCGTGTTCGGCCCGACCTGCGATTCGGTCGACCGCCTGCCGGGCGAGATCGCGCTACCCTCGGACCTGGAGGAGGGCGATTTCGTCGTCTGGCAGGGGATGGGGTCCTATTCCACCGTCACCAACACCCGCTTCAACGGCTTTGGCGAGTTGCAGATGGCAACGGTGCTCAGCCTCAAGCTCTGACTGTCTGAAAACCTTCGTGAAATGCGCGCGCCCGGCTGGACAAATCCCGCCGGGCGCATGAGCTTTGTGGTCAAGGGAACCTTAATTCCTGCGTTGCGATGATGGTCTGAAGCGCCGTCCCGCGCCGCTGTCAGAGGAGAGCCGCCACGCGCCTGTTCGACCGCATCCGCAGTTTCTTCCGCCGCGAGGTCGAGCCCGCGGTGGAACCGGCCCCGGTGCCCGAGCCGGGGCGGGTGCGGGGTGTGGTCGATCATGTGGTGATCCTGGATGGCACGATGTCCAGCCTGGAGCCCGGCCAGCAAAGCAACGTGGGCCTGATGTTCCTGCTGCTGAAGCAGATGGGCACCCGGGCCAATCGAAGGCTCTACTACGAACCGGGGATGCAGTGGGAAGGCTGGTTGCGCGGGCTAGCGCTGCTGGAGGGCCGAGGGACCGCGCCGCAGATCCAGCGCGCCTATGGCTGGCTGGCGAGCGGCTATCGCGAGGGCGACCGGATCTTCCTCTTCGGCTATTCGCGCGGGGCCTATGCGGTGCGCTCGCTGGCGGGGGTGATCGACCGGGTGGGGCTTCTGAAGCGGGACCATGCGACGGAACGCGCGGTGCGGCTGGCCTGGCGGCATTATGAGCGCGGGGCCGAGAGCCAGGCATCGAAAGCCTTCATCCGCCGCTTCTGCCATGCCGAGGCGCCGATCGAGATGGTGGGGGTCTTCGACACGGTGAAGGCGCTGGGGTTGCGGCTGCCCTTGTTCTGGATGTTCGCGCCAGACCACTACGGCTTTCACAACCACCAGCTCGGCACCTCGATCCGGCACGGCTACCATGCGCTGGCCCTGAACGAGACGCGCGAGGCCTTTGCGCCGGTGCTGTGGGATTGCCCGCCGGGGTGGGAGGGCAATGTCGAGCAGGTCTGGTTCCGCGGCGCGCATGGCGACATCGGTGGCCAGCTGGGTGACTTTGCGGCGGCCCGTCCCTTGGCCAACATCCCGCTGGTCTGGATGCTGGAACGCGCCGAGGCGCTGGGGCTTGCCCTGCCCGAAGGCTGGCGGGCGGGGTTCCCCTGCGACCCCGATGCGCCAATGGTCGGCACCTGGCGCAGCTGGGGCAAGTGGTTCCTGTTACGGCGGCGACGGGTCGTGGGACGGGACCGGTCGGAACGGCTGCACCCCAGCGCCCTCGCCGCCGCCGGGGCGCGCTGGCCCAGCGAACAGCCGGCGGAATAGGGCTTCAAGCGGCAGGGGCAGGGGCTTAGGCTGGCGCTAGCGCATATCCGAGGCCCGCATCCATGAGACCCTTGACCGTCGCCGCCACCCAGTTCGCCTGCAGCTGGGACCTGCCTGCCAATGCCGACCGTGCCGAGGCGCTGGTCCGTCAGGCGGCAGGGCAGGGTGCGCAGGTGGTGCTGATCCAGGAGCTGTTCGCCGCGCCCTATTTCTGCATCGAGCAGCATCCGCGCTATTTCGACCTGGCTGCGCCGCGGGAAGGCCATCCGCTGGTCGCCCGCTTCGCCGATCTCGCGCGCGAGCTGGGCGTGGTGATCCCGGTCAGCTTCTTCGAGCGCGCCGGGCCTGCCTTCTTCAACTCGGTCGCGATGGTCGATGCCGATGGCCGGGTGCTGGGGCTCTACCGGAAAAGCCATATCCCGCAGGGGCCGGGCTATGAGGAGAAGTTCTACTTCTCGCCCGGCGATACCGGATTCAGGGTCTGGGATACCGCCTTCGGCCGGATCGGCCTGGGCATCTGCTGGGACCAGTGGTTCCCGGAATGCGCCCGGTCGATGGCGCTGATGGGGGCGGAGCTGCTGATGTATCCGACCGCCATCGGGTCCGAGCCGCCCGCGCCCGGTTATGACAGCCAGCCGCATTGGGAAATGGCGATGCGCGGCCATGCGGCGGCGAATATCCTGCCGGTGGTGGCCTCGAACCGGATCGGAACGGAAGTCGCGCCGGAGGGGCGGGAGGTCACGTTTTACGGCTCAAGTTTCATCGCCGATCATGCCGGGCAGCTGGTCGCCAAGGCCGACCGGGTGACCGAGGGCGTGCTGGTCCACCAGTTCGACCTCGACGCGATTGCGGCGCTCCGGGCCAGCTGGGGCCTGTTCCGCGACCGGCGGCCCGGGCTTTACGGCGCGGTCGGGACGCTGGACGGGCGCGGCTAGGGACGCGAAAGGGCGACCGCAAGGGCCGCCCTTCCCAATGCCTTGAAGGCGCTCAGCGGTGGCGCAGATCGACGTAGTCGCGCTTCGCCGGGCCGATATACAGCTGCCGCGGGCGGCCGATCTTCTGGTTCTTCTCCCCGATCATCTCTTTCCACTGGCTGATCCAGCCGACGGTGCGGCTGATCGCGAAGATCGGCGTGAACATCGAGGTCGGGAAGCCCATCGCCTCGAGGATGATGCCGGAGTAGAAGTCGACGTTCGGATAAAGCTTCTTCGAGATGAAATATTCATCCTCCAGCGCGATCCGTTCCAGTTCCTTGGCGACCTGCAACAGCGGGTTGTTGTGGATGCCCAGCAGATCCAGCACCTCGTCGGCGCTTTCCTTCATCACCTTGGCGCGCGGGTCGAAGTTCTTGTAGACCCGGTGGCCGAAGCCCATCAGCCGGAAGCCCGAGTTCTTGTCCTTCGCCTTGGCGATGTATTCCGGAATGCGGTCGACGGTGCCGATCTCCTTCAGCATCTCCAGGCAGGCCTGGTTCGCCCCGCCATGCGCCGGACCCCACAGGCAGGCGATGCCCGCCGCGATGCAGGCAAAGGGGTTGGCGCCGGAGGAGCCGGCCAGCCGCACCGTCGAGGTCGAGGCGTTCTGCTCGTGGTCGGCGTGCAGCATCATGATCCGGTCCATCGCCTTTTCGAGGATCGGATTGACCACGTAATCCTCGGTCGGGACGGCGAAGCACATGTTCAGGAAGTTGCCGGAATAGCTCAGCGCGTTCTTCGGATAGACGAAGGGCTGGCCGATCGAATATTTGTAGGCCATCGCGGCGATGGTCGGCAGTTTGGCGATCATCCGGATCGCCGCGACCTCGCGCTGCCAGGAATCGTTGATGTCCGTCGAATCGTGGTAGAAGGCGGCCATCGCGCCGACCACGCCCACCATGGTGGCCATCGGATGCGCATCGCGGCGGAAGCCGCGGAAGAAATAGTGCATCTGTTCATGCACCATCGTGTGGCGCGTCACCCGCTGGGTGAAATCGGCCAGCTGCGCGGCGGTCGGCAGTTCGCCGTAAAGAAGCAGGAAGCAGACTTCCAGATGCGTCGACTTCTCGGCCAGCTGCTCGATCGGATAGCCGCGATACAGAAGCTCGCCCACGTCGCCGTCGATATAGGTGATCGCGCTTTCGCAGGCGGCGGTCGAGGTGAAGCCCGGGTCGAAGGTGAAGACATCCGCCTCGCCGTAAAGCTTGCGGATGTCCAGCACATCAGGGCCGAGGGTGGGTTTCAGGACGGGAAGGTCGTAGGTGGTCCCGTTCAGCTCTAGCTTGGCGTTGGTGTCCGACATGGTTCTCCCCAGTCATGGCGGTCGCACCCGGTCGGGCGCGGCCATTGGCTATCCTGCACCCCGGCGGGGGCAGCTTCAAGGCCGGGGGGCGCTGGTCACTGCGACGCGTCCGACAGCCTGGCGACGGTTTCTTCCCGACCGATGGTTAGCATCATGTCGTAAACCGAAGGTGTAACAGTTCGGCCAGCCAGAGCCGCCCGAAGCGGTGCCGCAAGCTTGCCGAACCCGATGCCGTTCTCAGCGGCGATGCCGGTCAGGATGGGCTCCAGCGCCTCTTTCGTCCAGCTAGCAGTTTGCAGGCGCGGCGTCAATGATTTCAGTATACCACGGGATACCGTATCCAGCGCCTCTCCGGCCTTCACGTCCTGCACAATCGGCCGGGAGATCATCAGGAACGATGCCTTATCAATCAGTTCCGGGAAAGTCTTCACCGAGGACTTGAGGAAGGGCAGGGCCTGTTGCATCAGCCGGGTCTGCGCCTCGGTCAGCGGCTCGCGCCCCGCGGCAGCAAGGTAGGCCTGCAGTTCATGCAGCAGCGCGGCATCCTCGGCCATGGCCATGTGGTGCCCGCAGGTGTTCTCAAGCTTCTTGAAGTCCAGCCGGGCGGGCGCGCGGCCGATCCCGGACAGGTCGAACATCTTCATCGCCTCTTCCGAGGTGAAAATCTCGGCATCGCCATGCGCCCAGCCAAGCCGCGTCAGATAGTTGCGCATCCCGGCCGCCGGGTAGCCCATCGCCTGATATTCCTCGACCCCGGTTGCACCATGGCGCTTGGACAGCTTCTTACCGTCCGGCCCGTGGATCAGCGGGATATGCGCCCAGACCGGGACCTGCCAGCCCATCGCGTCATAGACCATCTGCTGCCGCGCGGCGTTGTTCAGGTGGTCGTCGCCCCGGATCACATGGGTGACGCCCATGTCATGATCGTCGACCACCACCGCCAGCATATAGACCGGCGTCCCGTCCGAGCGCAGGACGATCATGTCGTCCAGCGTCTCGTTTTTGATCACCACGCGGCCCTGCACCTGATCGTCGATGATGGTCTCGCCCGTGCGCGGGGCGTTCATGCGGATGACGTATGGCGCATCCGGATGGGTTGCGGGATCGGCATCGCGCCAGGGCGACAGGAACACCGGATAGCGGCCCGCGGCCTCTTCCGCCGCACGGAAGGCGGCGATTTCCTCCTGCGTCGAGAAGCACTTGTAGGCCGTTCCTCGCGCGAGCATCTCATGCGCGACCTCGGCATGGCGATCCTTCCGCGCGAACTGGCTGACCACATCGCCATCCCAGTCCAGGCCAAGCCAGGTGAGCCCGCGCAGGATCGCCGCCGTCGCCTCGGGGGTCGACCGTTCGCGGTCGGTGTCCTCGATCCGCAAGAGGAACTTGCCGCCCCGCCCGCGCGCGTAAAGCCAGTTGAAAAGCGCCGTCCGCGCGCCGCCGATGTGCAGATACCCGGTGGGCGAGGGCGCGAAACGGGTGACGACCGGGGAAGTCGGGGCTGCAGGCATCGGACGTTAACCTTTCGGAAACCATGGCGGACGTAGGATTGCCGAGGGTTTAGGCAATCGCGGGGTGGGAAACAAGGTGGCCATCGTCAGGGCCGTGATCGCTCCGCTGGAGGCGCTGCAGACGGCGCGGGGAATGCTGTTCCCCTGGATCGCCGTGCTGGTCGGCTGCGGCATCGGCGCCTGGTTCAGCCTGCAAGAGGAGCCGGGGGTTGGAAGCTACGCGCTGGCGGCGCTGGTGCTGGCGGGCGGGCTGGGCCTTGCTGCGAAGGTAGAGCTTGCACGCCCGCTGGCCCTTGCCGCCGCCGCCCTTGCCGCGGGCTGGATCGCCGCCGGGATCCGCGCCCATTCGCTGAACGCCCCGATGCTGGATTTCCGGTACTACGGCCCGGTGGAAGGCCGGATCGTCGAGATCGACCGCTCGCAATCCGACGCGCTGCGCCTGACGCTGGACCGGGTGGTGCTGCAGGAGGTTGCGCCCGAAAAGACCCCGCTCAGGGTGCGGGTGTCCCTGCAAAAGGCACAGGACTGGCTGACGCCGACGCCGGGGCAGGTGGTGATCCTGACCGCGAACCTTGCCGCGCCCGAAGGCCCGGTGGAGCCCGGCGCCTTCGATTTCCGCCGCATGGCCTTCTTCAACCAGCTCGGCGCGGTGGGCTATACCCGCACGCCGGTCCTGCTGCTGGAAGAGCCGTCCGGCGGCGCGCTGCCCATCGACAGGCTGCGCAGCTGGCTGACGCAGGGAATGCTCGCGCATATGGACGGCCAGGCCGGGGCCTTCGCTGCCGGCGCGATGACCGGGGACCGCTCGGCGATCACCGAGGATACGGTGCAGGCCCTGCGGGATTCCTCGCTCGCGCATCTGCTGGCGATTTCGGGGATGAACATGGCCTTTCTCATCGGCTTCGTCTTCGCGCTCTTCCGCTACGGGCTGGCGCTGGTGCCCTGGGTGGCGCTGCGGGTGAACACCAAGAAGGTCGCAGCGGTGGTCAGCCTCGGGGTGGCGCTCTTCTACCTGCTCCTGTCGGGCGCGAATGTGGCGACCGAACGCGCCTTCATCATGATCGCGGTCTTGCTGGGTGCGGTGCTGCTGGACCGCCGGGCGCTGACCCTGCGGTCGGTGGCGGTGGCGGGGATGGTGCTCCTCCTGATGAAACCGGAAAGCCTGCTGGAGCCCGGCTTCCAGATGTCCTTTGCCGCGACCATCGCGCTGATCGTGGGCTTCGGGGCGCTGGACGGCAGCATCTACCGCGAGCGGGTGCCGCGCTGGCTGATGCCGGTCTTCACGCTGGTCCTGTCCTCGCTGATCGGCGGGCTTTCGACCGCGCCCTATGCGGCGGCGCATTTCAACCGCTTCACCGACTACGGGCTTCTGGCGAACCTGCTGACCGCCCCGGCCATGGGCGTGGTGATCATGCCTGCCGGTGCCCTGGCCGCGCTGCTGGCGCCCTTCGGCCTAGCGGCCCTGCCGCTGTGGGCGATGGAGCAGGGCGCGCGCTGGATCCTGTTCGTGGCGCACTGGACCGCCGGGCTGGACGGGTCGGTGACGGCGATCCCGGCGCCCGGGCCATGGGTCCTGCCGCTCTTCACGCTGGGCTCGATCTGGCTGATCCTCTGGCGCAGACGGGTCCAGGCGCTGGGGATTTTGCCCGTGCTGGCCGCCCTCGGTCTCTGGCTCATGGCGGATCGGCCGGTGCTGCTAGTCTCGGGCGACGGCAAGCTTCTGGGGCTGGAGGGGCCGGAGGGCCGGGCGCTGTCAGCCCCGAAGGGCGGGGGCTTCGCCGCCGAGAACTGGCTGCAAAACGACGGTGATCTGACCGGGCAGGCCGAAGCCGCCACGCGGCCCGGCTTCGATGGCCCGCAAGGCGAGCGCTGGTTCGATCTGGCGGGGCTGCACGCCGTGGCTCTGTCCGGCAAGGGGTCCGAGGCAAAGGTGGGCGAGGTCTGCGGATCGGCCGCGCTGGTCATTCTGGCCGCGAAGGTCGAGGCCGTACCGAAGGCCTGCCCGTTGATCGATGCGAAGACCCTTTCGGCGACAGGCCCGCTGGCGATCTGGCGCGAGGGCGATGCCTTGCGGATCGAGACGACGAAAGGCGCCCACCGGCTGTGGTCGCCGCCCGCGCGCAAGGTCGTGCTTCCCGACCTGTCCGGCACGAAGCTTGAGCTTGCCGCTCAGTAGCTGCGGATCAGCCCGACGAGGCGGCCCTGCACCTTGACCAGGTGGTCGGGGAAGACCCGCGTCTCATAGGCCGGGTTCGCGGCTTCCAGCGCGATCATGTTGCCGCGACGGCGGTAGCGCTTCAGCGTGGCCTCGTGATCCTCGACCAGCGCCACGACGATATCGCCGTTGTCCGCGGTGCTTTGTTCACGGATCACGACGATATCGCCGTCGTTGATCCCGGCCTCGATCATGGAATCGCCTTTGACCTCAAGGGCATAATGTTGCCCCTTGCCCGACAGCATCGAGCCCGGCACCGCGACATGGTGCGACACTTCGGAGATCGCCTCGATCGGCACACCGGCGGCGATGCGGCCCATCACCGGCAGTTCCAGCGCATGGACGGTCGAGACCGGCATCGCGCCGCGCGGCGGATCGACCTTGTCGCCCGCGATCACCTTGGGCGAGAAGCCGGGTTTCTCCATCGCCTCGGGCAGCTTCAAGATCTCCAGCGCCCGCGCCCTGTGCGCGAGACGGCGGATGAAGCCGCGTTCTTCCAGCGCGGTGATCAGCCGGTGGATGCCCGATTTCGACCGCAGGTCCAGCGCAT
>NZ_DAIQAT010000102.1:0-12146 GCF_036781545.1 Tabrizicola sp.
GCGACTGCACGAAATCGGCCCCGAACTGCGAGATGCGGATGTTCAGCTCGGTCGAAAACTGCTGCCGGATGCAGGAAAAACTCAGCGTGGTCGCGGCCTGCTCGTAGGTCGGATCGCGCTCGACCACCAGCACCCGGCCCGCAAAGCCCATCTGCGTCAGCCACCACGCGGTCGACGACCCCATGATCGCCCCGCCGATGATCACCACATCATAGCGGGCGTGCTTCGGCTCCATCTGAAATCCCTGCATGTCCGTCCTGCCTCAAGCTCTCGCCCGGGGTGTAGCGCAGCTTTGCCGCAGGGTAAATCCGGCGCGGGTCGGCCCCGCGCCGGAGGCTTGCACCGGGCCTCAGCCGCCCGAGCCTTCGCCCATCTCCATCCCGTCCATCTTGGAATGGTCCATCCCTTCCATCCCCTCGCCCATCGGCGGGTCGATCATGAACTCCACCTCGGCCCGGCCCGCATGTTCGAAGATCAGCGTGACCTTGCGCATCTCGCCTTCCTTCAACTCACCGGTCAGCCCCATGAACATGATGTGATAACCACCATGCTCCAGGTTCACCGTCTCGCCGGGCGGGATTTCGATGAAATCGACATGCTCCATCGTGCCGATGCCATTCTCGTCGACCTTGCTTTCATGGGTTTCCGCCTTGGCGGCAAAGTCGGCCTCGACCCCGATCAGCCGGTCGGCCTCGGTCCCGTTGTTGCTGATCGCCAGGAACCCCCCGGCGGCCTTGGCCGACTTGGCAGGCTGCGGGATATTGGCGTGGATGATCTCGAGGTCGCCCACCATCACCTCATGGGCAAGGGCGGGACCGGCCAGCAGCAGCGCGGCTGCGAAAGTCAGGATGCGTTTCATAGGTTTGCTCCGGTTGGAAAGAAAAAGGGACGGCCTGCAGGCTGCAAGACAACAGGACCTGCGTTGTCAGCCAGCGGCTAGGATGGGGGCGTCGGCGAGAAGGACAGGCGCCGCCGTCAGGCGACGGGCGGTCCTTGTGGCCGATGCGCAGGATCGGCAAAGCGGGCGAAGCCCCGGGCCGCACATGGGGCGATGACTTCGGCCTGGAAGGCCAGGTCCAGGTCGATCCGCAGCCCGGTCAGGGGAGGAAGGTCCGCCCCGTGGCTGATCTGGCAAGCTTGGCACTCTACCCCGCTATGCGCGGCCCTGCCGGGATCTCCTCCGCAGAAGTCGCTCAGGCTGACCCCGTTCTGCAAGGCAAAAGCCAGCGCCTCGTCCTGCGCGTCGGGTATCCGATGCGCAAAGCCCGTCGCCACCAGGGCAACGGTCAGGGCGACAAGCAGCGCCACCCGATGCAGGACATGGAGCAGACGGACCATCCCTTTGGCATGGCTGAAGACACCCGGCCCGTCAACCGTTCCGCGCCGCCTGCGGCGAAACGGCCCGGCTTGCGCATCCCGGCCAAAAGCAGAAGAGTGGCCCCGAACCCCTGCACTTGGACCCCAGCAATGCCCAGCCAGATCCCCGTCTTCGATGGCCACAACGACATCGTCCTGAAAATCGCCGCCGCCGGACCTGACCGCGCGAAGCTCTGGCTGCAGGGCGAGGGTGCGGGGCATCTCGACCTGCCGCGGATGCTGGCCTCGGGCTTCGCGGGCGGATTCTTCGCGGTCTACATCCCCTCGCCCGAGACAGGGGAACCCGTCGACCACGACGCGCTGATGGACAACCCGCCCTATGATCTGCCGCTGCCAGACCTGATCCCCCATACCGCCGCCCAACCCGTCGCGGTCGAAATGCTGGGCCATCTCCTCTGGATGGAGCGCGCCTCCGAGGGCCGCTTCCGCTGGTGCCGCAGCGTCGCCGACATCCGCGCCGCCATGGCCGCGGGCGCCGTCGCCGGCATCCTCCACTTCGAGGGCGCCGAGCCCATCGGCCCCGATCTCGACGCACTGCACCTCTTCCACGCCATGGGCCTGCGCTCGCTCGGCCCGGTCTGGAGCCGCCCGACCATCTTCGGCCATGGCGTCCCCTTCCGCTTCCCCTCGACCGGCGACACCGGCCCCGGGCTGACCGACCTCGGCAAGGCGCTGGTCCGCGAATGCAACGCGCTTCGCATCATGATCGACCTTTCCCACCTGAACGAGGCCGGGTTCTGGGACGTGGCGAAACTGTCGGACGCCCCCCTCGTCGCCACCCATTCCAACGCCCATGCAGTCACCGCCTCCAGCCGCAACCTGTCCGACCGCCAGCTTCGCGCCATCGGCGAGACCGGTGGCATGGCCGGGCTCAACTTCGCCACCTGCTTCCTGCGCCCCGACGGCCGCCGCGGCGCGGACATGACCCTCGATCCGGTGAAACGCCACATCGAGCACATGCTGAAGATTGCCGGAGAGGATCACGTCGGCCTCGGCTCGGACTACGACGGCGCGACCACGCCGCAGGATATCGGCGGGGTCGAAGGACTGCCGGTCCTGATCCAGGCCATGCGCGAGATGAACCTTGGCGAGCCGCTGATCACCAAGATCGCCCATGGCAACTGGCTGCGGCTGCTGGAGCGCACCTGGGGCGCCTGACAAGCCGCTTGTCGATTGCTTTCGGCACTCCTCGCTCGGCGCGCGCGCGGGCGGCGAGAAGCCGAAGGCGCACGAGGAGTTTACCCAAGAACCCCGCGCAACCCCTCGGCCAGCCCGGCATAGCGGTCGGCCAGGGGGTTCGACCGCCGCCAGACCAGCCCGATGGTCCGCTTCGGCCGGGGCTCGGGCAGCTTGTGCAGGACCACGGGGGCCGAGCGCAGTTCCACCTCCGCCGCCATCTCCGGGATCAGCGTCACCCCGATACCGGCGCCGACCATCTGCACCAGCGTCGACAGCGACGAGCCCTCCATGATCTCGCCCGTCGGGCGCGGCGGCAGCTTGCAGACCGCAATCGCCTGATCGCGGAAACAGTGCCCCTCTTCCAGAAGCAGCAGCGGCTCTGCGGGCAGGTCGGCCAGGGACGGCACCGGCAGATGCGCCGCGCCCTGGTTGCGAACCAGCAGGAACTCCTCGTCGAACAAGGGCGTCTCGGCCAGCGACGGCTCCGACACCGGCAGCGCCAGAAGCGCCAGGTCCAGGCGACCCTCGGCCAGGTCGCGCACCAGTTTCGGCGTCACCGCCTCGCGCGGGCGCAGGTCCAGGTCGGGATAGGCCGCCGCCAGATGCCGCATCACCCGCGGCAGCAGATAGGGCGCCACCGTCGGAATCACGCCCAGCCGCAGCCGCCCCGACAAGGGCCCCGCCGAGGCCCGCGCCAGCGCCCCCAGCTCATCCACCGCGCGCAACACGTCGCGCGCCCGGACCGCCACCTCCTCGCCCAGCACCGTCAGGCTGATCTGCCGTGCCCCCCGCTCGACCAGCGGCGCACCCAGGATCTCTTCCAGCTCCTTCACCTGCAGCGACAGGGCCGGTTGCGAGATCGACGAGGCCTCGGCCGCCCGCCCGAAATGCCGGTGCCGGGCCAGCGCGTCGAAATAGCGCAGGTGCTTCATGGTGAGTGGTGTCATAGGCTCTGCATATCGCGGCGATAGGAAAATGAAAATTCCTATTATCGCTTAGGGGTGCTAGCCAATGACCCAGGACGAAGACCGGCGACTCGCCTGCCTGCCCCTCCGGGGCGGGGCGAGGCTTTGGTTTACGTCACCGCATTCAGCCAGACGAGGAGAGCAAGATGGACGGGAATGACATGAAAAGCGCGGGCAAATGCCCGGTCCTGCACGGTGCGATCACCACGACCGAGACGACGGTGATGGACTGGTGGCCGAAGTCGCTGAACCTCGACATCCTGCACCAGCATGACAGCAAGGTGAACCCGCTGACCGGGTTCAACTACCGCGAGGAAGTGAAGAAGCTGGACTTCGAGGCCCTGAAGCGCGACCTGATCGCGCTGATGACCGACAGCCAGGACTGGTGGCCCGCCGATTGGGGCCATTACGGCGGTCTCTTCATTCGCATGAGCTGGCACGCTGCCGGGACCTACCGCATGGCCGACGGCCGCGGCGGTGCCGGGACGGGCAACCATCGCTTCGCGCCCTTGAACAGCTGGCCCGACAACGCCAACCTGGACAAGGCGCGGCGCCTTCTCTGGCCGATCAAGAAGAAATACGGCAACCGCCTCAGTTGGGCCGATCTGATGGCGCTGGCCGGGACCATTGCCTACGAATCCATGGGCCTGAAGACGTTCGGCTTCGCCTTCGGACGTGAAGACATCTGGGCGCCCGAAAAGGATGTCTACTGGGGCTCTGAGAAGGAATGGCTGACCGACAGCCGCTATCCGACCAAGGAAGACCGCGCGAGCCTGGAAAACCCGCTCGCCGCCGTGGTCATGGGCCTGATCTACGTGAACCCGCAGGGCGTCGACGGCCAGCCCGACCCGACCCGCACCGCCCGCGACGTGCGCGAGACCTTCGCCCGCATGGCGATGAATGACGAGGAAACCGTCGCGCTGACCGCGGGCGGCCACACCGTCGGCAAGGCACATGGCAACGGCAACGCCGCCCTGGTGGGCGCGGAACCGGAAGGCGCCGGGATCGAGGAAGGCGGCCTCGGCTGGATGATCAACTCCACCCGTTCCGTGGGGCGCGACACCGTGACCTCGGGCCTCGAAGGCGCCTGGACCACGCATCCGACCAAATGGGACAACGGCTATTTCGACCTGCTGTTCAAATACGACTGGTGGCTGGCGAAATCCCCCGCCGGGGCCTGGCAATGGCAGCCGATCGGCATTGCCGAGGAAGACATGCCGGTCGACGTGGAAGACCCGACGATCCGCCGGATGCCGATGATGACCGACGCCGACATGGCGATGCGCTTCGATCCGGAATATCGCAAGATCGCCGAGCGCTTCCGCGACGACCACGCCTATTTCAGCGACTGCTTCGCCCGCGCCTGGTTCAAGCTGACCCACCGCGACATGGGGCCGAAGGACCGCTACCTGGGCCCCTGGGTGCCGCAGGAAGACCTGATCTGGCAGGATCCGGTCCGCGAAAGCTCCACCGCCTGGGACGTGGCGGCGGTGAAGGCGAAGATCGCGGCTTCGGGCCTCTCGATCAGCGACATGGTCAGCACCGCCTGGGATTCGGCCCGCACCTATCGCGGCTCCGACCACCGGGGCGGCGCGAATGGTGCCCGCATCCGCCTCGCGCCCCAGAAGGACTGGGAGGGCAACGAGCCCGCCCGCCTGGCCCGCGTACTGTCGGTGCTGGAACCGATCGCGCGTGAGGCCGGGGCTTCGGTTGCCGACGTGATCGTGCTGGCGGGGAATGTCGGCGTGGAACAGGCGGCGCGGGCCGCAGGCTTCGAGGTGACGGTGCCCTTCCACGCCGGACGCGGCGACGCGACGGATGCGGAAACCGACGCCGACAGCTTCTCTGTGCTGGAGCCGCTTGCCGATGGCTTCCGCAACTGGCTGAAGCAGGACTATGCGGTCTCCGCCGAGGAGCTTCTCCTCGACCGGGCGCAACTGATGGGCCTGACCGCGCCCGAGATGACCTGCCTTCTGGGCGGGATGCGGGTGATCGGCACCAACCACGGCGGCACGAAGCACGGCCAGTTCACCGACCGCGTCGGCGCGCTGACCACCGACTTCTTCACCGGACTGACCGACATGGCCCTGAAATGGGTGCCGAAAGGTTCGAACGACTACGAGCTGACCGACCGCAAGACCGGCGCGGTGAAGTGGACGGCAACGCGGGCGGACCTGGTGTTCGGCTCGAACTCGATCCTGCGCGCCTATGCCGAGGTCTATGCCCAGGACGACAACCGCGAGAAGTTCGTGCGTGACTTCGTGGCGGCCTGGACCAAGGTGATGGAAGCCGACCGCTTCGACCTGCGGGCCTGATCCGGCCGACGGCCCGGGCGAAAGCCCCGGGCCGTCGCTTTCCCATGCACTCGGGGCTCGCCCCGATCTCACGGCGGGTCAACCCTTGCCAATCGCTTAACGTCCGAAACCAACCCATTGAAATCATGGGGTGCGGCCCCTCTGTCCCGCGTGGACAGCGAGGTGGTGCCCGCGGTCGGACTCGAACCGACACGGCCTTGCAGCCAAGGGATTTTAAGTCCCCAGTGTCTACCATTTCACCACGCGGGCGGCAGGCCGGACCTTAGCCCCTGCCCGCAGCGGGGGAAAGCCCGCACCGCATCGGCTAGCCTTCCCCCGGGCCGCCCGCCGCCAGCAACCGGCTCACCAGTTCGAAGCTGTTCCTGACCCCCATCTTGCGGATCATGTTCGCCCGGTGCACCTCCACCGTCCGGGGCGACGATCCCATTGCCAGCGCGATCTCCTTCGAGGTGAAGCCGTTCACCAGATAGCGCGCGATCCGCTTCTCCGTCGCCGTCAGCGGTCCCGCCGCCGTGCCTCCGGTCTCCAGCGGCCGGTAGGTCCAGACCGCCAGTCGCTGCGGATCGTCCCGGTCCAGCGCCGTGCCGTGCCCCTCCATCCAGACCACCTGGCCGTCCTTGCGTCGCATGAACCGTTCGTCGCGGTAGACCGACGCCGTCCCCATCGCTTTCCGTGCGCGCTCGCCGATCAGCTCGTAGTCCGTCTGGCCGGGATAGAGCACCCGGATCGACTGCCCCTCCAGCTCGGCAGGCCGCCAGCCGAACACCGCCTCGACCCGAAGGCTGACGCGCAGGATCACCCGATCCGCCAGGATCAATGTCGCATCCGGCGCGTGCTGGAAGGCCAGCCTTTCATAGTCGCGCATCGCCGCCTCTACGTAGCCTCATACGTATTCTTACGGATGGCAGGCTCCGGCGCAATCTTTCAGGATCATCCCGGTCCGATGTTCCCATGAGCGGAACCGGGAGGAGACGACCCATGAACAAAGTCTACCCAAGCGCCGCCGCGGCCCTTGACGGGCTCCTGCACGACGGCATGCTGATCGCCGCCGGCGGCTTCGGCCTCTGCGGCATCCCCGAGCTTCTGATCGCCGCCATCCGCGAGGCGGGCACCAAGGGCCTGACCATCGCCTCGAACAATGCGGGCGTCGATGGTTTCGGCCTCGGGCAGCTTCTGGAAACCCGGCAGGTGAAGAAGATGATCTCGTCCTATGTGGGCGAGAACGCCGAATTCATGCGCCAGTATCTGAGCGGAGAGCTGGAGCTGGAATTCAATCCCCAGGGCACGCTGGCCGAACGGATGCGCGCGGGCGGCGCGGGTATCCCCGGCTTCTACACCGCGACCGGCGTCGGCACGGTGATCGCCGAGGGCAAGGAACATCACGACTTCGACGGCAAGACCTATATCCTTGAGCGCGGCATCGTCGCCGATCTTGCCATCGTCAAGGCCTGGAAGGCCGACCCCAGCGGAAACCTCGTCTTCCGCAAGACCGCGCGCAACTTCAACGTCCCGGCCGCCACCTGCGGCAAGACCTGCGTGGTCGAGGTCGAGGAGATCGTGCCGCTCGGCAGTCTGGACCCCGACAAGATCCACCTGCCGGGAATCTACGTCCATCGTATCGTCACCGGCGCCCACGAGAAGCGGATCGAGAACCGCACCACCCGCAAGCGGGAGAACGCATGATGGCCGAGGAAACCAAAGGCTGGGACCGCAACGGCATGGCCGCCCGCGCCGCGCAGGAGCTGCAGGACGGCACCTATGTGAACCTCGGCATCGGCATTCCGACGCTGGTGTCGAATTACATCCCCAAGGGCGTCAGCGTGACCCTGCAATCCGAAAACGGGATGCTGGGCATGGGTCCCTTCCCTTATGAGGGCGAGGAAGACCCCGACCTGATCAACGCCGGCAAGCAGACGATCACCGAACTGCCGCAGACCGCCTATTTCGATTCTGCCCAGTCCTTCGCCATGATCCGCGGCGGCAAGATCGCGATGGCGATCCTCGGCGCGATGGAAGTGGCGGAAAACGGCGACCTTGCGAACTGGATGATCCCCGGAAAGCTGGTCAAGGGCATGGGCGGCGCGATGGACCTCGTCGCGGGCGTGGGCCGGGTGGTCGTGGTCATGGACCACACCTCCAAGCATGGCGAATCGAAGGTGCTCAAGGCCTGCACCCTGCCTCTGACGGGCAAGGGCGTCGTCGACCGGATCATCACCAATTTGGGCGTGCTGGATGTGGTGCCGGGCGGGCTGAAGCTGGTGGAACTCGCCCCCGGCATCACCGAGACCGAGCTTCGCGCCGCGACGGAGGCCACGATTGTCTGATCACATCGTCACCCGCGAACACGGGGCAACCAAGGGCCGCTTCGTGATCCGCCGCGAGGGAGAAGAGGCTGAGCTGACCTATTCGGTCACGACGCCCACCCTGATCATCGCCGACCACACCGGTGTGCCCGACAGTTTCCGGGGCACCGGCGCGGGCCTTGCTCTGGTTCAGGCGCTGGTCGATGCGGCGCGGAAGGACGGCTTCAAGGTCGTCGCCCTCTGCCCCTTCGTCAAGGCGCAGGCGCAGAAGCATCCCGACTGGGCCGACGTCTTCGTCTGACCGTCAAAGGCCCGCCAGATCGGTCCGGAACACGCAAGGATCCGTCACCAGCAGCGGCTGGCTGACGCAGAGGCCCTGCGCCACCCGCCAGGCGGCCAGCACCTTCGGCACATAGTCCCGCGTCTCGGCATAGGGCGGCACGCCGCCATTGCCGCGCACCGCGCCCTCGCCCGCGTTGTAGGCTGCCAGCACCATCACCGGATCGTTGTCGAACTCCTTCAACAGCCAGTCCAGATAGGCGACCCCGCCCTTGATGTTCTGCACCGGATCGGTCGAATCCGTAACCCCGAAGCGTTTCGCCGTGGCCGGGATCAGCTGCATCAACCCCACCGCTCCCGCCGAACTGACCGCATCGGACCGTCCAGCGCTTTCGATTCCGATCACCGCCAGCACCAGCGCGGGCGAAACGCGGGTGTCCAGCGTCGCGCGCAGGATGTCCTTGCCGTATTGGTCCGCGACGTCCTGCATATGCTGCAGCCGCGGCGCACCCACGATCGTGCCGTTCGGTCCCTCGGACAGCGTGGCCAGCGCCAGGTCGAAGCGGTCCGAAGCCTCGCCCAGGCCAGCAGGCACCTTCTCCCAATACCAGGCGTAAGAGGAGGCCGGCGCCGGCCCAGGCTTGCTGATCACATCGTCCGCAGCCTTCGGCGCTTCATGCTCATGCACAGGGTTCGGGTCGACCTTCGGCAGGGCCGCCAGGTAGCGCGCCTGCTCCTCCGGGTCGATCTGCACGGTGATCCGCTTTCCGGGCAGGCTGTCGCCCACCCTGACCCGCTTGAAACTGAATTCCTCCGCGCCCGCCGCCAATGGGGCGGCCACGCAGAGAATCGCTGCGATCCATGAAGTCTTCCGCATTTTGGTGGCCTGCTCGCCTTGTCGTTTTGCCGGAAGAATCGCAGGTTCCCCCCGGGCCAGCCAGCATTTTTGCGCACCAATCATGGCATTTCCGCCCGAATTGGCGAAAAAACCACGCCCTACCACGCAATGGTGAACGGTTTCCTAAAGTTTCTTTCTTTTGTTTTCAGTGCCTTAGTCGGAGCGGTGCAGATTTTTGGGAACGACTAAGATTCTGCGAATCTCGTCCAAACTGCTGCCACGTTTGGGGGGCTTTATTCTTTCATACCGAACGAACAGGGCACCCCTCCGAGCCCAACGTGCCGGTTCAGACACAACTGCACCTTAGAAAGGGACCTGACCATGACCAAGATTTCCGCCTTCCTGAAAGACGAAGCCGGCGCCGTGACCGTTGACTGGGTGGTTCTGACCGCCGCGATCGTCGGCTTGGGCCTGCTGATCTTCAGCTTCGTCCGTCCGGCCGTGTCGAACGTTGCCGAGCAGATCGGCGTTGAACTCGAAGCCGCCAAAACCTGCATGACTACCGACGGCAAGACCTGCTGATTTCGTCCGGGCTGACGCCCCGACATGCTGGCCGCGCTTCGCAAGAAGCGCGGCCAGTTTCTTTTCTGGTCTGCCTCTCGGTCTACCTAGGCAGGACATGCTCTACGCCATTTGACGGACCCGCCGCGCAGCTCTTCATCCCCGCCGGCGTTAGGCTGAGCCCAGTCCAGGCGCTCGCAGTTGTAGCCGACCGCGACCATCGGTTGCTTCGCAAATCGGCGTGCGGCGATTCGTGGCGCAATTGGTTAAAACTTCCCAGATTTTGCCAACCTGTCGCAGGTGACAACTACATCCTGCCCTGCCACAGTATTTTTATCATTAAAAATCAATAAATTATAAGATAATTCGCGATATTAATACTTGGCTAAGAAATTCCCTGCGCAGTCCCAAATCCTGCCACGATTGACTGGCTATATGCTCCCATACCGAACGAAGACGGCGGTGATGACGGTCGGATCGGAACGGTTGTAATGCAGTTGAGCACACCTTAGAAAGGGACAGACCATGACCAAGATTTCCGCCTTCCTGAAGGACGAAGCCGGCGCCGTGACCGTTGACTGGGTGGTTCTGACCGCCGCGATCGTCGGCTTGGGCCTGCTGATCTTCAGCTTCGTCCGTCCGGCCGTGTCGAACGTTGCCGAGCAGATCGGCAAAGAGCTCGAAGCTGCCAAAACCTGCATGACCACCGACGGCAAGACCTGCTGATCCGGTTCAGGTCGAGCGACCTAAAGGCTGCGCTTCGCAAGAAGCGCAGCCTTTTTCTCTTTATGGACGATCCGGCAAGTGCAATCGCCGACACTCCCCCGCATTTTGTGCCCGCATCCCTCTAAGTGCCCGACATCTGCTAAAGTTTCGCCTTATTCAACTGCCACGGTATCCATGATTGAGCACACAGCCCGTGACGGGAGGACATCGATGAAGCGCATGCGGAAGATGCTGAAAGACGAAGAGGGCGCCGTTACGGTCGACTGGGTGGTTCTGACCGCAGGCGTCGTGGTGCTGGGCATGTTAATAGCTCCGATGCTGAAGTCGCCGGTGTCCAATCTGGCCGAATCCATCGGCGACGGTGTCGAGGAAGCCGGTTCCTACATCCCGGCCCGCTAGCTGAGGGAGCACATCAATCCCATCGGGGCGCCCATCCACTGCCTTGATGGGGCGCCTTTCTCACATTAGAAGAAGTGCCGGGCGCCGCGGCAAGACCATTGATCGCCCGCAGCTATCAGAGGGTTAGTATGAGAGCAGTATTCGCATTGGTTCTCCTCGTCGGCATGGCCCTGGCCGGCATGGCCGTCTACATGATCCAGGACTATATGGCGGGCCTAGAAGGCGCGCTGGAACAGGAACAGGCCTTCAACGCCAAGGCCGGTAAGCTGGTCGAGGTCTATGTCTTCGCCAAGCCGAAGAAATACGGCGACGCTCTTGCCGAGGGCGATGTGCAGCTGATCTACTGGCCCGAGAAGTCGCTGCCGAAGTCCATCTTCCGTGACAAGGCCGCACTCTTTCCGGAAAACGCCACTGGCCCGCGATACATCATTCGCTCGACAGAGGCGTTTGAGCCCGTACTGGCCAGCCGCGTGACAGAACCCGGCCAACTCGCGAGCCTGACCTCGAAACTCGAAAAGGGCAAACGCGCCTTTGCCATCCGCGTTGGTATGGATTCGGGGATCGCGAACTTCGTCAAACCGGACGATTACATCGACATCCTGTGGACCGGCAGCGTCGCTGGCGTCGAGGGCGGAATGACCCGGCAGATCGAAAGCGCGGTCCTAGTCATTGCGGTTGATAGTGCCATCAACGAAGGTCAGGTCTCCTCGGATACTGTCGCGCAGACAGTGACAGTCGCGGCCACACCGGAACAGGTGGCACGTCTAGCCCAGGCTCAATCGACAGGTCGCCTGACCCTTTCGTTGGCGCGCGATCAAAGCGAAACCATTGAAGGCACGGTCGAAACCGATACCAAATCCATGCTCGGGATCGTCGAGGAAGTGCAGGCCCCCGAGGTCGTGGTCGTGGAAAAGAAGAAGTGCTACGCCAAGCAGCGCAGCGGCGGGGTACTCGTCGACACCGATGTCGAGATTCCCTGCAAGGAGTGATCCTTCACTCTACTCAACCACAGGGCGCGGCCACATCATCTTGGGCCGCGCCCTTTCCTTTTTCCAACCCTTTGCGACCTGTTGCAGTTTATCCACATCAACTATTCGCTCCAAAGCATTGATTCTTGCAAAAAAATCGGGGCTGGTTCATTCTCACCCTCGATAAGGGCGTTCAAGACCCAAACGAGGCGTGGTCGAAAGGGCAGATCACATGT
>NZ_DAIQAT010000103.1:0-12065 GCF_036781545.1 Tabrizicola sp.
CCGCTGGTCGACAAGAATGCCGAACCCGGCGACAGCCCCCTGTTCAACCGCGCGGTGCAGGGGGTCTACGAGCTGGGCTCTACCTTCAAGATTTTCGCGGTGGCCCAGGCGATGGAGCTGGGGCTGGTCAATCCGCAGACCCTGGTCGATGCGAATGCCCCGATGATCTGGGGCAAGCACCGGATCAAGGAATTCGAGGGTCACAACTACGGCCCCCTGCTGGCGGTGACGGATGTGATCGCCAAGTCGTCGAATGTGGGCACCGCGCATATCGCGCTGATGATCGGGCCTCTGCGGCAGCAGCAGTTCCTCAAGTCGCTGGGCTTCTTCGAGCCGACGCCGGTGGAACTGGTCGAGGCCCCCGGCGCGAAGCCGCTGATCCCGAAGAAATGGCCGGAGATCGTGACGATCACCACCTCCTACGGTCACGGCATGTCGGCCTCGCCCATGCACCTTGCGGCGGCCTATGCGGCGATCGCCAACGGCGGCGTGATGATCAAGCCGACGCTGCTGAAGCGCGAGGGGCCGACGACTGGCGTTCGGGTGATGAGCGAGAAGACGGCGGAGGAATCGGTCAAGATGCTGCGCCGCGTGGTGCTGGAGGGCACCGCGACCCTGGGCGACGTGCCGGGCTATGAGGTCGCGGGCAAGACCGGGACGGCGGACAAGCCGAAGAAATCGGGCGGCTATTACAAGGACAAGGTGGTGAACACCTTCGCCTCGATGTTCCCGGCGTCGAACCCGCAATATGTGCTGATCGTCACGCTGGATGAACCGCAGGATGATACCCTGTCCCAGACCCGACGCACGGCGGGCTGGACGGCGGTGCCGGTCGCGGCCGAGATCATCCGGCGGGTGGCGCCGCTGATGGGGCTGCGCCCCAAGCTTGAACCTGTCGCCACGGATGCGGTAACTGCCGCCAGCAACTGAAGCTGGCTAGTCACGGGGAACTCACATGGCAGCGCGCGCGACACGGCTTTCCGACCTCGGGCTCACCGCCCGGGCCGGTCGCGACCCGGCGCTGTCTGGGATCACGGCGGACAGCCGGGCGGTCCGGGCGGGGATGCTGTTCGCCGCGCTCCCGGGCAGTTCGGTGCATGGCGCGAAGTTCATCCCGGGCGCGCTGGAGCAGGGTGCGGCCGCGGTCCTTACCGATGCGGCGGGTGCGAAGCTGGCCGCCGAGGCCCTGGCCGAGACCGACGTCGCGCTGGTGGTGGCCGAAGACCCGCGCGCGGCGCTGGCCTGCGCGGCGGCCCTGTGGTTCGGCGCACAGCCTCAGGTCATGGTCGCGGTGACGGGGACGAACGGCAAGACTTCGGTCGCGACCTTCACCCGCCAGATCTGGGCGGCCCTGGGGCATGAGGCGATCAACATCGGCACCACGGGGATCGAGGGCGCCTGGACTGCGCCCAGCGGGCATACGACGCCGGACCCCGTGACCTTGCAGAAGCTGCTGGCGGCGGCGGCGCAGGGCGGTGTGACCCATGCGGCGATGGAGGCCTCGTCCCACGGGATCGACCAGAGGCGGCTGGACGGGGTGCGGCTGGTGGCTGGTGGTTTCACCAATCTGACGCAGGACCACCTCGACTATCACGGCACGATGGAGGCCTATTTCGAGGCCAAGGCGCAGCTTTTCACCCGGCTTCTGCCCGAGGATGGGGTGGCGGTGGTGAATCTGGACGGCGCCAAGGGGTCGGATATGGCCGAACTCTCGCTGGACCGGGGGCTTCGGGTGCTGACCGTGGGCAAGGGGCAGGGCGCGGACTTGCAGATCGCCGCGGCTCGGCCTGACGCCACTGGGCAGGAGGTGCGCTATCTGTGGCAGGGCCGCGCCTTCCAGACCCGGCTCGCGCTGATCGGTGCCTTCCAGGCGGAAAACGTGGCGCTGGCGGCGGGCCTCGCGATTGCGGCGGGGGATGCGCCCGAGGCGGTGCTGGCGGTGCTGCCCCGGCTGACCGGCGTCCGGGGCCGGATGCAGCTGGCGGCGACGCGGCGGAACGGGGCGGCGGTCTATGTCGACTATGCCCATACGCCCGATGCGCTGGAGACCGCGCTGAAGGCGCTGCGCCCCCATGTGATGGGCCGG
The DNA here is from genome assembly GCF_036781545.1 of Tabrizicola sp. Taxonomy (GTDB): domain Bacteria; phylum Pseudomonadota; class Alphaproteobacteria; order Rhodobacterales; family Rhodobacteraceae; genus Tabrizicola. Next base: position 2,087 of record NZ_DAIQAT010000103.1, read on the forward strand.
ATCGTCGTGGTCTTCGGCGCGGGCGGCGACCGGGACCGGTTGAAGCGCCCCCTGATGGGCGCGGCGGCCAAGGCCCATGCCGATGTGCTCTACGTCACCGACGACAACCCGCGCACCGAGGACCCGGCCTCGATCCGCGCCGCGATCCTGGCGGCTTGTCCCGAAGCGCATGAGGTCGGCGACCGGGCCGAGGCGATCCTGCGGGCGGTGGATGCGCTTCTGCCGGGGGACGCGCTGCTGATCGCGGGCAAGGGCCATGAAAGCGGGCAGGTGGTGGGGACGGATGTCTACCCGTTCGACGATGTGGAGCAGGCGAGCGTCGCGGTCGCGGCGCTGGACGGGGTGATCTGATGCTCTGGAGCTCCTCCGATGCGGCGCAGGCCACCGGCGGGCGGGTGACGAAGCCCTGGCAGGCTTCGGGCGTCTCCATCGACACGCGGATCCTGGCCAAGGGCGACCTGTTCGTCGCGCTGAAGGATGCGCGCGACGGGCATGATTTCGTCGCGCAGGCGCTGGAGAAGGGGGCGGCGGCGGCACTGGTCAGCCGCGTTCCCGAAGGCGTGGCGGAGGACGCCCCCCTGCTGATCGTGCCGGATGTGCTGAAGGCGCTGGAGGCTTTGGGCGCTGCGGCGCGGGCACGGACAAAGGCCAAGGTCGTGGGCGTGACGGGGTCGGTCGGCAAGACCTCGACCAAGGAGATGCTGCGCGCGATCCTGTCCGGGCAGGGCAGCACCCATGCGGCCGAGGCCAGCTACAACAACCATTGGGGCGTGCCGCTGACCTTGGCGCGGATGCCGGTCGACACGGATTTCGCGGTGATCGAGATCGGGATGAACCACCCCGGCGAGATCGCCCCGCTTGCCCGGCTGGCAAGGCTGGACGTTGCGATGATCACCATCGTTGCACCCGCGCATCTGGAGGCTTTTGCCAGCATCGAGGGGATCGCGCAGGAGAAGGCCGCGATCTTCGACGGGCTGGTCGCGGGCGGGACGGCGGTCTTCAACGCCGACATGGCGACGACGCCGATCCTCCGGGCGAAAGCGGCAGAGGTCGGCGCGGTCGCCGTGGGCTTCGGGACCGGCGAGGGCGCCGACTGGCGGCTGGTCGAGGCGCGGATCGGCGACGAGGCGACGGTCTGCCGCGCCACCCGGCGGGGCGAACCGCTGCTCTACAAGGTCTCCTCGCCCGGCCGCCACTTCGCGCTGAACGCGCTGGGCGCGCTGGCGGTGGCCGAGGCGCTGGGGGCGGACCCGATGATCGCCGCGCATGACCTGGGCCGCTGGCTGCCCCCGGCAGGGCGCGGGCAGCGGGAACGGATCACGCTCGACATCGTGGAAGAGACCTATTTCGACCTGATCGACGATGCCTTCAACGCCAACCCGGCCTCGCTGGCCGCAAGTCTCGACGTGCTGATCGCCGCAAAGCCCGTGGACGGGATCGGGCGCGTGGGCGGGGGGCGGAGGATCGCCATCCTGGGCGACATGCTGGAACTGGGTCCGACCGAGATCGAACTCCACGCCGCCGTCGCCCGGCACCCGGGTCTGTCGGCGGTGCATGTGATCCATTGCGTCGGGCCGCGGATGAAGGCGCTCTACGCCGCCCTGCCGCGCGCGCAGCGGGGCGAATGGGTCGAGACCGCGCAGGAACTGGTGCCGCGCGTGCGCAGCCTGGTCGATGCGGGCGACATCCTTCTGGTCAAGGGATCGAAGGGCGTGAAGGTCAGTCTGATCGTTGACGTTCTCAGAAAAATGGGGCAGGCCGCGAGCCCGAAAGAAGGGACCCTTTAGATGTTTTACTGGCTTGCCGAGTTTTCCGATGGGGGCGGGGTCCTCAACCTCTTCCGCTACATCACCGTGCGTGCGGGTGGGGCCTTCGTCACCGCGCTGCTCTTCGGCTTCCTCTTCGGGCGCCCGCTGATCGACCTGCTGCGCCGCAAACAGGGCAAGGGCCAGCCGATCCGCGATGACGGGCCGCAATCGCACCTGTCGAAGGCCGGGACGCCGACGATGGGGGGCCTGCTGATCCTGTCGGCACTGATGGTCTCGACGCTCCTTTGGGCGCGGCTCGACAACCCCTTCGTCTGGATCGTGATCCTGGTGACGCTGGCCTTCGGTCTCATCGGTTTTGCCGACGACTATGCCAAGGTCACGAAGCAGAATACCCGGGGCGTCTCGGGCCGGGTGCGGATGGGCCTTGGCCTGCTGATCGCGGCGCTGGCGGCCTATGCGGCGGCGCAGTTCCACCCGGCGGAGCTGACGAACCAGCTGGCCTTCCCCTTCTTCAAGAACGCGCTTCTGAATCTGGGCGTCTTCTTCGTGCCCTTCGGCATGGTGGTGATCGTGGGCGCGGCGAATGCGGTGAACCTGACCGACGGGCTCGACGGCCTCGCGATCATGCCGGTGATGATCGCGGGCGGCACGCTGGGGATCATCGCCTATGCGGTGGGACGGGTCGACTATACGCAATACCTTGACGTGCACTATGTGCCGGGCACCTCGGAACTGGTGATCTTCTCAGCCGCGCTGTTCGGTGGGGGCCTCGGGTTCTTGTGGTACAACGCCCCTCCGGCGGCGGTGTTCATGGGGGATACCGGGTCGCTCGCACTGGGCGGGGCATTGGGGGCCATCGCGGTCTGCACCAAGCACGAGATCGTGCTGGCCATCGTCGGCGGCCTCTTCGTGGTCGAGGCGCTGAGCGTGATCATCCAGGTGCTGTATTACAAGCGCACCAAGAAACGCATCTTTCTGATGGCGCCGATCCACCATCATTTCGAGAAAAAGGGCTGGGCCGAGCCGCAGATCGTGATCCGCTTCTGGATCATCAGCGTGATCCTGGCGATGATCGGGCTGGCGACGCTGAAGGTCCGGTAAAAGGCCCCGGCTTTCCTCTCGGGCGGCCTTTGTTTCCTCGCAGGGCGAAGACCCCGCGAATGGCCCCATTTTGGCCACGAAATGGCAAAAGTTTCACCCAGTTGAAGCTGTGCATTGCGCAGACTTCAATCGGAGGATGAGCTGATGTTTCGTGCCATGAAAGCCGTTTGTTGTATCAAGTTCGCCGCCGTCGTCTTTCTGGCTCCGGTTGCTGTTTCCGCCCAAGAGGCCTGCACCACCTATACCGTCCGCGAGGGCGACACGCTGGGCGGTATCGCCCAGGCCGCCTACGGGTCCTACAACTATCAGATGATCTTCAACGCCAACCGCGAGGCGATTGCAGGCAACACCAACAGCCTTCCGGCCGGCCTGCAACTGATCCTGCCCTGCGCGGATGGCCGGCTGACCCCCGACAGCACCTTGAGCGCGGTGATCGAGTCGGAAACGAAGAAGCAGGACGAGACGCGCGATCCGAACCGGCCCTACCTGCCGCCGCTGAAATTCGTCTCTGCGAACGACTGGAAGCCCTTCACCGACGAAAGCCTGAGTGGCGGCGGCATCTATGTCCGCATGGCCACGACCGCGATGCAGCGCGGCGGCAACGACCGGGACTACAAGATCGCCTTCGTCGACGACTGGGGCGCGCATATCGCCACGCTGCTGCCCTCGTCGGCCTATGACGTGTCGATCGCCTGGTCGAAGCCGGACTGCTCCAAGATCGACATGCTGGGCGAATTCGCGGTGACGATGTGCACCGAGTTCGAATTCTCCGACCCGATCTACGAGGTGGCCTATTCCTACCACACGCTCGTGGACAGCAAATACGCCCAGGCCCGCGCCTTCTCCGACTATGCCGGGGCCAAGATCTGCCGGCCTGAGGGCTGGCCCACCAGCGACCTCGAGGTCGAGGGGCTTGCCGCGCCTGCGGTGGAATTCGTGCGCCCGAAGACGCCGATGGAATGCGCGAAGCTGCTGCTGGAGGGCAAGGTCGACCTTTATTCCATCGAGGTCGAGACCTCGACCGCCAACTTCGAGGAGCTGGGCGCGACCGACAAGGTGCTGTTGAACCCGGCGCTGACCACCTTCAACACGCACCACTTCGTGACCTCGCGGTCGAACCGGCGCGGGCAGGAGTATATCGCCATGCTCAACCGCGGCCTCGCCGAGATGCGCGAGTCGGGCGAATGGTACGACATCGTCGCCACCGGGCTGGCGGAATACAACAACCTGAAGAAGTAACGCGGCCCGCCCCCGAAGCGGGGGCAGGCTGGCAGGTGGGGGAGGGCACCGGCTCTTCCCCTTTTGCCGATCCTCCCCTATCCCTGTCCGGGACCAATGGGGGGCAGGCGATGATCCCGGTGAAGGGCTACAAGGGTGCGAAAGTGGCGGTGCTGGGGCTGGGCCGGTCGGGCCTTGCCACCGCGGCGGCCTTACGGGCCGGGGGGGCGGAGCCCCTGCTCTGGGACGACAGCCCCGAGGCGCGGGCCAAGGCGGAAGCCGAGGGGTTTCTGCTGACGGACCTCACCCGCAACGCGGCGCTGGAGGGGGTGGCCTGCCTCGTCACCTCGCCCGGCATCCCGCACCTCTATCCCGCGCCCAACCCGATCATCGCCCGCGCGCTGGAGGCGGGGATTCCGGTCGACAACGACATCGGCCTGTTCTTCCAGAGCGCGGCCGGGCCGGAGTGGGAAGAGATGGAGACCCCGCCCAAGGTGGTGGCCGTGACGGGATCGAACGGCAAGTCGACGACGACGGCCCTGATCCACCATATCCTGCAGGTCGCGGGCAAGCCTGCGCAGATGGCGGGGAACATCGGCACCGGGGTCCTGTCCATCGACCCGCCCGTCGACGGCGAAGTGGTGGTGCTGGAACTCTCCTCCTATCAGACGGAACTGGCCCGGGCGCTGACGCCGGACGTGGCGGTCTTCACCAACCTCTCGCCGGATCACCTGGACCGGCACGGCGGCATGGGCGGCTATTTCGCCGCCAAGGCGCGGCTTTTCACCCTGGGCGGGCCGGACCGGGCCGTGGTGGGGGTGGACGAGGTCGAGGGGCGATATCTGGCCGGTGTGCTGGCGCAGGGGCCGCAGGACGACCGGGTGATCCGGGTCTCCTCCGGCCAGAAGCTGGAGGGCTTCGGCTGGTCGGTCTTCGCCCGCAAGGGGTTCCTGGCGGAATGGCGGAAGGGGCGGCAGGTGGCCTCGATCGACCTGCGCGAGGTCAAGGGCCTGCCGGGCGCGCACAACCACCAGAACGCCTGCGCCGCCTATGCCGCCTGCCGCTCGCTGGGCCTGGCGCCGAAGCTGATCGAGGGGGCGCTGCACAGCTTCGCGGGCCTGCCGCACCGCAGCCAGCTGGTCGGAGAACGAGGCGGGGTGCGCTTCGTGAACGACAGCAAGGCCACCAATGTCGACAGCGCCGCCAAGGCCCTGCAGGCCTTCCCGCGCATCCGCTGGATCGCGGGGGGCATGGGGAAGGACGGGGGGATCGCCGCGCTGAAGCCTGTGCTGGGATCGGTGGTGAAGGCCTACCTGATCGGCCATTCGGCCCGCGACTTCGCCTTGCAGATCGGCGAGACCCCGCATGAAATCTGCGAGACGATGGAACGGGCCGTCGCCCACGCCGCCGAAGAGGCGCAGGCGGGGGAGGTGGTCCTGCTGGCCCCCGCTGCGGCGAGCTTCGACCAATATCCGAACTTCGAGAAGCGCGGCGAGGACTTCACCGCAAGGGTGACGGCTCTGATCGGTTAGCTCCGCAAGACGCCCTCGTCGAAGCCCTTCGGGCACTCCTCGGAGACGGATCCCAGCGATGAGTGCCCGAAGGGCTCGAAGAGCGGGCCGTCAGACAGCCAGCAGTTTTCCCTCGTGGTCCGCCGACTCCACCGCCCGGTCCAGCAGCCGTTGCAACGCTGCCCCACGCGCGAAGTCGGGATCGGCGGCGCTTTCGCCGCGGATCGCCGCGATGAAGCGCTGGTAGACGGTGGGGACGGGGGGGCAGTCCAACTCTCTCCAGGTGGCGGTCTGGATATCCTCGCCCAGACAGGCACGAAGACGGCTGACCGCTTTCTCGAAGCTCACTTCCAGCCCCCCGGTCTGTCCGTAAAGCCGGAGCCGGAGATCGTTCAGATGCCCTGTCGCGAAGCGGGTGGCGGCCACCGTGCCAAGCGCGCCGTTGGAAAGCCGCAGCTGCATCGTGGCGCTGTCGTTGGCATCCAGAACATATTCCCCGATCTGCCCGCCCGGCGCCTTGTCGAAGTTCTGGAGCAGGCAGGAGATCTGCGTCGCGTCCATCCCGGCGATGAAGGTGGCGAAGTCGAGGATATGGATGCCCACATCCCCCAGCACGCCCTTCGACCCATGCTTCGTCGACAGCCGCCAGAGCCATTGCGGCTCGCGGTCCCAGTGGCCCCAGGCGGGCTGGGTCAGCCAGCTTTGCAGGTACGAGGCCTCGAAATGCCGGATCGTGCCGATGGCGCCGTCCCGCACCATCTGCGCCGCGTGCTGCAGCGCGGGGACGTTGCGGTAGCTGAGGTTCACCATGTTCACCACGCCGGCCATCGCGGCGGCGGTGGCCATATCCTCGGCGTCCTTCGCATTGGTCGCGAGCGGCTTTTCGCACAGCACATGCTTGCGCGCAGCCAGGAAGGGCAGGGTCGTCGGGTAATGCGCGGCATCGGGGGTGACGTTCGTCACCGCGTCGAACTCGCCCCAGGCAATCGCATCCTGCACCGAGGCGAAGCCGTGCGGGATGTTGTGGGCCTTCTGGAAGGCGGCCAGCGGTTCGGCGCGGGTGTCGATCCCGGCGACGACGCTGACGCCGGGAATCGCGGCAAAGGCTTCGGCATGGTTCTTCGCCATGCCGCCGGTGCCAAGGATCAGGATGCGGACGGGCTGCATCACCGGTATCCAGCCTCACCGTCATGATGCAGGCGCGGCCCGCGTTCGACTACGGGTTCCAGCGTCTTGCCGACCGGGGTGTTCGGCGCATCGGTGGGTTTCGCCAGCCGCGCCTCGGGGTTGAAGGCCCAGCGGACGCCGTTCGTGATTACCTTCTGCACCAGCGGCTGGTGGTAGGTCGGATAGGTTTCATGCCCCGGGCGGAAGTAGAAGATGTTGCCCGCGCCGCGCCGGTAGGTGAGGCCCGAGCGGAACACCTCGCCGCCCTGGAACCAGCTGATGAAGACGGTTTCCAGCGGCTCCGGCACGCCGAAGGGCTCGCCATACATCTCTTCGTATTCGATCTCGAAATGGTCGGGGAGGCCGCGGGCGATCGGGTGCTGGCGCGAGGTGACCCAGAGCCGTTCACGTTCCCCGGCCTCGCGCCAGGACAGGTTGCAGGGCGCGCCCATCAGCCGCTTGAAGGGTTTCGAGAAATGCGCGGAATGCAGGAAGATCACGCCCATGCCGGACCAGACCGCCTCGGCCACGCGCTCGACGATCTCGTCCTTGACCTCGCCATGGGCGGCATGGCCCCACCAGACCAGCACATCGGTTTCCGCCAGCTTCTTGGCGGTCATCCCGTGGTCGGGGTCCTGCAGCGTGACGGTCGAGGCGATGATGCCGTCTTCCTTGTTCAGGAATTCGGCGATCGTGCCGTGCATGGTCTTGGGGTAGACCTCGGCCACCACCTTGTTCTTCTGCTCGTGGACGTTCTCGCCCCAAACGGTGACGCGGATGGTCATGGGTAGTCTCCTTCACATGGATGCGCGCCCGGGCCATGACACGGCCGCGCGGGGTAGGGGTCAGCGGAGGGGCTTGCCCTCCGCGTCGAAGCGGTAGAGATGGCCGGCCTGCGGGGCGATGGACACTCTGGTGCCGACCTCGACAGTGGCCTTGCCGGGGCGGCGGACGATGACGGGCTCGTCGCTGCCGATCTCGACGAAGAGATAGTGGTCGGACCCCAGATCCTCGACATGCAGGACCTCGCCCGACCATGGCCCGTCCGGGACCACCTCGATATGTTCAGACCGGACGCCCAGCGTGGTGCAGTTCTCGGCCTCGGCGAACTTGCCGGTCAGGAAGTTCATCTTCGGACTGCCGATGAAACCCGCGACGAAGATCGAGTTCGGGCGCTCGTATAGCTCGGCCGGGCTGCCCGCCTGCTCCAACCGCCCGTCGCGCAGCACCGCGATCCGGTCGGCCAGCGTCATCGCCTCCACCTGGTCATGTGTCACATAGATCATCGTGACGTTGGACATCGAATGGTGGAGCTTCGCGATCTCCAGCCGTGTCTGCACCCGCAGCGCGGCGTCGAGGTTCGACAAGGGCTCGTCGAACAGGAACACGCGGGGATCGCGGACGATGGCGCGGCCGATGGCGACGCGCTGGCGCTGACCGCCCGACAGCTGCTTCGGCAGGCGGTCGAGCAGGTGGTCGATCTGCAGAAGCTTCGCGGCGGATTCGACGCGCTTGCGGATCTCGGCCTCGCTGGTCTTGTCCAGCTTCATCCCGAAGGCCATGTTGTCATAGACCTTCATATGCGGATAAAGCGCATAGCTCTGGAACACCATGGCGATGCCGCGCTTCGACGGGATCAGGTTGTTCACCTTCTCGCCGTCGAAGAGCATGTCGCCGGTGGTGATCTCCTCCAGCCCCGAGATCAGCCGCAGAAGCGTGGACTTGCCGCAGCCCGAAGGCCCGACGAAGACCATGAACTCGCCCTTCTCGATGGTAAGGTCGATGCCCTTGATCACCTGCACGGCGCCGTAGGACTTGGTGACGTTCTTCAGTTCGATCTTTGCCATGATGTCAGCCCTTCACGCCGCCCGCGGTCAGCCCCGCGACGATCTTGCGTTGGAAAATGAGGACGAGGATGATCAGCGGGACCGTCACGATGACGGAGGCCGCCATGATCGGACCCCAGGGAATCTCCTGCTGGCTTGCGCCCGAGAGCAGCGCGATCGCCACCGGCACCGTCCGGGTCGTCTCGGAACTGGTGAAGGTCAGCGCGAAGAGGAACTCGTTCCAGGCGCCGATGAAGGCCAGAAGTCCGGTCGTGACCAATGCGGGCCAAAGGAGCGGCAGGAACACCCTGGTGATGATGATCCAGGGGGTGGCGCCGTCGACGATGGCGGCCTCCTCGATCTCGACCGGCAGGTCACGCATGAAGGTGGTCAGCACCCAGACGGTGAAAGGCAGGGTGAAGATCACATAGGACAGGATCATCGCCCAGGGCGTGTTGAAGATGCCCAGGAAGCGCACCAGCTCGAACAGGCCCGCCAGCACGGCGATCTGCGGGAACATCGACACCGCGAGGATCGCCATCAAGAGAAGCCCCCGCCCCTGGAACCGCACCCGCGCCAGCGCGTAAGAGGCGGTCACAGCCAGGAAAAGCGCGAAGACGACGGTGGTGGTCGCGATGAACACCGAATTGCCGATGGACCGGATGAAGTTGGGCTGCCCCAGCACCTGGGAATAGTTGGCCCAGTTGAACGACTTTGGCAGGTAGTTCACCTTGAACAGCTCGGTCCCGGTCGCGAAAGAGGTGACGATCGCGTAGTAGAACGGGAAGACCGAGAAGACGACGATCACCACGACCAGCGCGTAGAAACCGACGGTGGAAAGAAGCTTCTGCGCGGTCATTTCTGGCCCTCCCCGGAAAGGTCGACCTTGCCCAGCCAGATGTAGAGGCTGACGAAGATCGCGATGATCGCGAAGAGAAGCGTCGACTGCGCCGCGCCATAGGCGAACTTGTCGAAGTCGATCATGTTCTCGCGGCTGATCACCGACATGGTCTTGGTGGCCTTGGAATTGGGCGTCAGCACATAGACCAGGTCGAAGATGCGCAGCGCGTCCAGCATCCGGAAGATGATCGCCACCGCCAGCGCCGGGCGGATCAGCGGTAGGGTGATCCTGAAGAACACCTTGACCGGATTGATCCCGTCCAGCTTCGCCGCCTCGTAGATGTCGCGCGGCACCATCTGCAGCCCCGCAAGGATGAGAAGCGCCATGAAGGGCGTGGTCTTCCAGATGTCGACCATGAGGACGGCATACATCGCGGTGTCGACCGAGGCGGTCCAGGCGATCTTCTGGCTGATCAGGCCAAGCTTCAGCGCGATGTCGTTCAGGATGCCGAACTGGTCGTTCAGCATCCAGGCCCACATCTTCGCG
>NZ_DAIQAT010000104.1:0-12054 GCF_036781545.1 Tabrizicola sp.
CGCCACATCGGCGATGGCGACCCAGATCGCGAAGCCGCCGATATTGCCGGGGTCGGTATCGGCCTCGGCAAAAACCGCATCGTCGCGGTCCCGTGCATCCACCGGGTCGATCGTGACCAGAGGCAGGTCGCGCAAATCCTCGCGTCCCGCCATGCCCACCGGCTCTGCCCGGTCGGCCTCGGCGATCACCGCATCGGGGAAGACATCGGGGATGCCGTGCTGGTGGATGGCGATCAGGCTTGCCGCGCGCGGCCCCGCCGGATCGCCCAGCCGCGCCGTGACCTGCGCCGCGGGCAGGCCCAGCCGCCGCGCGCCCACCGCCTCGGCCTCGACCAGTTCGCCGTCCTTCGCGCCCATGGTCATGTCCGCCGAGACGCGCCATTCCTTGTCGTCGCCCTTCTCGACCGGCACGATCCGCCCGCCCTGCGACCCCAGACGGAACACCCCCAGCACCTTGCGGGGGTTCGACCCCAGCCGCCGGATCAGCCGCGCCTCATAGGCGTGGTCGTCGACGTCCACCTTGGCGAGCCGCGCCAGAATCCGGTCCCCCGCACCAAGCGCGGGGTCGCCCTTCTTGGGAATGATCAGGATGCGGGGGCTGTCATCCACCCCCTCTTCCAGCGGCTTCGCATAAAGGTCCCCCGCCGCATCCGGTGGCAGCACCTGCAAGACGGCGACCGGCGGCAGCACCCCCGGCTCGCGGAAGCGGCGGGCGGATTTCTCCACCACGCCCTCGTCCTCCAACTCGCGCAGCAGGCGCTTCAGCTCGATCCGGGCATCGCCCCGGATGCCGAAGGCCTTGGCAATGTCACGCTTGGCCGAAAGGCCGGGGTTCTCGGAAATCCACTGCCGGATTTCATCCTTGGAGGGCAAAGCTTTCATGGCCGAAGACCTAGCACGCCGGATGGGCCAAGACTACCCGACAAGCCCTTTCGCCTGGCAGCAAATATCCCCGCCGGAGGCACGCCCGAGGAGGAGGGCGCAAGCCCCGACGACGAGACCAAAGGCTTGCGCGTCAGCGCTCCGCCTGGAAACAGCCGGTCACACGGCGCGGCGCATGTGGCGGTGCGGGATGCCGGCGTCCAGGAACTCCTCGCCCTCGACGGCGAAGCCCAGCTTCTCGTAGAAGCCGGTCGCGTGGCTCTGCGAGCCGAGATAGGCCTCCGCCAACCCCGGCTGCGCCCGCAGCACCTCCAGCGCCGCGCCGATCAGCGCCGCGCCCAGGCCCAGACCGCGCGCTTCCGGCAGCACGCAGACCCGGCCGATCTTGCCCGTCGCGCCCTTGACCAGAAGCCGTGCCGTCCCGACCGGGCAGTCCCCGTCCCAGGCGAGAAGATGGATCGCCCGGCCGTCCAGCCCGTCGACCTCGTCCGCCTCGCTCACGCCCTGTTCGTCGATGAAGACCACCCGGCGCAAAGCCTGGCAGGTCGGCACATCCGCCGTCACCTCGATGCGGATCGGGTCCGATGGCGTCATGCGAAATAGTCCTGCAGGATGCGGGTATAGATCGCCTTCAGCTGGTCGATCTGGTCCACCGCCACCCGTTCGTTCACCTGGTGCATCGTCTTACCGACCAGCCCGAACTCCACCACCGGGCAATGATCCTTGATGAAGCGCGCATCCGAGGTCCCCCCGCTGGTCGAGGCCACCGGCTTCCGCCCGGTCTCGGCCTGCACGGCCTTGGCCACCATCGCGGACAATTCGCCCGGCGGGGTCAGGAAGGCCTCGCCCGAGACGCTGATCTTCAGCGCGATGGTCGTGCCCGTGGTTTCGGCTACCGCCTCGGCCTCATGGCGCAGCCAGGCCGACAGAGTGTCGCCGGAGTGCGTGTCGTTGAAGCGGATGTTGATCCGCGCCGTGGCCTTGGCCGGGATCACATTCCCCGCCGGATTGCCGCAGTCGATGGTGGTGATCGCAAGGGTCGAGGGATCGAAATGCTGCGTCCCCCGGTCCAGCGGCTCCGCCTCCAGCCGGGCCAGAAGCTTCACCATGGCGGACAAGGGGTTCTTCGCCCGGTGCGGATAGGCGCTGTGCCCCTGCACCCCCTCGACCGTGATGTCGGCCGTCAGCGACCCGCGGCGGCCGATCTTCATCATCTCGCCCATCTCGTTCGGGCAGGTCGGCTCGCCCACCAGGCAATGCGTCATCCGCTCGCCGTTGAAGGCCATCCAGTCCAGGATCGCGATGGTGCCGTCCTTGCTTTCGCCCTCCTCGTCGCCGGTGATCGCGATGATCACCGCGCCGTCGGGCGGGGTCTCGCGCACGAAATCCGCCGCCGCCGCGACGAAGGCCGCCACCCCAGACTTCATGTCGCAGGCCCCCCGGCCATACATGAACCCGTCGCGGATCTCGGCCCCGAACGGGTCGTAGGTCCAGGCCTCGGCATCGCCGACCGGCACCACGTCGGTATGACCGTTGAAGCCGAAGGCCTTGTTCGCCCCCGCCTTGCCCCAGCGCGCATAAAGGTTGGCGATCCCGCCCCGGTCCACCCGCGTGCAGGCAAAGCCCGCCTTGCCCAGCATGGTTTCCAGCAGGGTGATCGCCCCGCCTTCCTCCGGCGTGACCGAAGGGCAGCGGATCAGCTTGGCGGTCAGTTCCACCGGGTCTACGGGATCGAAGGGCATCGTCGGGTCCAGGTTCGGGCCCATGTCCGGGCGTTGACGTTCCCTAACCGCTTGGGCGCGCCCCTGCAACCGCAAGGCGTGTGCGTCGCCGCGTCAGTCGAAGAACGGCGTGATCTCGGCGACGATCACCGAATTCTCGCGCAGTGCCCGCTCCATCAGGAAGCGCTCCTCGTCGTCGATTTCCTCGCCGCCCTGCATCCGCTCTTCCAGCGTCCCCAGCCCCTCGACCTCCAGCGGAGCCATCTCGGCCTCTTTCAGAATCGCCACCGTCTCGCGCACCGCCTCGGCCTCATCGACGCCCGACGCATAGCACAGAAGCCCCGCCCCCGTGGCCTTGGGCGGCAAGCCGTCGCCCTCCTTGCGGCCCACCTGGACCAGCAGCGAATACACCTGCTGTGGTCGCTTCGTCTTGCCGGGCTCTTCCGTCATGATCCGCTCTCCCTCAGTCCCGCAGAAGCTCGTTGATGCTGGTCTTCGCCCGGGTCTGGGCATCCACCTTCTTCACGATCACCGCGCAGTAGAGGTTCACGCCCCCCTTCGACGGCATCGACCCCGCCACCACGACCGATCCGGCCGGGACCTCGCCATACATCACCTCGCCGGTTTCCCGGTCGACGATCTTGGTCGACTTGCCGATGAAGACCCCCATCCCCAGGACCGAGCCCTCGCGGATGATGCAGCCCTCCACCACTTCCGACCGCGCGCCGATGAAGCAGTTGTCCTCGATGATCGTCGGCCCCGCCTGCATCGGCTCCAGCACCCCGCCGATGCCGACGCCGCCCGACAGGTGGACGTCGCGACCGATCTGCGCGCAGGACCCGACGGTGGCCCAGCCATCGACCATCGACCCCTCATCGACATAGGCGCCGATGTTCACGAAGCTTGGCATCAGCACCACGCCCTTGGCGATATAGGCCGACCGCCGGACGATGGAGCCCGGGACCGCGCGGAACCCGGCCTCGCGCCAGTCCTCCGCCGTCCAGCCCTGCCATTTCGACGGCACCTTGTCCCACCAGTTCGCGCCCCCGTTCGAGCCGGAGATCTCGTGCATGTCGGTCAGGCGGAACGACAGCAGTACCGCCTTCTTCGCCCACTGGTTCACATGCCAGTCGGTGCCGCGCTTCTCGGCCACCCGCAGGCTGCCGTTGTCCAGCGCCGAAAGGGTGGCCTCGATGGCATCGCGGGTCTCGCCCTTGGTCGCGGGGCTGATCCCATCACGCGCCTCCCAGGCGGCTTCGATGGCGGCTTCCAGCGCGGCGTTCGACATGGGGCTCTTCCCTTTTCGGTTGGTCATGCGGCAGCCGACCCTATAAGGCTTGGCAAAGACCCACGCAATTCCCAGGCGCGACACATGAAAGACGAACCCCGAAGCCACCCGTTCCGCGATTCGGTCGAGGATATCGCGGCGGCAAGGCGCATTCCCGACACGCCGCAGACCCGCGCGCCCGCCTATCGCCTGGCCTTCGCCGACCGCGATTTCCTGACGCGCGAGGAACTGCGCCCCGTCCGCCTGCAGCTGGAGCTTCTGAAGCCGCAGCTGATCATGGACGAGCGCGGCATCGAGACCACCATCGTCATGTTCGGCGGCGCCCGCATCCCCGCGCCGGAACATCGCGACACCGCGCGCACCAAGGCCCTGGCCGATCTGTCGCACTACTACGACGAAGCCCGCCGCTTCGCGCGGATCATGACCGAGCGCAGCATCGCCACCTACGGGCGCGAGAACGTGATCTGCACCGGCGGCGGCCCCGGCGTGATGGAGGCCGGCAACCGCGGCGCCGACGAGGCCGGGGGCCAGTCCATCGGGCTGAACATCGTCCTGCCGCACGAACAGGCGCCGAACGCCTATGTGACCCCGGACCTGTCGTTCAACTTCCACTACTTCGCCATCCGCAAGATGCATTTCCTGATGCGGGCGAAAGCGGTCTGCGTCTTCCCCGGCGGCTTCGGCACCATGGACGAGATGTTCGAAAGCCTGACCCTGATCCAGACCGGACGGATGAAGCCGATCCCCTTCCTGCTCTTCGGGCGGGAGTGGTGGGAAAAGGTGGTGAACTGGGCCCATCTCGCGGATGCGGGCGTGATCTCGCCCGAGGACCTGTCGCTGTTCGCGATGGTGGAAACGGCGGAAGAGGCGGTCTCGGTGATCGACGGGTGGGTGGTGCCGGACTGACGTCAGTGCAGGATGCGGCTCACAGCGCATCTTCCTTCGCGTCCAGCCCCTGTAACCACACCTTCCCGTCGCGCATCCCGCCCGTGACCAGACGGGCCGGCCTCGCGACGTCTGGATAGCGCTCGGTCCAGTCGCGATAACGGTCATTGGTCACGATCCGCGCCTTCAGATCGCGGGCGGTCTCCAACAGGAACGGGTCGGCCTGCTTCCCCTTGGGCACGACAAGGATCTGATCCATCGGTAGGGACAAGAGCCTCGACAGGTCGCGTTCGCCCATGAATTCTCCGGTCAACTTGTAACCGACGTTCGCATCGAAGACGACGCCGGGCTTCAGCCCCCGTCGAGACAGATCATGTACCACCTGCAAGAGCGGAGCGAGTTGCGGAGTGTTGTCCAGCCAGTAGATCACGTTCGAACCGTCGATCAGGATTGCCTGCCTGCTGTCGCTGGGGGGGTGTGCCGTGTTGGAGGGGCGCTGTCTGCGGGGCTCGTGCCCGCCTCGTTTTGGACGCCGGGACCGGCGAGGCTGGCCGCGTAACAGGACATGCACACAAAAAACTAGCCCGGCGACAACGAGAACCACAAACGATGCCTGAACCAAACTGTCCTCCCAACCATCGAACGCCGATGCGCTGGAAGTAACCGCCGGAACAAAATGCTGGAGAAGCGGCAGACCAAACATGCGGAAAGTCTTCCCGAAAGACTGGCAGAAGGCAAACCCGATCTGCCCGCTGTCATCTTGTGACTGCCCCGTAGGGTGGGCGATCCGCCCACCGCGCGTCCAAAGCCGATTCGCGCTGGCAGGGTTAACGCGGTTCCATCCCTCCGCGCGTATGGACGGTTTCCATACGCGTTCCGTATCGGAACCAGACATCGCTTCCGGCCTGAGACCGTCAGATTACCGCTGCGTTCTCAGAGGCTTGGCCGGGCCAGCGTCTCTCTCACCCATCCGTCCAGAAACTCCACCCTGTCACACCCCGCGAACCGCGCCAGCCGGTCAAGCTCTGCCTCAAGCTTCGCGCGCCGGGCCTTGGTCAGGCGAACCCCGGCTTCCGGCCAGAAGGCCTTGACCCGCAGGGCGCCCGCGTCACGGAAAGCCTTCACGTCGATCCGTCCGACCAGCCTGTCGCCCTCCAGCACCGGGAAGACGTAGTAGCCCCAGACCCGCTTCGGTTCGGGCACGAAGACCTCGATCCGGTAGAAGAAGCCGAAGAGGTGCTCTGCCCGGTCGCGGTCGCGCAGCGCGGGGTCGAAGGGTGACAGGATGCGCAGCCGGGGGGTGGGTTCGGGAGGCTCCTCCGACAGAATCTCTGGGAAGATGAACACCTTGCGGCGTTGACCCTGCGCGCCTTCGACCTCGGCCTCGATGATCTCGCCCCGCGCCAGGGCCTCGCGGCACCACAGCTTGGCCGCCTCCGGGCCGACCGCGTTCCAGTAGGCGGCGATCTCTCCCGACGTGCCGAACCCCAGCTGCCTCAAGGCCGACCGGCAGGCCCAGTCCGTCACCTCCCCGGCGGGCACCGCTGCCCGATGCGCCTCCGGGATCACCCGTTCGGTCAGGTCGTAGATCTTGGCGAAGCCGTCGCGGCGGGTGACGGCGATCCGCCCAGTCCGCCACAGCCATTCCAGTGCGGTCTTCGAGGGATGCCAGTCCCACCAGCCACCCTTGCCGCGAACCTCTCCCTCGCCGACATCCGCGGTTCCGACCGGCCCGTCCTTCGCTATCCGATTGAGAATATTGTCGAATTGTGCCTCATACCCCTCGCGGAACCAGCGCCGCCAGTTGCTGTGCAACCGCTCTTCGTCGCGCTGGAAGCGGTGCTGCCAGATCCCGTGCAGCCGCGCCGGCAGGATCGAGGCGTCATGCGTCCAGTGCTCCCAGAGGCTGCGATCCCGCTCCAGCAGCCGCTTCAGCGCGGGCGGCCGGAAAGACTGCCGCCGCGACCACAGGATCATCTCATGCGCCCGCGCCACCGTGTTGATGCTGTCGACCTGCACGAAGCCGATCCGCTCGATCAGGTCATGCAAGGCCTGCCCGGAGGCAGGCCCAACGGGCGGTTCCGAGAGCGCGTGGCGCTGCAGGAACAGGCGGCGGGCGCGGGGGTTCGGGATCAGTTCGGGCATCTCCAAGCGGTAACATTACAAAGTGTTTCCGCGAAAGTCGGAAATGTGACCAAAAGCGTCAGTCGGCCCGGTTGCAAACCGCGAATCAGTGCCTACTATCCCCTTGTCTCCTGACACTTTTCTTTGATGACGCTTGGGCGCACCCGCAGGCCGGGGGTGTGAGCCGGAAAGGATAATGAAGCTTGCCCCACGACACGCCCCTGATCACCACCCTGGTCGCCGGTTTCGGCCTGGCCTTCGTCTTCGGCCTTCTGGCGCAGCGGCTGAAGCTGCCGCTGATCGCGGGCTATCTGCTGGCGGGTGTGGTCATCGGTCCTTTCACGCCCGGCTATGTCGCCGACAGCGAGCTTGCCGCGGAACTGGCCGAGGTCGGGGTGATCCTGCTGATGTTCGGGGTGGGGCTGCATTTCTCGCCGCGCGACCTGATGGCGGTGAAGGCCATCGCGGTGCCGGGGGCCATCGGCCAGATCGCGGTAGCCACCACCTTCGGCACCGCAATGGGCTGGGCCCTGGGCTGGGGCATGGGGGCGGCCCTGATCTTCGGCCTGGCGCTGTCGGTCGCCTCGACCGTGGTCCTGCTCCGCGCGCTTCAGGATCGCGATCTCGTCACCACCGACAAGGGCCGCGTGGCGGTGGGCTGGCTGATCGTCGAGGATCTGGTCATGGTCCTGTCGCTGGTGCTGATCCCGCCGCTCGCCGGACTTCTGGGCGGCACGGCGATGCCGGTCGCGGAAGAGGCCGAGGCGGTGGCCGAAGTCACCAGCAACATCGGCGTGGGTCCCATCGCCGCGACCGTGCTGATCACGCTGGCGAAGGCGGCGGCCTTCGTCGCGCTGATGCTGGTCGTGGGCCAGCGGGTCGTGCCCTGGGTGCTGCATTTCGTCTCGCAGACCCGCTCGCGCGAGCTCTTCCGGCTTTCGGTCCTCGGCATCGCGCTGGGCGTGGCCTATGGAGCAACCTATTTCTTCGGCGTCTCCTTCGCGCTGGGCGCCTTCTTCGCCGGGATGGTGATGTCCTCCTCCACCCTGTCGCAACAGGCCATGCGCGAGACGCTGCCCCTGCGCGACGCCTTTGCCGTGCTGTTCTTCGTCTCGGTCGGGATGCTGTTCAACCCGACCGTGATCGTCACAGCCCCGCTGGCGCTGATCGGGACGGTGGCGATCATCATCTTCGTCAAATCGGCTGCCGCCTACTACATCGTCCGCGGCTTCGGGCATGACCATGACACGGGGCTGACCATCGCGGCCAGTCTGGCGCAGATCGGGGAGTTTTCCTTCATCCTCATCAGCATGGGCGTGACCCTGGACATCGTGCCGCACGAGGCGCGCGATCTGGTGGTGGCGGGGGCGATGCTGTCGATCCTGGCGAACCCGCTGCTCTTCCATCTTCTCGACCGGCGCGAGGCGCGGAAGGCGGCCTCGCAGAGCGCGGCGGCGGAGGCAAGCGCCGAAGCTGCCGAGCCGGAGGTCAGACCGGACGCCCCGTCAGCAACTTCGGAAGCTCTCCCGTCAAGCCCGCCGCCTGCCGCATGAAGCCACGCCGCAGGCCGGGCAGGGCGTTCACCACGCCCATCCCGAGGTCGCGCCCCAGACGCAGCAGCGGATTGTCGCTGGAAAACAGCCGGTTGACCGAGTCCATCCCAAGGGCCAGCGCGGTGGAATCGAACCGCCGCCAGCGCTGATACTCCTCCAGCGCTGCGGGGCTGCCGGGTTCCTCTCCGCGCCTGCGGGCCAGAATCAGCACCTCGGCCAGCGCCGCCACATCGCGCAGGCCAAGGTTCAGGCCTTGGCCTGCGATGGGGTGGACACCATGCGCCGCATCCCCCACCAGCGCCAGGCGGGGGGCGATAAAGTGCTCGGCCAGGGACAGCGACAGCGGATAGGTGAAGCGATCGCCGGCAAGGCTGATCCCGCCCAGGAAATCGCCGAAACGGGGGCGCAGGGCATCCAGATATCCGGCATCCGTCAGGGCCTGGATCGCGGCGGCATTGGCGTCGGTCTCGCTCCAGACGATGCTGGAATGATGCCCGCCCTTCAGCGGCAAGATCGCCAGCGGGCCCGAGGGCATGAAGAACTGGTGCGCAATGCCCTGATGGTCACGCTCGTGCCGGATCGCCGTGACCAGCGCGGTCTGGCCGTAGCCCCAGCCGATCCGCCTGATCCCCGCCCGGGTCGCCACGCCCGAGCCGCGCCCGTCGCAGCCGACCAGCAGACCGGCAGTCAGCCGCCGCCCCGAGGCCAGCGTCACCGTGACGTCGGAGGGGCCAACCTCTTGGGCCTGAACGGTTTCCCCGGAGAGGAGCGTGATCTCCGGCACCGCCTGCATCGCCTCAAGGAAGGCCGCATAGAGATGCCGGTCCTCCAGCATGTGGCCCATCGGGCCTTCCTCGATCTCGGCGGCGTCGAAATGCAGGAGGAAGGGCGCAGCACCCTCACCCGCCCGGCCGTCGCTCGCCTTGATCTCCAGCATCGGCTGCGCCTTGTCGGCCACCTTCGGCCAGACGCCGATGGCCGTCAGCAGCCGGACCGAGGCGATGGCCAGCGCATAGGCGCGCCCGTCGAACCCGGCTTCGGCGCGGGTCCGGGCGGGGCGGGCATCCACGACCGTCACGCGGAAGCCGCCCTGCGCCAGCGCCAGCGCCAAGGCGGGGCCGTTCAGCCCGCCGCCCGCGATCAGGATATCGGTGTCCCAGCTCATGTCCCTCTTCTTAGCCCGCCACGACGGATTGTCCATGCGTCGGCAAGCCGCTACCGTTCCCGGAAAACGGGGGGCAGGGATGAGCGGGACCTGGGCGAACATGACGGCGGCGGACCTCGGGCGCGGGATCGGCGCGGGGAAGATCAATCCGGTGGAACTGGCCGAGGCCTTCCTCGACCGGATCGAGACCCACCCGCTGGCCCCCCGCATCTACGCCCGCGCCACTGCAGCCCGCGCAAGGGGCGAGGCGATGGCGGCGGCGGCGCGGGCCAAGGCGGGCCTGCGCAAGGGCCTGCTGGATGGGGTGCCGGTCAGCTGGAAGGATCTGTTCGACACGGCGGGCGTGGCGACCGAGGCGGGTTCGGCCCTGCTCAAGAGCCGCACGCCCGACCGGGATGCGACGGTGCTGGAAACCGCGACGCTGCAGGGGCTGGTCTGCCTTGGCAAGACGCATATGTCGGAACTGGCCTTTTCCGGTCTCGGCCTGAACCCGGTGACGGCGACGCCGCCCTGCCTGAACGATGACAAGGCGGTGCCGGGGGGCTCCTCCTCGGGCGCGGCGGCTTCGGTGGCCTTTGGCCTCGCCCCGGCGGCGATCGGGTCGGATACCGGCGGGTCGGTGCGGATCCCGGCGGCCTGGAACGACCTTGTGGGCTTGAAGACCACTGTAGGAAGCCTGCCGATGGCGGGCGCGGTGCCGCTGTGCGAGCGGTTCGACACCATCGGGCCGCTGGCCCATTCGGTCGAGGATTGCACGCATCTTCTGGCGGCGCTCAGTGGCGATCCGGTGGCCGATCTGGCGGGGGCGGACCTGTCGGGCGCCCGGCTGGCCGTGCTGGAGACGGTGGCGCTGGACGACCTGCGCGACCGTCCGGCGCAGGGGTTCGAAGATGCCGTCGCGCGGCTGGGCCGGGCCGGGGCGCAGATCACGCGGATCACGCTGCCGGAGGTGGCCGAGGCGCTGGCGCTGGCGGCGGTCGTCTTCACCTCCGAGGCCTATGGCATCTGGCGCGAGGTGATCGAGGCCGCGCCGCAGAAGATGTTCCCCCGCATCCTGGACCGCTTCCGCTCGGGCGCCTCGGTCATGGCGGTGGACTATGTTGCGGCCTGGCGGCGGCTGGAGGCGATCCAGCAGCTCTGGGCCGAACGGACTGCCGTCTTCGATGCGGTGATCCTGCCCACCTCGCCGATCCTGCCGCCGGAAGCCGACCGGCTGATGACCGACGACGGCTACTATGTGAGCGAGAACCTTCTCGCTCTCCGCAACACCCGGATCGCCAATCTGATGGGGATCTGCGCGCTGACCTTGCCGACCTCGCAACCGTCCTGCGGGATCACGCTGATGGGCGCAGCGCATGGGGAAGCGTGGCTTTTGCGGCTGGGGACGGCGGCAGAACGGGCGTTGGCGTAGGACGCATGGTGCGTGCAAGCACGGCACCCTACAATCGCGCCTCGGCGTAGGGTGTGTGCTCGCACCCACCAATCCGTCATCCACCCGATCCTACACCCGGTGATAGGGCGATCCCGCCAGGATCGTCGCGGCACGGTACAGCTGTTCGGCCAGCATCACCCGCACCAGCATGTGCGGCCAGACCATCCGCCCGAAGCTGACTGCCAGATCGGCCCGGGCGCGAAGCGCAGGGTCCACCCCGTCCGCCCCGCCGATGACGAAAGCCGCGTCCTGCCGCCCGCCATCGCGCCACCCCGCCAGCACCTGCGCAAACTCCGGGCTGGAGAGCGTCTTGCCGCGTTCATCCAGCACGCAAAGCGCCGCGCCCTCGGGGATCGCGCGGGACAGAAGCGCCGCTTCCGCCGCCATGCCCCCGCCCTTCCTGTCCTCGACCTCATGCTCGGTGGCGGGGCCAAGGCCCAGGGGCCTGCCCGTCCGGTCCAGTCGCGTGAGGTAATCGTCCACCAGATCGCGCTCGGGCCCCGCCCGCAGGCGGCCCACGGCGACAAGGTGCAAGCGCATCAGGCCTTGGCAGCGCGGGTCGCGCCCGCCCCGGACCCGACGGGAAGCCACATCTTCTCAAGCTGGTAGAACTCGCGCACTTCCGGGCGGAAGACGTGGACGATCACGTCGCCCGCGTCGATCAGCACCCAGTCGCCGGTTTCCTTGCCTTCCATGCGGACGGAGATCCGCATTTCCTGCTTCAGCCGGTCGGCCAGCTTTTCCGAGATCGCGGCCACCTGCCGCGAGGAACGGCCCGAGCAGATCACCATGTAATCGGCCACGTCCGACCGCCCGCGCAGGTCGATCTCGACGATATCCTCGGCCTTGTCGTCGTCGACCGACTTCAGGACCAGGGCCAGGACGTCCTCGGAGCGATGCTCTTGCGAAGCGGCGTCGGGGGTTTTCGGGCGCGGACCGACGGGCAGGCCGGTGGCGGGATCAGAATGCGACAGGACCTTGTCCTCCAGGGAAGCGCGGACAAG
>NZ_DAIQAT010000105.1:0-11982 GCF_036781545.1 Tabrizicola sp.
CGACGACGATGGGCCTGACCTTCGCCCGCTTCTACGCCGAAATGTCGCGCAACCGGGCCCGGCTGGTCGCGGCGCGGGCCGAGGTGGCGACGGGTGCGATCTCCGGCGCGGTCGGGACCTTCGCTAACATCGACCCCCGCGTGGAAGAGCATGTCTGCAAGATGCTGGGCCTGACGCCCGAGCCGATCAGCACGCAGGTCATCCCCCGCGACCGCCATGCGATGTTCTTCGCCACTCTGGGGGTGATCGCCTCTTCGATCGAGAACGTCGCCATCGAAATCCGCCACATGCAGCGGACCGAGGTTCTGGAGGCGGAAGAATTTTTCTCGCCGGGGCAGAAGGGGTCGTCGGCGATGCCGCACAAGCGGAACCCGGTGCTGACCGAGAACCTGACCGGCCTCGCCCGGCTGGTGCGGATGGCGGTGGTCCCGGCCTTGGAGAACGTGGCGCTGTGGCACGAGCGCGACATCAGCCATTCCAGCGTGGAACGGATGATCGGCCCGGATGCGACGATCACGCTGGACTTCGCGCTGCACCGGCTGGCCGGGGTGGTGGAAAAGCTGGTGGTCTACCCCGAGACGATGCTGAAGAACCTGAACAAGTTCAAGGGCCTGGTGATGAGCCAGCGCGTGCTTCTGGCGCTGACCCAAGCGGGGGTCAGCCGCGAGGATGCCTACCGCCTGGTGCAGAGGAACGCGATGAAGGTCTGGGAGAAGGGTGCGGATTTCAAGACCGAACTGCTCGCCGACCCGGAAGTGACGGCGGCCCTTGGCCCTGCGGAGATCGAGGAGAAGTTCGACCTCGGCTACCACACCAAGCATGTCGACACGATCTTCGCGCGGGTGTTCGGCGGCTAGGTCGCGGGCGGAGCCGAACAGGACGGCCTGCCGAATTTCCGCTCTTGCCGGGGCGTCAATCGTGCTACCTTTCGGAAAACCGCCGAAGGGAAAGCCGATGCGCCTGATCCTTGCCGCAACCCTGGCCCTGGCGCCGCAGATCGCCCTGGCGGCGGGCAGCGACGACAGCCAGCCGCCGACCCCCACCGAAACGACCACAGACTGCGAGACGGGCACGGTCTGGGACGAGAAGACCCAGACCTGCATCAAGGCCGAAGAGTCCAGCCTGAACGACGACCAGCGTTTCGGCGCGGTGCGGGAACTGGCCTATGCCGGGCGCTACGATGACGCGGCGCAGGTCCTTGCCACGATGACCGAGGGCGAGACCAGCCGGGTGATGACCTACCGCGGCTTCCTTCTGCGCCAGACCGGCCATGTCGAGGAGGGGATCGCCGCCTATGAGCGCGCCATCGCGCTGGAGCCCGGCAACATCCTCGCCCGCAGCTACTATGGCCAGCTTCTGGTGCAGATGGACGAACTGGCTTTGGCGCAGGGTCAGCTCACCCAGATCCGCGCGCATGGCGGGGCGGGCAGCTGGGCCGAACAGGCCCTGTCGACCGCCATCGAGACCGGAGTGACCTATACTTTCTGACCAGAGGAGGACCCGATGAAACCAGTGTTCAGCCTTGCCGTCCTTGCCTTCAGCCTGCTGCCCACCCTGGCCTTTGCCGATTGCCGGGGCCATGCCGAACAGACCGCCGCAAACTGCATGGCGGGCATGGTCTGGGACGCGAGTGCCGGGACCTGCGTCGAGAAACCGACCAGCTGACGTCAAGCCCGCGTTAACCCGGCGGTGTCAGGGTCGGTCCGACAGGAATCGACGGGGGACCCGATGCCGCAGGATATGGTGCCGCTTGCCCGGATCACGCCGGAACGCCGGATCGTCTCGGTCCCGCCGCCGCCGAAACGGGCGCTGACCCCGCGGCAGAAGGCGGCGGTGATCGTGCGATACCTGCTGACGGAAGGCAGTTCGCTGCCCTTGGCCTCGCTGCCCGAGCATATGCAGGCCGCGCTGGCCGAGCAGATGGGCCGGATGCGGCTGATCGACCGGGCGACGCTGGACGACGTGGTCGCCGAATTCCTGACCGAGCTGGAGTCGGTGGGCCTTGCCTTCCCCGGCGGGATCGAGGGGGCGCTGTCGATGATGGACGGCCATATCTCGCAATCCGCGGCGCAACGGCTGCGGCGGATGTCGTCGACCTCCTCGAAGATCGACCCGTGGGAGCGGATCACTGCCCTTCCCCCCGACCGGCTGCTGCCGATCCTGGTGAACGAGGCGGTGGAGGTCGGCGCGGTGATGCTGTCGAAACTGCCGGTGGGCAAGGCGGCGGAACTCCTCGGCAAGCTGCCGGGCGAACGGGCGCGGCGGGTGGCCTATGCGGTGTCGATGACCGGCACTGTCGACCCCGAGACGGTGCGGCGGATCGGGGCGGCGCTGCTGGCGGAACTGGACAACCAGCCTCCCCGGGCCTTCGACCAGGGGCCGGTGGAGCGGGTGGGGGCGATCCTGAACGTCTCGCCCACGCTGACCCGTGACGAGGTGCTCATGGGGTTGGAGGCCGAGGATGCCGGTTTCGCCGCCGAGGTGCGGAAGGCGATCTTCACCTTCGTCCACATCCCGGCGCGACTGAACCCGCGCGACGCGCCGAAGATCACCCGGCTGGTGGACCAGCCGCAGCTGGTGACGGCGCTCGCCGGGGCGGTGGGCAAGCCGGGGCTGGAGGAGGCGGCGGAATTCATCCTGGCGAACATCTCGCAGCGCCTGGCCCAGGGCCTGCGCGAGGAGATGGGCAGCCGCGGGCGGGTGAAGGAGAAGGAGGCCGAAGAGGCGATGACCGCCATCATCGGGGCGATCCGCACGCTGGAGACCACTGGCGAGATCACGCTGATCCAGCCGGAGGAGGAATAGGCGGGGCCGATCTTGGCGCAAGCGGCAAGACGCGGCGCGGATCGTGACAGCAGGTGTCTGACAGGTGGCGACCCACTCCAACGGGCGGGCCGGTGAAGGTTACTTCTCTCTCGGTGTGTCCAGGCGCCACGGCGGGAAACGTCGTTCGGCCCCGGCGTGGTAAAGACAGAACCGGTTTCCGGTCGGGTCGGTGAAATGCGCTTCGCGCCAGCGCCAATCCTGATCCGTGGGCGCGGTCTGGAACACAAGGCCGGCGGCACAAAGCTCGGCATATGTCCGGTCCACGTCGTCCACCTCGAAGTAAAGGACGGCATCGCCGGGGCTGGCAGTCCGGTCCTCATAGATGGACAGGGTGGTCGAGCCCGACGGCAGTTCGAAGCGGGCATATCCGCCATCGCGGTTGTGCACGATCTGGCGAAGCCCCAGCGCCGAACAGAAGGCGACCCCCTCCTCGAAATCCCGCACCGGGATCGTGATCTGGTTGAGGTCCATGCCAGTCCCCTTCCCTCGCACAGCGGCTGAGCTCAGCTTCCCTCTTATCAGGGCGAGGGGCAAGCGCGTGACCCTTCTCCGAGGGTGGCCTGCCGCGTCCCGGACAGGGTCCATTCGTCATCCGAACGCGAAGCGCCATGGACTGCTCGTCGAGCACGTCGTGCCCTCCTCGCCCCGGCGCACCCGACGAGTGCACGAAGGGCTCGACGAGGCGATCGGCGAGATGCCGACGCGGCGGTCCGGACGGTCCTTTCTGGAATCCCGTCCAGGCCTTGCCCGCCCCGGGCGTCGCCTCCGTTTCATCTTGCGCCCACCCTTGCAGCCCCCGTGCCCAGCCCCTAGAACACCGCCATGTCCGCCGCCCCCCTTCCTTCCGTCACGCGCGGCGTGGCCCTGATGATCCTCGCGATCGTCCTCTTCACCGCGATGGATGCCACCGCCAAGGGTCTGATCGAGCGCTATCCCGCGCCGCTGGTGATCTGGGTGCGCTTTGCGGGCCAGCTGACCCTGGTCCTCCTGATCCTGCGCCGCCGCATTGGCCCGGTCCTGCGCACCCGCTTTCCGGTGCTGCATTTCTGGCGTTCGGCCTCGCAATTCGGCGCGACGACCTTCTTCTTCCTGTCGCTGCCGCATATCGGCCTGGCCGAGGCGACCGCGATCACCGACATCAACCCGGTGCTGATCACCCTGGGCGCGGCGCTGTTTCTGGGGGAAAGGCTCGGCCCCCGCCGCATCGCCGGCGTGGCCGTGGCACTGGTCGGCGCGCTGATCGTGATCCGGCCGGGGGCGGGGGTGTTCAGCTGGTGGGCGGTGCTGCCGCTGGCCTGCGCGCTGTCCTATGCGACCAGCGCGCTTCTCACCCGCAAGATCGGCGCGCAGGAAAGCGTCTGGGCCTCGATGATCTATGCCGCCCTCTTCGGCACCATCGCCGCCGGGGCCGCCCTGCCCTTCGTCTGGCAACCCGTGGCCATCGGCGACCTGTGGAAATTCGGGCTGATCGCCTGCCTCGGCACCGGGGCGCAGCTTTGCATCATCCGCAGCTTTTCGATCACCGAGGCCGGGATCGTCGCGCCCTTCGCCTATCTGGGAATCGTCTTCGCCACCTTCTGGGGCGCGGTGCTCTACGGTCAGTGGCCCGACCGCTGGACGGTGATCGGCGCGCTTGTGATCGTGGGGGCCGGACTTTATGTCTGGCATCGCGAAACCCGGGCGTCGCGCGCGTCCTGAAACAGGGACCCCGATGGCAGACGGCAGCGATCCAGCCTTCCGGCCCGACCATTTTCTGGTCAACCTCGCGGCGCGCGGGCTGATCGGGCTGGCGCTGGTGCTGCCCTACCGCACGCGGCTGGCCTTTCTGGGCTGGCTGATGCGGCGGGTGATCGGGCCTTTTGCAGGCTACGGCACGCGGGCGCGCGAGAACCTGGCGCTGATCTGGCCCGACAGGCCCGAGGCCGAGCGGGACGCCATCGCGGAAGCAGCGCTCGACAACGCGGGCCGCACGCTGATCGAGAACTACTCGACCCGCGCCTTCACCGCCCGAGCCCGCACGATCGAGCCGGAAGGTCCGGGCTATGGCGCGCTGATCGCCGCGCGCAACGACAAGCGCCCGGTAATCCTGGTCTCGGGCCATTTCGGCAATTACGAAGCGGCACGGGCGGCGCTGGTGGCCCGCGGCTTCGATATCGGCGGGCTCTACCGCAACCTCTCGAACCGATATTTCAACGCGCATTACGTCAGGACGATGCAGGCCTTCGGCGGTCCGGTCTTCCCGCAAGGCCGGGCCGGAACGGCGGGCTTCGTGCGCCACCTGAAGGACGGGGGCCAACTGGTGCTGCTTTTCGACCAGGATGTGCCGGGCGCGCCCGTGCTGCCCTTCCTCGGCCACCCCGCCCGCACCGCGCTGTCGGCGGCGGAACTGGCGCTGCGGCTGAAGGCAGAGCTTATCCCCTTCTTCGCCACCCGCCAGCCGGACGGGATGAGCTTCCGGGTCGAACTGGACGCGCCCATCCCGCACAGCGACCCCGAGACGATGATGCTGCAGGTCACGCAGGCGCTGGAGATGCGGGTCACGGCCCATCCCGGCCAATGGTTCTGGATTCACCGCCGCTGGAAGGGCGCCCGGTAGGGTGCGTGATGTCACGCACCATCCGACGGTGCGTGACATCACGCACTCTACAAATCAATCCACCCGCGTCAGTCCACCCGCGCCGCCGCCAGGATCGCCGCCGGACCTGCCGACTGCACGATCACCGCACCCGGCTCGTCGCCCGCATAGGGCGCGCTGACTTCCAGCGGCGCCTGCCCGCCCCAATCCTCCAGCCGCTCCCAGGAGGTGACGATGTTGCGATAGGTGATGGTCTTGCCGGCATTCTCGCCGCGCTCGATCGTCACCGTCTCTTCCGGCTTGTAGCGCACCAGCTGCACCCGGACCGGTTCGGTCAGGGGCGGGTCGGCCTCGGCCCGGATCACCAGCTTGTCGCCCTTGCGCGTCACCGTCAGCCGCACCGGCGTGCCCGCGCCCAGATGGTCGCGCAGCCGTTCGGCGGTTTCCTCGGGCGCATAGCCCTCGATCCGGTCGGCCCCGCCGATGATCAGCTGCGGCGTGTAGATCGTGCGCGAGCCCACCGCCTTGGCATAGGCGCGCTGGCGGTCGGTGAACTGGGCCAGCGCGAACTTGTCCGCCCAGCCGATATAATCCCAGTAGTCGACATGCAGCGCCAGGGGCAGGATGCGCGGGTCCGAGGCCAGCATCGACAGGAACTCGTCCGCCGGGGGGCAGGAGGAACAGCCCTGCGAGGTGTAAAGCTCCACCACCACCACCGGCTCCGCCTGCACCTGGACCGCTGCGAGCAAAAGGCCGCAAGCGGCGCTGACGAAATGTCGCATGTCGCGTATCCTGATCCTTGTCCCCTGCCCGGTTATAGAATTGCGCGGTGACACGAGCCAATCAAGGTTTTGCGATAGACCTGTCATATGCTGTAAGGAAAGCCGAAACCGGGGCTGGATATTCGGCATACAATGGTATACAAACATCGCAGCAGCCGCCTTCTTCAGGAGCCACGAGAATGACCGTCACCGTTGGACATGACCTTTCCAGAACCCGCAAGACCCTGACAGCCGGGGGCCAGACGGTCAGCTACTATTCCATCCCCGCCGCCGAAGCCGCGGGTCTGGGCGATTTCGCGAAGCTTCCAGCCTCGCTGAAGGTCGTGCTGGAGAACATGCTGCGCTTCGAGGACGGCAAGACCGTCACCGTCGATGACATCAAGGCCTTCTCGACCTGGGGCAAGCAGGGCGGCCAGAACCCGATCGAGATCGCCTACCGCCCGGCCCGCGTGCTGATGCAGGACTTCACCGGGGTTCCGGCGGTGGTGGATCTGGCGGCGATGCGCGACGGGATCAAGGGCCTTGGCGGCAATGCGCAGAAGATCAACCCGCTGAACCCGGTCGACCTGGTCATCGACCATTCGGTCATGATCGACGAATTCGGCACCCCGCGCGCCTTCCAGATGAACGTGGACCGCGAATACGAGCGGAACATGGAGCGGTACGTCTTCCTGAAATGGGGCCAGAACGCCTTCGACAACTTCCGCGTGGTGCCGCCCGGCACCGGCATCTGCCACCAGGTGAACCTGGAATACCTGGCCCAGACGATCTGGACCGACACCGACCAGGACGGCAATCTGGTGGCCTATCCCGACACGCTGGTCGGCACCGACAGCCACACCACCATGGTCAATGGGCTTGCCGTTCTGGGCTGGGGCGTCGGCGGGATCGAGGCGGAAGCCGCGATGCTGGGCCAGCCGGTTTCCATGCTGATCCCGGAAGTCGTGGGCTTCAAGCTGACCGGCAAGATGGTCGAGGGCACCACCGCCACCGACCTGGTGCTGAAGGTCGTCGCCATGCTGCGCAAGCATGGCGTGGTGAACAAGTTCGTCGAATTCTACGGCGAGGGGCTGGACCATCTGCCCCTGGCCGACCGCGCCACCATCGCCAACATGGCCCCGGAATACGGCGCGACCTGCGGCTTCTTCCCGATCGACGACGAGACGCTGCGCTATCTGCGCAACACGGGCCGCGAGGAAAGCCGCATCGCGCTGGTCGAGGCCTATGCCAAGGAGAACGGCTTCTGGCGCGCCCCGGACTATGACCCGATCTACACCTCGACCCTGCATCTCGACATGGGCGAGATCGTCCCCGCCATCTCGGGTCCGAAGCGCCCGCAGGATTACCTGCCGCTGACCGATGCCGCGCGCAGCTTCTACAAGGTCGTGGCCGGATATCGCGGCATCGACGTGGGTCAGGACGCGCAGGAGATGGTCGACGAGGGCGGCGCGGTGCTGGCCCCGCCGAAGGATGCGCGCAAGACCGTGGCGGTCGAGGGCAAGGACTATACCATCACCGACGGTTCGGTGGTCATCGCGGCGATCACCTCCTGCACCAACACCTCGAACCCCTATGTGATGATCGGCGCCGGGCTGGTGGCGCGGAAGGCCCGTGCGTTGGGCCTGACGCGGAAGCCCTGGGTGAAGACCTCACTGGCCCCCGGGTCGCAGGTGGTGGGCGAATACCTGCAGGCGGCGGGCCTGCAGGAGGATCTCGACGCCATCGGCTTCAACCTTGTCGGCTACGGCTGCACCACCTGCATCGGCAACTCCGGCCCCTTGGGCGATCCGGCGATCTCGAAGGCAATCAACGATCACGATCTGGTCGCGACCGCCGTCCTGTCCGGCAACCGCAACTTCGAGGGCCGGATCAGCCCCGACGTGCGGGCGAACTTCCTGGCCTCGCCGCCTCTGGTCGTGGCCTATGCCCTGGCGGGCGACCTGAACGTCAACCTGACCAAGGACCCGATCGGGGTCTCGAAGGACGGCAAGGAGGTGTTCCTCAAGGACATCTGGCCGAGCAACAAGGAGATCGCCGATCTGGTCCACGCCACCGTCACCCGGCAGGCCTTCCAGTCGAAATATGCCGATGTGTTCAAGGGCGACGAGAAATGGCAGGCGGTGAAGGTTTCCGACAGCGAGACGTATGACTGGCCGCCGACCTCGACCTACATCCAGAACCCGCCCTACTTCCAAGGCATGTCGAGGACGCCGGGCGTGATCAAGAACATCACCGGCGCGCGGGTTCTGGCGCTTCTGGGCGACATGATCACCACCGACCACATCTCGCCCGCCGGTTCATTCAAGGCTTCAACTCCGGCTGGCAAGTATCTGATTGAACGGCAGGTTCCGGTATCTGAGTTCAACTCTTACGGTGCCCGACGCGGCAACCACGAGGTGATGATGCGCGGCACCTTCGCCAACATCCGCATCAAGAACGAGATGCTGGACGGCGTGGAAGGCGGCTATACCAAGGGGCCGGACGGGCAGCAGACCTCTATCTTCGACGCCTCGATGGCCTATCAGGAACAGGGCACGCCGCTGGTGATCTTCGGCGGCATCGAATACGGCGCGGGCTCGTCGCGCGACTGGGCGGCGAAGGGCACCGCCCTTCTGGGCGTGAAGGCGGTGATCGCCGAGAGCTTCGAGCGTATCCACCGCTCCAACCTTGTCGGCATGGGCGTGATCCCCTTCGAATTCCTGCCCGGCGAGACCCGCAAGACGCTGGGTCTCAAGGGCGATGAGGTGGTCAGCATCGGCGGGCTGGAGGGCGGACTGAAGCCACTCAGCCTTGTGCCCTGCACCATCCGCTATACCGACGGGACCGAGAAGGTGATCCAGCTCAAGTGCCGGATCGATACCGCCATCGAGATCGAATATGTCGAGAACGGCGGCGTGCTGCATTACGTGCTGCGGAACCTCGCGGCGTCCTGAGGCCGGAAGCCGTAACAATCTGTTCCCTGGAAAGGCCCGGTCGACCGCCGGGCCTTCACTTTTTGTTCGCACCTCGGCGCGCAATCTGGCCCTGTTCCCAGCCAGAAGGCTTCGCCCCATGCCGCACCGCTTCCCGCCGCTTCGCCCCCCGGTCTCCGCAGCCCGAAGGGCGCCGTTGCGCCCGGCTCTGGCCGATCTCTGCCTTCTCGTTGCGCTGATGCTCAACCTGGGCTTTGCCCTGATTTGAAATCTCGTCTCGGCCGTCACGTCCCTGACTTTGCGAGCCGCCGCGCATCGGATGGCAGGATCGACGGTGCGGGGGTGCTCGGCCCACGCGGCGTGAGACGAACCAGCAGTCCAAAGGCGGCATGAAAATTCCCTTGCGGCGGGCTGGAGACAGCGGGGGGAGGATTTTTTCTCTTACATTTCAAGGAAGGTATTCTGACCGCACTTCCCTTGGAGCAAAATCAACCCAAGGTTGTTATTACCAGAATCTTCCGATAGACTGAGGAGGTCAGAAACAAATCGCCAACGGCGGCCCTAGGGTCGCATGATCCTGTATCCACAGGGTTTTCTGTCATCTTTGCTTGTCAGTACCGGCCAGGTTCCCGGCCGATTGATCACCATGGATGGAGCGTGCCAAATGGCGACCCTCAAACAGACCGTCGAGCTTTACCAGAATGGCGGTGCTTTGCTGACGACGGGATCCAATCAGATTCTCAGCTTCAGCAATCTGCAACAGGGACTGTCGGGCGAAATCGCCGTCAACGACAGCAACAACGACATCGAATGGGATTTCGGCGAGACGGCAAGCTTCCAGGGCGCGCCCGCCACGCTGGTCGCGACGGGTGTGGCGCAGATCGGCGTCACGGTCGATCTGCCCTTCCCGATCCCTGACCTTACAGTCGGGCTGTCCTCTCCGGTGCAGGTGGCCGTGCTATCGGTCGGGGGGGTGCAATACCTGCGATTCTACAATCCGGACGGAACCGAGGCGGATCCAGCGCAGCTGCTGGACGGGCTGGCCTCGAACCTGGTGGCGGCGCTCGGCCCCCTGGGCAGCCTGCCGCTGGTGCAGGCGATCCTTGGCAACCCGCTGGCCTATGTCCAGACCAACGCGCTTCTCACGTTTGACCTCGGGAGCGGGAACGGCATGGCGCTGGTGCCCTGTTTCACCGCGGGCACGCTGATCCTGACGCCCGCGGGCGAGGTGCCGGTCGAGACGCTGATGGTGGGTGACGCGGTGCGGACCGTCGATGCCGGGGTGCAGCGGCTGCGCTGGATCGGCACGCGGCGGCTGTCGGCAGAGGACCTGGCGCAGGCCCCCAACCTGCGCCCGATCCGCATCGCGGCGGGTGCGCTTGGCCGCAACCTGCCGGGGCGCGATCTGGTGGTCTCGCCGCAGCACCGCTGCCTGCTGCGCTCGCGCATCGCCCGGCGGATGGCGGGCGAGGACGAGGTGCTGGTCGCGGCCAAGCATCTTCTGGGCCTTCCGGGCGTGTCGGTCGAGCCGCCGGGCCAGGCCGTGACCTATGTCCATCTGCTGTTCGACCGGCACGAACTGGTCTGGTCGAACGGTGCCGTGACCGAGAGCTTCTACCTGGGCGACCAGGCGGTCTCGGCGGTGGATGCGGCAGCGCGCGAGGAGATTCTGGCGCTCTTCCCGGATCTGGCCCAGGAGCGGCCCCAGGGCGCGCGCCCCTTCGTCAGGGGCCGGATTGCGCGCAAGCTGGTGGAACGCAGCCAGGCTAACCGCAGGGTGCTGGTCGAACCTGTCGGCCTTGAACGGGTGGATTGACGCGCTGCCCGCGGGTTAACAGATCCTGAACGCCTGCGCGCAGCCCCTTGAAATCATTGGGGGGCGCGGACCTGCCCACGGTGGACACTACTTCTGCCCGGCCAGCGCCTTTTCCAGTTCCGGCACGAAGCGGGTCTCGTAATCGGTTCCGACCAGCGGCCCGACGAAGCGGAAGAGGACGGTCCCGTCGCCGCCGACGATGAAGGTCTCCGGCGGGGCCGTCACCCCCCATTCCACCCGGTTCCGCCCGTTCGGATCGGTCGCGACGCCAAGGAAGGGGTTCCCCTCCTCGGCCAGATAGGCCACGGCCTTCGCGTCGTTGTCCATGATGTTGACGCCCCCGACCCGGACCCCCTTCCCCGCCATCTCCTTCAGCACGGGATGCTCGGCCCGGCAAGGCGGGCACCAGGTGGCCCAGAAGTTGACCACCGTGACCTTGCCCGTCCGAAGGTCGGCATCGGCCAGGCCCGGTATCCCCGGCAGCGTCGTCGCGGGCAGGACCGGCGCCGGACGGCCGACGAAGACCGACTGCAGCTCGCCCGGGTTGTCGCGGTACATCCCCGCGTAGAACAGTCCCGCCAGCCCCGCGAACAGGACCGGGGGCAGCGCCATCAGCCATCTAGCCATCGCTCTTCCCCTGCCGCGCCTCGACCTCGGCCAGCGCCCGTTTCATCCGCGCCGACTGCCAGAGCGTCAGCCCGACCAGTGCCGCGATCAGAAGCGCCGTCACGAGGTATGACCCCAGCACCGCGCCCGCATATTTCCCCAGGTCAGGCATCACGCCACCCTCTCCCGCGCCAGCAGCGCCTTCAGCCGCCGCGAGCGGATTTCCGTCCGGGTCCGGAGAAGGACCATGGTCACGAACAAGAGGATGAACCCGGCGATGCAGATCAGAAGCGGCAGCCAGAAGACATCGGCCACATTCTCCTTCTCGTCCAGCGACAGCGAGGCGCCCTGGTGCAGGCCCTGGTTCCAGAACAGCACCGCATAGCGGGAAAGCAGCGCGAAGACCGAGCCGACGAGGCAGAGAATCGAGGTCAGGTCGGCGGCGGTATCCGGGTCCTCGATCGC
>NZ_DAIQAT010000106.1:0-11905 GCF_036781545.1 Tabrizicola sp.
TCCCAGCCCGAGATCGCCTTGACCTCCAGGAACTCCTCGATCCCCCAGGCCCCGCCTTCCCGCGCCCGGCCCGAGGCCTTGATCCCGCCGAACGGCGCCCCTGCGCCGCGGGACTTCCCGTTCATCTCGACCATTCCGGCCCGCAACTGGCGCGCCAGCCGGTTCCGCCGGGCACCATCCTGCGACTGGACATAGTTGGTCAGCCCATAGGGCGTGTCGTTGGCGATCCGCACCGCCTCGGCCTCAGAATCGAAGGGGATCATGCACAGGACCGGCCCGAAGATTTCCTCGCGCTCGATGGTCATCCCCGGCACCACATCGGCAAAGACCGTCGGGCGGACGTAGAAGCCCTTGTTCATCCCCTCGGGCAGACCCAGGCCCCCCGTCACCAGCCGCGCGCCCTCGTCGATGCCCTTCTGGATATAGCCCTGGATCTGGTCCCACTGCCGCTTGTTCACCACCGGCCCGATATGCCGTCCCGGCTCGCTCGCGGGGGCCACGCGGACCGACCCCGCCACTTCCGCCGCGATCTCCACCGCCCGGTCGTAGAAGCCGCGCTCCACCAGCATCCGGGAGGGTGCGTTGCACGACTGGCCGGAGTTGTTCATCAGGTGCCGCACCCCGCGTTCCACCGCCTTGGCATCGGCATCGGCGAAGACCAGGTTCGCGCCCTTGCCGCCCAGTTCCAGCGTGACCCGCTTCAGCGTCTCGGCGGCGGCCTTGGAGATCGCCCGCCCGGCCCGCGTGCTGCCGGTAAAGCTGATCATCTCGACATCCGGGTGGCTGGACAGCCGCGTCCCCACCCCCGCGCCGTCGCCGTTCACCAGGTTGAACACCCCCGGCGGCACGCCCGCGTCATGGCAGAATTCTGCAAAGAGCAGGCTGGACAGCGGCGCTTCCTCCGACGGTTTCAGCACACAAGTGCAACCCGCCAGCAGCGCCGGGATCACCTTCAGCGTCACCTGGTTCATCGGCCAGTTCCAGGGTGTGATCAGCCCGACCACCCCGATCGGCTCCAGCGCGATCTTCGTGTCCGGCGCATGAGGGCCGAGCGGCCTGATCCATTCGACATGATCGAAGGCCGTCAGGAAGTTCTTCAGGTGCCAGGGCAGGCATTCGGCCTGGTCGCTGCGGGCCATGTCGATGGGCGCGCCCATCTCCAGACTGATCGCCTGCGCCAGTTCCTCCTTGCGCAGCACATATTGCTCCAGGATGCGCTCCACCACCTTGCGGCGCTCTGCCGGATCGGTCGCCGCCCAGCCCGGAAAGGCCGCCTTCGCCGCGGCCACGGCCGCGTCGGTATCGGCTGCGCTGCCCAGCGAGATCACCGCGCAGACATCTTCGGTCGAGGGGTCGATCACCGGGCAGTCCCGCGCCTCCAGCGGAGCGACCCATTTCCCGTCGATATAGAATTCACGCTTGGTGATCATGATTGTGGCCCCATTGGATGTGGATTTGATCATATCCTGACAGGTGCCGGGCCGTCCGGCAAGGGTGGGACGCAAACCTTGCCAAATTCCTAACGCCCGCGAGCAAGCCCTTGATTCCAATAGACAGCGGAAAGTGCCCGCGCGCGGGCAGCTATTCCCCCGGACCGCCCAGAGACCGCACCATCACCGTCGACGAGGCGAATCCGAACAGGAACCGCAGCGGCCCCAGCTCCTCGGTCCTGACCGCCCGGAATCCCTGCCGCTCATACAGCGCCCGGGCCCGGAAATTGTTCTCGACCACGTCCAGCCGGACCGCCCCATACCCTCGCTCCGCCGCCTCCTGGTAAAGCGCGGCCAGCAGCATCGACCCGATCCCCCGACTGCGTTGCGCCGGGGCGACGCAGATGCCGTCGATCAGGAAGCGATCGTTGTCGACCTCTCGCCCCAGCGCCCACAGCACGCTTCCCCGCCAGCGCCCGCCCCAGCGCCCGTAGACCTCGGTCAGATCCTGCCACGATCCTCCCGCGAAGCTTCCCGCCGGGGTCTTGTAGCCGGCGATGCCGACCAGCGCGCCCCCGGAATCGACGGCGGCAAAGCAAAGGTCCCCCCGGATCACCCGCTGGAAGAACCGCAGCGCCCGCTCGTCCGGTCCCAGCACCCGGCCCAGCTTGCCCCCGAAGGCCTCCCAGTAAAGCCGCGCCGCCTGCGGGCGGAGGCTGGAATGCAGGCCCCGGTAGATCGTCACGCCCATGCCAGCGCCTCGGCCAGCAAGGGGGCATGTCCGGCCCCCAGAATCCAGCCCTCCTCCGCCGCCTCGGGGGGCGTGTCGAAGAGGGGCGCCAGTCGGTTGTGCCGGGCCAGCCGGTAAAGCGCGCCCGACAGCAGCCGGACCTGCGCCTGATCAGCGGTCAGCCCTTCCGCATTGGCCAGGATCGCCACTGGCCCGGCGATGAGCGAGGGATAGACCTCGGCCAGCACCACCGGCGCGTCGGGGGTCGCGAAGGGCCAGACTGCGACACCGGGCAGTTGCGACAGACGATGGATCATCGGCAGCCCAAGCAGGCTTTGCGAGCCGACCGAGCCGGGGTTGAACAGCATCCACGGGCTCTTCGCCCGGGGGACCACCGCCTCGGCCAGCCGCCCCTCGGCCAGACCCAGCGCCGCATAGTCGATCCCCGCCCGGCGAAAGGGCAGACCGGGCCAGACCTGCCCCATCGGATGGCTCCAGAAGGGTCCGTCACCTTCGGGGAAGGCGGCGTTGATCCGGGTCGCAACCTCGAAGCGGTTGTTGCGATTCTCGACATCGGTGATCTCGCCCGCCAGCCAGCGCCAGACCGCCGGGGCCCGCGCCTCGCCCGTCAGCCGGGTCGCAAAGCCCGCCGGATAGCCCATCGCGAAGTCGAAACCGATCAGGACTCGCAGGCCCTCGACGCGGGCCGTCTGGATCAGCGTCATCAGCTGCATCTCGGCCGAGGCGCGGGTGCGGTGGTGCCACTCGGCACCGCCCTCGGCATCGTGACAACCGATCCAGACTGCGTTCGCGCGGTTGGTCGCGCTGGTGGGCAGGTTCGCCGCCGACCAGTCGACCACGATCACCCGGTCAAACAAGCCCCACCTCGCGCAGGATGAAGTCCGCGACGACCGCTGTGTTGTTCAGGTCCAGCACAGGAACCGGCAGGGCCAGCGCCGCATCGGTGGCCACCGCCCGGACCAGCGGGTCGCCGGGCTGGATCAGCGGGTGGCCGGTCTCCTCGCGCCAGACTTCGACCTTCGGGTGGGCGTCGCGCTTGTAGCCCTCGACCAGCACCAGGTCGACCGGGGCAAGGCGTGCCAGCACGGCGGGCAGGCCAGGTTCCGGCCCGCGGTGTTCGACCATCAGTGCGAAACGGTCGGCCGAGGCGAGAACGACCTCGCGCGCGCCTGCGGCCCGGTGACGGAAGGTATCCTTCCCCGGCTGGTCGAGGTCCACGTCGTGATGCACATGCTTGACGGTCGAGACGGAGAATCCGCGCCCGGTGATCTCGGCCACCAGCCGCTCCATCAGGCTGGTCTTGCCAGAGTTCTTCCAGCCGATCACGCCGTAGACCCTCATGCCGCGCCTTTCAGCAGGGCCTCGGCGGCGGCGAGGTCCTCGGGCGTGTTCAGGTTCAGGAAGGCGCGCGGATCGGGGAACACCGCACGGGCGGCGTCATGCGCGGCGGCGAAACGCATCACCTTGGCCTCGCCCGAGGCCAAAAAGGCCACAAGGGCAGGGGCCAGACCCACCGGCCAGAGCGCCGTGGCAGGGTGGTCGCCAGTCGCATCGGCCGCCAGCGCAAGGCCCGCAGATGAGCCTTCACTTGCCAGCAGAAGCTGCGGCACCAGATCGCCGGGCAGGAAGGGCGTGTCGACGGGGGTCGAGACGACATGCGTCGCCCCCATCCCGGCGGCCGCAGCCAGCGCCGACAGCACGCCGGACAGGGGCCCCTGCGGCCGGTCGTCCGCGACGACAATGCAGCCGAACCCGGCAAACCGCCCCGCATCGCCATTGGCCGAGATCAGCATCCGCTCTACCTGCGGCTCCAGCCGGTCGAGGACATGGGCGACCAGCGGCCGCCCGGCGAGGGGCAGGAACGCCTTGTCCACCCCGCCCATCCGCCGACCCTCCCCTCCGGCAAGGATCACTCCGAAAACGCGCAAATCACATGCCTTTCTCACAGCAGGCGAAAGCCTACCGCATCAAGGGGTCAAGGCAAGCTCACTCCAGCGGTGTGCCGTCGTGCTGCACCAGAAGGATGCCGTGGTTGTTGTCGTCGTCATCGTCGGTGATCACCCGGGTCGTCACGCCCGGCAGCTTGCCGAATTCCCTCGACAGTTTCTTGGGTGAGAAGGTGTGACGCAGCGATTCAAATCCCGGCACCCCGGTCAGGACCGACGAGGTCGCATTGGTGCACATCGCCTTGCCGACGGCCCCGTAATTCTCCACCCGCCGCAGCACCAGTTCGGCCACTTCGGGCGAGACGTAGATCTTCTGCTCGATCGTGTCGTAGGTCTTGCGGGTGTGGTAGTCGATGTAGAACGCCAGGGCCTTGTCGTTCATGCCGAAATGCACGTCGTTCCGTTCCGGCAGCTTCGGGTGGTACCAGGTGCCCGCCGGGTCGAAGATCACCCGTTCCGAGGCATTGACCAGAATCGCCGAATGCGCGCCCGACCCGGTGCTCTTGTTCACCACGGTGTAGAGCGTGATGTAATAGGGCGGCCCGGCCACATAGCGGGCGGCGTCCACCTGGTCCTGCGGCGCCCATTTCGGCTCGGCACAGGCGGTCAGGCCGAGAAGGGCGATCAGGCAGAGAAAAGGCCGCATCAGCACCGGAAAGGATCAGGAGTTGGCGAGGCCGAGAAAGATCAGCACGCCGATGGCGATGCAGGCCACCCATGTCGACAGGCGGATGAAACCGGCAAAGGTCTTTTCCTGCGCGCGGATGTCCATCGAGCCATGAGCGGGGGTGGCGTGGTGGTGGTCGGCCATGGTGCGGGTTCCTGAGTTTCGGTCGGTCCCAGCCCCATAGCCTATTCGCCGGGGACTGTCACGGGGTCGCGGGGTCTATCCGACCGAAGCGTCGCCGGAATCGCCGCCGAGCCAGCCTGCGTTCAGCTGGAAGCCGATGCGGCGCGGCGGTTCGGAGCGGGCCTCCTTCGGCACGGCGCGCAGCGTCACCGAAAGCTGCGTCACATGCTGGATCAGCTGGGTCTTCGCCCCGTCTTCGTCGCGACCGTAGAAGGTGATGATGTCGGGCTCGAAATAGCCCAGGCCTTCGATTCTGAGCACCCCGGATTCGTCCGAGGCGAAGCCCATGGCGATCTCTTCCTGCCCGTCGAGCTGGCTCTCGAAGTTGCGGATATACATGACCAGCCGGTCATGCGCCCATTCGGCGGGGCTTTTCGGGCGATCTGCCGGAGGCTTCGCCGCCACCTTCTTCGCGACGGGCTTCTTCGGGGCGGGTGTCTTCGCTACGGCCTTCGCCATCGGTCTGTCCTTCATCCGTGTCCTGCCAGAGAAGCCAAAACCGCCCCGGCCCGCAAGGGGTAGAAGGACGGGGTCAGACGAGCCCGGCTTCGGCTTCGATCCGGGCCTTCGACTTCCGCGCGCGTTCGGTGGCGGATTTCAACTGCCCGCAGGCGGCCATGATGTCCTCGCCGCGCGGGGTGCGGATGGGCGAGGCATAGCCGGCCTTGTAGATGATATCGGCGAAGGCATGGATCCGGTTCCCGGACGACCGTTTGTAGGGTGCGCCGGGCCATTCGTTGAAGGGAATCAGATTCACCTTGGCCGGGATGCCCTCCAGCAGCTTCACCAGCCGGTGCGCGTCTTCCTTGGTGTCGTTGACGCCGTCCAGCATGACATATTCAAAGGTGATCCGCTCGCTGTTCGAGAGGCCCGGATAGGCCTTCAGCGCCTCCAGCAGCGTGGCGATGTTCCAGCGCTTGTTGATCGGCACCAGCACGTCGCGGACCTCATCCGTCGTCGCGTGGAAACTGACCGCCAGCTGGCAGCCGATTTCCGTCGCGGTGCGGGCGATCTCCGGGACGACGCCGCTGGTCGACAGGGTGATCCGGCGGCGGCCAAGCGCGATGCCCTCGCCGTCCATCACGATCTGCATCGCATCGCGGACGTTGTCGAAATTGTAGAGCGGCTCGCCCATCCCCATCAGCACGATGTTCGAGATGAGGCGGACCTCTTCCTTCGGCGCGCCCGGCACGGGCCATTCGTCCAGGTCGTCGCGCGCCATCATCACCTGCCCGACGATTTCCGCCGCGGTCAGGTTGCGCACCAGCTTCTGCGTGCCGGTATGGCAGAAGGAACAGGTCAGCGTGCAGCCGACCTGGGACGAGATGCAGAGCGTACCCCGGTCGGTTTCCGGGATATAGACCACCTCGACCTCATGGCCCCCGGCGATGCGGACCAGATATTTGCGGGTCCCGTCCTCGGAGATCTGCCGGGTGACGATTTCGGGGAGGTCGATGGTGAAATGTTCGGCCAGAAGCGCGCGGTAATCCTTGGCCAGGTTGGTCATCAGCGCGAAATCGCGGACGCCCCAGTGGTAGACCCATTGCCAGAGCTGGCCCAGCCGCATCTTGGCCTGCTTTTCCGGCGTCCCGGCGGCAATCAGCGCCTCGCGCAGGGCGGGGCGGGTCAGGCCGACGATGTTGGTCCTGGCCGACACCGGCAGCTTGCGCGGGATCGTCAGCACGTCTTGCGTGATGGGGGTCGTCATGGGCAGATCCTTTCACGGGGCCTTGTCACAGGCGATCTGGATGTGGGGCGGATATAGGCGAGGTCCGCGCAAAAGAAAAGCGCCCCGCGAAGGGGCGCCTGCCGTCAGGTTCCGCAGCTTACTTGCAGCGCTTCCCGGCGTCTTCCATCGCGGCGGTGAAGCCGCGCAGACTGAAGGTATCCTTGGTCTGCGTGCCCTTGCCCGACCGCGCGGTCAGCGTGGCGTTCGTCCCCGCCTTCAGCGCCGCCAGCAGCTTCGCGTCATCCTCGGCGCTGCCCGGCCAGGCCCATTCACCATCGGTAAAGAGCTGGAAGGCATTGCCATCCACGCTGACCTCGACCGTCGAGCCGCTCGCGAACGGGTAGCCGCCGGTGAAGCTGATCTCGCCCGGCTTGCCGGGGCGGAAAGTGACGAACAGCAGGATGTCGCCGCGCCGCACGCTGACGGGCTGTCCGTCGCGGCTGTTCACGGTTTCCTTGGGTTTCGAGACGCCCCAGCATTCCTTGGGGCTTTCCTCGGTGAAGACGTTCCAGTCCGTCATCGTGGCGACGCGATTGGTCGATTCCTGGGCCTGGGCCGCAGCCCCGGCAAGCGTGATCGCGGCAACTGCAAGAGTGCGACCGAAAAGGGATGTCATGTCTGACGCAGCCTCCAAGCTGTCTTCCTGCCTCGCCGTGCCTGTGCCCTTGCGGCCCTTTTGACTGGCGCGGCGTCGTTCTACCCGATATTCCAGCCATAATCAAAAGGGCCATGCCGCGAAAGCCCGCTGGGCGATAATTCGCGCATATGTGAGGGCAGATTCATGGGGGGATCAATGGCAAAGGTCAGCGAAGGCGCGATCCCGGTCATGGAAGTCTGGCGCGGCGGGCTTCTGGAATGTGTTCACCAGGCCCATGCGGTGATCTGCGACGCGAAGGGCGTGGTCGCGGCCTGGGGCAATCCGCAGGCGGTGATCTTCCCGCGCTCCTCGGCCAAGATGCTCCAGGCCCTGCCGCTGCTGGAGACGGGGGCGGCGGATGCGCTGGGGCTGTCGCAGGCGCATCTTGCGCTGTCCTGCGCCAGCCACGAAGGGGCTGCGCTGCATGTGGGTATGGCGGCGCGCTGGATCGCCGATCTGGGGCTGACCGAAAGCGACCTGCGCTGCGGCGCGCACGAGCCGGGCGACCGGACCGAGCGCGACCGGCTGATCCGGGCGGGCGAGCGGCCGTGCCAGTTGCACAACAACTGCTCGGGCAAGCACTCTGGCTTCCTGACCGTGACCCGGCACCTGAAGGCCGGGCCGGAATATGTTGACATCGACCACCCCCTGCAAAAAGCCGTCCGCGCCGCGACCGAAGAGGTCACGGGCGAGACGATCGCGGGATGGGGCGTCGATGGCTGTTCGGCCCCGAACTTCGCCATGACGGTCGGCGGGCTGGCGCGCGCCATGGCGCAATACGCCACCGCCCGCGAAGGGTATGGGGCACGCGAATCCGCAATGCACCGGTTGACGCGGGCGATGGCGGCCCATCCCGACCTGGTGGCGGGCGAGGGCAGGGCCTGCACCGAATTGATGCGGGCGATGGGTGGGCGGGTCGCGATAAAGACCGGGGCCGAGGGGGTGTTTGTGGCCATCCTGCCGGAGAAAGGCCTTGGCATCGCTTTGAAAATAGTCGACGGCGGCACCCGCGGGGCTGAGGCTGCGATCACTGCGCTGCTGGCCAGGGTCGGCGCACTGGATCCCGCACATCCGGCGGCGGTCAAGCGCATG
This sequence comes from Tabrizicola sp., assembly GCF_036781545.1. GTDB lineage: Bacteria > Pseudomonadota > Alphaproteobacteria > Rhodobacterales > Rhodobacteraceae > Tabrizicola. The sequence goes on from NZ_DAIQAT010000106.1 coordinate 8,436, forward strand.
GCCGGGGTCCAGCGCAACTGGCGCGGCCTGGAAACCGGCTTCTACCGCATGGCCGACGGCTTTCCGGGGTGATTGGCCGGGCTGATTTGCCGGGTTGATTAAAGGGGGGAAGCGGGTAAGCTTTCCCCATGAACGCCGAAGCGCCGATCCCGTTTCCGCAGTCCAGCCGCCTCGTGGAGGATGTCCGCTTCGACCGCAGGGAGCTTGGCCAGATCCTGCGGGTCTATGGCCGGATGGTCGCCGCGGGGGAATGGCGCGACTATGCCATTGCCGCGATGCGCGACCTTGCGGTCTTCGCGATCTTCCGCCGCACCGCCGAAACTCCGCTCTACCGCATCGAGAAACGCCCGAAGCTGCGGGCCCGCCAGGGACTTTACGCCGTGGTCGGCATGGATGGCCGGGTGCTGCGCCGCGGCCACGACCTCGACCAGGTGCTGAAGGTGCTGGAAAAGCGGCTGATCGGCCCGGTCTGACCGCGCTCCTCGTTCGACTTCGTCTTCTCGTCGCAAGGCGCGCGCCCCGCGAGGAGGAACGAAGTCCCCGACGAGCCGCCCGTCACACCCGCTGCCGTGTCAGCACCAGCCCGCCGCCGCCCGCCGAGATGCGGGCAACGGCGTCCTTGATCCCCTCATAGGCCACCGACATCGTGTGCCCGTTTGCGTGGATGATCCGCTCGCGGTCCACTACCTGCGCCACATGGCCCTTCCAGAAGATCAGGTCGCCGCGTTTCATCGGTTCGTTCGCCGGCAACTGCCGCCCCAGCGACATCTGCATGTCGCTGTCGCCGGGGCAGGGCTTGCCGCAGCATTGCATCGACATCTGCGCCAGACCCGAGCAATCCAGCCCGAAGCGCGAGTTTCCGCCCCAGAGATAGGGCGTGCCGAGCAGGCTTTCGGCGACCGCCACCGGATCCTCGGCCCAGTCGCCCAGCAGGCGCAGGTGGCGCAGCGGCACGAAGCCGTGCGGCGTGTTGGCCCAGGCCCCCCAGGAGCCGATCACGGTCAGCCGCGAGCCGATGCTCAGCGCCATCTTCTCGGCCGCCTGGACCTGCGGCTCGGTGTAGAGATGGGTGCCGGGTGCCGCGACCCAATGCGTCGGCGCCGGGCCCTGGCCCAGGTCGCTTTCCGCCACCCAGCCGCAATAGCCGTCCTTCGCCGACATCACGAAGACATGGCCCTTTTCCCGGTCGATCACCGTGACCGCGTCGCCCATCAGCAACTGCCGGTCGCGCGGGCCTGCCGGGCTGCGGCACAGGTTCGCCACCGGCACGATGACCTGGGCCTGCAGCCCCTCGGTCAGGGGTGCGTTCACCACACCGGAAAGCGAGACATGCGCCACCCGGCCGGAATAGGGCGTCAGCCGTCTGTCCATCGCCTGCTCCTCAACTCGTTCCTCCTACCGCTGCCCCGGCCTTCCAGGGCAGCCCCTCACAGCTTCAGGATCGCGGGCAACCCCTCCAGAACCGCCCGCGCCCCCTGGCCCGCCCCGCCCTTCGGTCGCGCCGGCTGGTCGCTGGGGGTGTGGCCGTAGATATCGAAATGCATGTAGCGCGGCCCCTCGACAAAGCGCCGCAGGAACAGCGCCGCGGTGACCGATCCGGCAAAGCCGTAGCCCGGCGCATTGTCCAGGTCGGCGATTCCCGGCTCGATCACGCTTTCGTAGGCATCGTGGAACGGCAGGCGCCAGACCGGGTCGAAGCCGGTTTTCGCCCCCGCTTCCAGCGCCCCCGCCATGGCCGCATCATCGGTGTAATAGGGCGCAAGGTCCGGGCCCACCGCCACCCGCGCCGCACCGGTCAGGGTCGCCATGCTGATCAGCACGTCCGGCCGGTCCTCGCAGGCATAGGCCAGCGCATCGGCCAGGATCAGCCGCCCCTCGGCATCGGTGTCGTTCACCTCGACCGTCAGGCCCTTGCGGCTGGTCAGGATGTCCTTCGGCTTGATCGAGGCGCCCGAGACCAGGTTTTCCACCGCCGGGACCAGGACGCGCAGACGCAGCGGCAGCCGCAGGCGCATGATCATCCGCGCCAGCCCCATGACCGTCGCCGCGCCGCCCATGTCTTTTTTCATCAGGCTCATGCCGACAGAGGGCTTCAGGTTCAGCCCGCCAGTATCAAAGCAGACCCCCTTGCCGACCAGCGTCAGGGTCGGGCCCTTTTCCCCCCAGCGCAGGTCCAGGAGCCGGGGCGCGCGCGGGCTTGCCCGCCCGACAGCATGAATCATCGGGAAGTTCCGGGCCTTGAGATCCTCGCCCCGGATGACCTCGGTCGTGGCGCCGTATTCCGCCGCCAGAGCCAGGAAAGCCGCTTCCAGTTCCTGCGGCCCCATGTCCTCGGCCGGGGTGTTGATCAGGTCGCGGGTCAGCGCCTCGGCCTCGGCCATGGCGATCAGGCGCGCGGCATCCAGCCCTTCGGGGCAGACGAGCCGGGGCGGGGCAGCGGCCTTCCGGCTGGGGCGGTAGCGGTCGAAGCGGTAGCCCGACAGCAGCCAGGCCAGCGCCGCCTCGGTCCGCTCGGGTCCGTCCAGCCTGCCCTCCAGCGCCCAGTCGCCCGCAGGCAGGCCCGCGACCGCCTTCGCCAGCCCGAAGCGCAGCCGCCGCCGCGCCTGGTCCGTGCCGAAACCCGCGACCGCCCCGGCCAGGCCGCCATCGGCCGCAGGCAGCAGCCGCAACTCTCCCAGGCTCGCCTCGAACCCCGTGGCGGTCAGCCATCCCGCCCATACCGCGCCGGGCCCGGCCAGGAACTCCGGCAACTCGTCCGGCCGCACCACATGCAAGGGGCGCGTCGCGGCAGAACGGGCGGCAAAGGCGAAAGTCTGGTTTTGCGACATGATCAATCAGGCGTTGTTTCCTGGCTTAGGAATGGCGGAAGTCGGCGGCATTTAGCAAGCCGTTCCAGAGCATTGCGATCGATTCCCGCAAATTCCCCGTCAATCGCCGTGCCGCGACCGGACTGTCGCCGCGATGAAAATCCCGCACATCGCCGCTTGATTGCAGGGCAATGCGGCCTTGCAACCTAGTGCTGTGCGATTCCGCGGCCCCGACCGGCCGGGGCGTCAGATCGACTGGTCCGCCAGCCCGATCTCGGCGGCAAGCGAGCGTTCCGCCACCCGCAGAAGACGCGCCCAGACCGCCGCGAAGGCCGTGCCGTCGGCCCGCTCCAGACAGCATCTGGCGTCGCCCGCCACCGCGCCGAGGCTGAGGAGCCCCAGATCCGCCGACAAGTGCCGGAGCCGCCCCAACTGCCGTGCCAGATGGCGCAGGTCCTGCGCGCGGACCTTTTCCGCAATTCCCGCCATGGTCAGCGCCAGTTCCCCCAGCGCCCGCGTCACCATCTGTTCGGCCACCGGCGCGCCGAGGTTGCGGTAGATCACCGCGATCGCCTCGACATCCTGGCGCACCACCTCCCGTGGCCTGAGAGGGACAATCTCTCCCATCATTCACACCCAAGTTACGTCACACCCGCTGCCAGC
>NZ_DAIQAT010000107.1:0-11894 GCF_036781545.1 Tabrizicola sp.
GCAGCTGCCGCAGGTAGGACGCCGGAGCGCCAACGATGCTGGCAAGCTGGCCGAACGCCCAATGCGTCGGCGCGACCGGTTCCTGCGCTTTCGGCAGCATCAGATGCAACCGCTCGGGGTTATCGCGCGCGGCCTCTACGCGGATGTCCGCCGTCTGCACCACGCGGCTGCGGCTGCGCTCGGAGCGGCCCTTCACATTGGCCCAGAGATCGTCGAGCGACAGATACCGCTCGTCATCGGGCCGGTTGAACCATTCGGACGACACCCGCCCGTTCCGTTCACCCCGGCGCACATCCACCTTCCAGCCACCCGCCCGCGTCGGTGCGACCGGATCCAGAACTTCCACAATGCCCATCAGCGATCTCCCGCGACGGGCGCCGGGAGCCACTCTCCCAGCCCTCGACCCGTCACCGGGAAACCGGCACTCCTCTTACTCTGGCTGACGTGAAGGGCGGAAAGCAGACGTTCATTTCGAACTCTGCTCCTGCCCGAGAAGCAAACATGACTCGATAGTGGCTATAGTGGCCAGATAGATTGCTGGGCAGACAGGTGGCCGGCAGCGCGCTGCAGGACGCCAGGTTGCCAACCTGCCGCACTCTCGTCAAACAGGCGCCTTATTGTCTCGGTAGCGGAAACGAGTGGCGGGACAACTTGAGGGGTTTTTCTGGTATGGGCTGGCTTTCAAGGCTTCTGGGCAGTGGGAATGATGATGTCGGCGGGCAGCAGAACCTCTCCCCAGCGCATCGAGTGATTGCGGCGGACCTTGCGCTGGCATCAAAGACAAAGCCCGAGGTGGGCGAAGGCCTTCTGCGCTATGTGCTGACCGGCGAAGGCGAAGCGGGTGTCGAGGCGCTGGCGAAACAGACGGACCAGTCCTTTGCCAAGTGGGGCTACCAGGTCCAGGTCATCCACAAGCCCGCCGAAGTCACGGGGCGGAATCTGTTCCTGTACCGCAGCGCCGGGGAGGATATTGCCCTCACCGTTCGCTATCTGCGGGCGCTGCATCTGGCCGCAGTTGCACATGCCGGTCGCAACGATTGGAACGATGCGTTCAGAAGCTACCCGCTTGCGCAGCGGCAAATCTACTTTGCGCTCCAGAACACTCTGATCACCGACAAGACCATTCCAGACGAGGAAATGCCGCCGCAAGGCATGACCCGCGACACGGCGTTGGCGATCGCGCGCGCCTTTGGCGGGACCGAGGGCGATCTGCTGCGCGCCATGCTGATGATGCAGCATATGCTTCTCTCTCCGACCGAGGCTTGGCCGGTGACCCAGCGCTTTGCGGCGGCGATGGGGCTGAAGCGCGATATCGGCGAACGACCGGAAGAGATCTGCGCCCACCTCAAGGCATTGAACTACCAGGGGTCAACCGCCGTCGCGATGATGCGGGCAATTGAGCAGATGGACCATCCGAACTACACCGCCTTCATCGGGGACGAATTGGTGGTCGGTGACAAGGACATCCGCAAACGCGCCCAGGGAACGCTTGCCAGCCTGCCCGTTGCCACCCGCGAACGGCTGGTGATCGAACGGCTGGACCACAGCGACCCCAAGGTCAGGGAAGAGCTTGCGACCTGGCTGGCGGGTCTTGGCTCGCCCGGCGCCGAGGCTGCCTTCCAGGCGCGGCTGGAGGTCGAAAAGGCCGGCGCCGTGCGACGGGTGATCGAGGCCTATTTCGCCGGCAAGTCGATGCAGGCGACAGCGACAGAGGCCGACGACGACACAGGCTATACCGCCATTGGCGGCACGCGGATCGCGATTCCGCCGATGCAGGATTTCGCCCCCGGCACTCGGCCGGTCTTTGGCGCAGCAGAGCGGGCAGAACTGGTGGCGTTGATCGAGGCCGACAATGCCAGGCGTCAGGCGCGATACGAGGAATGGATGCGCCGCGACATGAAATGGAAACCTTCGGTCCCGACGATGATCGAGGCCGAGCAGGCGGATTACCTGATCGCGACCCTGAACGGGCAGACACTGAACCCGCGCCCGCCCTATTCGTCGGATTTCGCGCACTTGATGCGCGAGGCCGGTTCCAAATGGTATCGGCGTCAGTTGCTGAGGCTGCCGCAGGAGACTGGGCTACGCGAATTCGCCAGAAGGTCCCTCGAATACATGTCCTTCTACGACAACGAGTCCGCGCCGCTTCAGGCTTATTTGCAGGCGCCCAACATGGACCTGCGGCGGATCGATCAGCTGATGATCGAATTGAAGCCGGACTGGCCCAAGGGAAAGACCCTGGCGACCTTGATCGGAACGAACGACCGGTACAGCCGGGAGGACCGCAGCCGCGAATTCGCCCGGGAAGGCGTGTGGCCGATGGTTGCCGCGAACCTGCACGTGATCGAGGACGCGTTTTCGACCGCGCCCAAGGTGTTCCGCAACCAGTCGCGGCGGAACTCGATCCTTTGGCTTGGGCTTCTGCCCGCGACGCCGCAGCGGTTCCTTGCGCCGCTTCTGGCAATCGCCACCTCACCCAAGCGGGAAAGCCGGGCCGAGGCGCGGGCGCTTCTGGCCGAGGCGCCCGGCATCGACGCGCATCTGATCGATCTCTTGCAGGACAGCAAGGCCGACACGCGGCGGATTGCGGCGGAATGGCTGGGCGAACGGCGGGCCGCCGGGGCCGAGGCCGCGCTGCGCGCCCGGCTGAAGGTCGAAAAGACCGAGGCCGTGCGGGCCGCGATGATCACCGCGCTGGCGCGGGCGGGTGCGGATATCGCCGCCTATGCAGGACCCGCAGCCCTTCTGGCCGAAGCGCAGGCCGGCATGAAGGGCGCAGGCGCCCCCCCGCCCGCCTGGCTGGGGCTGGACCGGTTGGGTGCCTTGCGCTGGCGCGACGGATCGCCTGTTCCCGACGTCGTCCTGCACTGGTGGATCAGGCTGGCGATCAAGCTGAAGCAGCCCGGCGGCAACGGCATGCTGGCCTTGTACCTAGACCAGCTGCACCCCGAGGACGCGGTGGCCCTGGGCCGGTTGATCTTCGATGCCTGGGTCGCGGAATCCCTGGTGACCGTCGTCGAGACGAACCCCTGGATGGGCCCGCGGGAAGTGCTTCACAACGAGTCGTCCGAAACCAAGGGCCTTCTGGCGCTGGCACGCGCCGTGCCGTCGAGCCATGCCGCGGCCAAGACCCGCTGGTATCTCAAGACGCACGGGCCGCAGACGTCACAGACCTCGGCCCTGCTGGAACTGCTGGCGGCGAAGGCCGATCCGCCGTCGTTGCAGGTGGTGCTGTCGGCGGCGAACCGGCTGAAGCAGAAGGGCGTGCAGAAGCTGGCGGGCGAGTTGGTCGCGCGGATCGCCGAGGACAATGACTGGACGCTGGACCAGCTGGCCGACCGTAGCGTGCCGACCCTTGGTCTGGACGAGACCGGCCGGCTTGAGCTTCCCTGCGGCGAGGACCGCAAGCCCTATGTCGCCCGTCTGAGCGAGGCGCTGGAGCTGGTGCTCTTCAACCCCGACGGCCGCCCGGTCAAGGCGCTGCCCGCGGGCGAGGACGAGGCGACGGTCGAGTCCAAGGCGAGCTTTGCCGACGCCAAGAAGACGCTGACGCAAGTCGTGTCGATCCAGCGGGAACGGCTGTTCGACGCGATGTGCTCGGGTCGGGTCTGGTCGGCAGCCGAATGGCTGGGCGACATCCTCGGCCATCCCGTCCTGCGCAAGGCCTGCGAGCAACTGGTCTGGCTGGGGGTGGACGCAGAAGGAAACACCCCGTCGGCCTTCCGCCCCACGCCCGAAGGCGACTTCATCGGTGTTGACGATGCTGCCGTCGACCCCTCCGCCTTTGCAGGGATCCGGCTGGCCCATACGATGCTTGTCGGGCCGACCGCGGATAAGGAGTGGTCGGCTCATCTCAAGGACCACGAGGTCCAGCCGCTTTTTGCGCAGTTCGGTCGGGCGACCCCGGGACCGGTGGCGGTGGATGCCGAAAGCATCGCCGACAGGAATGGCTGGGTCACCGACACCTTCACGGTGCGCGGCCTGGCAAAGAAGCTGGGCTATGATCGCGGCGCGGCCGAGGACGGTGGCCACTTCGGCCACTACCTGCGCCGTTTCCCGGTGGCGGGCCTGATCGCGACGATCAACTTCTCGGGCAACTGCCTGCCCGAAGAGAACGTGACCGCCGTGATCTACGACATGCGCTTCGCGCGCGACCGCGACGGCAAGCCCGGCGGCGAGGTGCCCCCGTCCAAGGTGCCGCCGGTCCTCTTGGCCGAATGCTGGCACGACTATCATGTGGCGGCCTCCAAGGGGGCGTTCGATCCAGAGTGGGAGCGGCGGTCGCCATGGTAGGCGAGGTCCAGAAGCAGCCCGCCGAAATCCGATTTGCCGAGGAGCTGGCGCGCCTCACGGCCTCCGACCCCGGTCCCCGTCCGCCCGGCTGGCGTCTGTCGCCGCGGGCGGTGCGGGCCTTCGTCATCGGCGACGAGGCGCGCGGGGTGACCCGGAAATTCTGGGGCGACGACGCGCTTGTCGACCGCTGCATCGTCTCGGTCATGGGGTTGCAGGGGCTGTTGCTGGTGGGCGAACCCGGCACGGCAAAGTCGATGCTGTCCGAGCTTCTGTCCGCCGCGATCTGCGGCACGTCGCGGCTGGTTGTCCAGGGCTCGGCCGGCGTGGTGGAGGACCATCTGCGCTATGGCTGGAACTATGCACTGCTTCTGGCCGAGGGGCCAAGCGCGCGGGCGATGGTCGCCTCGCCGGTGCTGACGGCGATGCGCACCGGCCAGATCGTCCGGATCGAGGAATTGACCCGCTGCCCGCCCGAGGTGCAGGACAGTCTAATCTCAATCCTGTCCGAACGCACGCTGGCGGTGCCCGAACTTGGCGAAGGGACCGAGGTCCGCGCCGCGCCGGGGTTCAACGTCATCGCCACGGCGAACCTGCGCGACCGGGGCACGCATGAGATGTCGGGCGCGCTGAAGCGGCGGTTCAACTTCGAGACGGTCGAGTCGATCCGAGATCCCGCCTTTGAACGCGCGCTGATCGCGCGGCAACTGGCGGACCGGCTTGCCGACCATCCCGCGATTCCGGCGCCTGCACCGGACGTTCTGGACGTGCTGGTCACCGTTTTCCGTGACCTTCGGACCGGGCGGACGGCGGAGGGGGAAACGGTGGCCCAGCCATCCAGCATCATGTCCACCGCCGAAGCCGTGAACACGGTGCATGCCGCCAGCCTGGCCGCGGCCTACCTGGACGGCGGGCCGCTGACGGCCCGGCATGTCGCGGGGCAGTTGCGCGGCGTGGTGTTCAAGGACGACCCGGAGGATGGACGGAAGCTGCGCGCCTATGTCGATCAGGTCGCCCGCCCTCGCGCCAGGTCCAGCCGTGCCTGGGCCGCCTTCTGCGACGGGACCTGAGGCGTCGCCATGCAGGACCCCGACCGCAAGGACCTGGGGCAGGCGGCGGAACGACTGTTCTCGCCCGGGCGGGGCCTCTGGGTCGTGCCGGTCCGTCACCATTCGCCAGCCTGCGCCTGGGCGCTGGAGGCGCTGATCCGGGAGGTCGCACCCACGCATCTTCTGGTCGAGGGGCCGGACGACTTTGACCGGCACATTGACAACATCCTTGATCCCGGCACCCGGCCGCCCGTGGCGATCGTCGCCCTCACGGAGGTCGAGGGTGCAACCACGCTGCGCACGGCCAGCCACTACCCCCTGACCGCGCATTCGCCCGAGTATGTCGCGCTGCGGGCGGGGCGCGCGGCCGGGGCCCGGCTGCGCTTCATCGATCTGCCAAGCGGCACCTTTCAGGACGGTCCCACGCCAGCCATCGCCCAGCCGTTGCAGGACGACCTGCCCTTCACCAGCGGTGACTATATCGACGCCCTGTGCCAGGCCACCGGCTGCCGAGACGGGCACGACCTTTGGGACCATCTCTTCGAGACGCGCCTTGGCACCGGCACCTGGCAGGAATTCTTCCGCGATGTGGGGGCCTACTGTGCCGGTCTGCGCCAGGCCGCGCCGCCGGATGCGCGGACGCTCCGCCGCGAGGCGCATATGGCAAGGCATGTGCGGGCGGCGCTTGGCGACGGGGCAGCGCCCCGGGTGGTTGTCGTGGTCGGCGGGTATCACGCGCCGGTCCTCTGCGACCCCGAGACCGTGACGCAGGATGCCGCGCCGGGCGCACCGGCAACCTCGTATCTTGTGCGCTACGGCTTTGCGGCGCTGGATGCACTGGGCGGCTATGCAGCCGGTCTGCCCTTGCCCGGCTACTATGATCGGCTCTGGACTGAGGTGCAGGCCACCGGTGCCGCTCCTGCCTGGGGCGCGACCGCGCTGGCGCTGATTTCCGGCCATGCCGAAGCCCTGCGCAAGGATGGGCACCTGCAGCCGGTCCCCACCCTGGTCGAAAGCCTGCGGCTGGCCGAGGGGCTTGCCCGCCTGCGCGGTCGGCCCGGCCCGATGCGGCAGGACCTGCTTGACGCGGCCGCCAGTGCAATGGTGAAGGGCGAGGCGTCGGACCGAAAGCTCTGGACCGCCGACTTCGCCCGCTACCTGCGCGGGGACCGTCTGGGGCAGGTCTGCCGCAATGCCGGATTGCCGCCGCTGGTCGCAGACGCCCAGTCCCGGGCCGCCGCGCTGCGCTTTGCGGTCACGGACAGCACACCGCGAGAGCGGCGGCTGGAAGTGCGTCGCAAGCCTGCACACCGGGCCGCTTCGGCCTTTCTGCATGCGATGGCCATTCTTGAGACGGGCTTCGCCAGGATGACCTCTGGTCCGGATTACATGGCCGGTCCCGACCCGGTGCATCTGCACGAACACTGGTCCGTCGCCTGGTCTGCGCGCGTCGAGGCGCGCCTGATCGAAAGCGCCGCCCTGGGCGACACCCTTCCGTCGGCCTGCGCGGCGCAGCTTTTGCTCGACTATGAGACGCTGGAGGCCGAGGCCCGTCGCGGCGACCTTCCGCTTCGCTGCCGTCTCTTGCTGCGCGGGCTTCTGGCCGGGCTGGGCGGGGAACTCATGCCACTGGCCAGGCGTCTGGCGCAGGACATCGCCTTGTCCCGCGATCCCTCTGCCCTGGCCGAAACCCTTCGACAGCTGAACCTGGTCGCCGTGACCCGCGGGCCGTTGCGGGCGCCCGCCGTGCTGGACATCCGCGCGCTGGTGTCGGCGGCCTTCGACCGGTTGGTCTGGTTGATCGACAGCCTTCCGGGCCTTCCCGCCGACGATCTGCCATCGGCCATCGACGCCTTGCGGCTGGTAAACGCAGTCTTGGCGGGGCCGGGCGGAGAAGCGCTGGATGCCGGTCGGTTTGCCGCGGCGCTTGACCGGCTGGCCGCGTCCAGGGTGCCCCCTGCCCTGCTGGGCGCGGCCTTGGGGCTGGGTGCCTTGGCGGGGCGGCGGACGGAGGCGGAGGTAGCCGCAGCCGTGGCTGGCGGGCTTGCGGGCATGGATCTGGGAGAGGGTCGCAGCGCGCTTCTGGCAGGGGTCCTGCGCGCGGCCCCCGCAATCCTTTGCCGGAATGGCCCGGTCATGGACGCCGTTGACGCCCATCTTGCCCGGATCGACGAGCCCGCTTTCCTGGAACTGCTGCCCGAACTGCGCGCGGCCTTCTCGACCCTGACCGCGCAAGAGACAGCGCGTCTTGCCACCCATGTGGCCACCCGGCACGCCTTGGGCCCGGCCGAGACGACGCTGGACCCTGCCGACGCGGCCGCCCTGCGCAAGGTTCTGGACGATCTTGTCACCCAGGGCCTGGGTGCATGGCTGGCCCAAGCGACGGGAGAACGCGCATGACCGACGCTGCCCGCCGCTGGCGCATGGCGCTTGGACCCGCGGCAAACGGCCCCTTGCCCGAACCCGAAGGCGAGGCTGCCAAGCAGGACGAGGTGCTGACCTGGCTTTACCAGCAATCGCCCTCGGCACGGGGCGGGGGTCTTGGCGGCACCGAACCGTCGCGTCCCGAGGCGCTCCACTGGCTTGGGCGTGTTCGCAAGCTGTTCCCGAAATCGACCTGCCAGCGGATCGAGGCTGACGCGCTGAACCGCTTCCGGCTGGCAGACCTCTTGGCCGACCCCGAGGTCCTGGCGCGGATCGAGCCCAGCCCCGCGACATTGCGGCTTCTCCTGTCGTTGCGGGGCAGCCTGCCGCCGGCGCTGATGGCGCTTTTGCGGGATACGGTGCGCCGCGTGGTCGATGAGATCACCGCACGCCTCCGCCCCAGGATCGAGCTTGCCCTGTCCGGCCAGCGCAATCGGCAGGTGAGGGGCCGCCTTCCGCGCGCCGCCGATTTCGACGCGCGCAGGACGCTTTTCGGCAACTTGCACCGCATCGATCCGGATACCGGGCGGCTGGTCCCGGACCGCCTGTTCTTCCACGGCCGACAGCGCCCGAGCCTTCCCTGGCAGGTGATCCTCTGCGTGGACCAGTCGGGATCCATGACGGACAGCGTCATCCATTCGGCCGTCATGGCGGCGATCCTTTCGGGCTTGCCGGGCATTCACGTCCGGATGGTGCTCTTCGACACCCAGGTCGTCGATGTCAGCGACCGGCTGACCGATCCGTTGGAAACGCTGATGACGGTCCGGCTGGGGGGCGGCACCGATATCGGCGCGGCGATGCAGTACTGCGCCGGCCTTGTCGAGGACCCGGCCCGCTCTGTCCTGGTGCTGATCAGCGACTTTTGCGAAGGCGGTTCGACCCGCCGTCTGGAGACTCAGGTCGCGCAGCTGGTCGAGGCGCGGGTGCGACTGCTGGGCCTTGCGGCGCTGGACGACCGGGGCGACCCGTTCCATGACCACCGCGTGGCCGCGCGCCTTGCGGACCTTGGCATGCAGATCGGCGCAATGACCCCGGACCGGCTGGCCGGGTGGCTGGCCGAGGTGATGACATGACCGCGTCGCCCTGGTGGCTTGGCCTTGACGATGCGGCGCTGGTGGCGCTTGGGTCGGCGGGTCTGCTCCGGCGGGCCAAGGCGGCGCGTGTGGGGACCGTCACGATCCAGGGGGCGACAGCCGAGGTCGAGGTCGAGGGGTTCACCGTGACCCTAGGCGCAAAGGGCATCGGCAGCGCGCGCTGTCCCTGCCCCGCAACCGGCCTCTGCCTGCATGTCATCGCGGCGCTACTGGCGCTGCAATCGGAAGCCCCGGCGCACGACCTGGATGTTGCAGCCGAGATCGCCGACCTCTCCGACGCCGAGATCCTGGCCTTTGCCGGCAGCGACCTTGCGGCAGCCCTGCGCCTGGTCGAGGCCACACCGCCGCCTGACCGTTGCGACAGGGCGGCAAGCCTGACGGTGCGCCTTCCCGGCCTGCTGCATCCGGTGACGTTTCTGGCCGGTGCCGGTCTGCGCGGTGCCGTCTGGAAGGGCCCGGACAGCCGCCGTCGTCTTGCCGTCACTGCTGCGGCGCTGGCCTTGCGCGCGGCGCGCGGTCTGCCCCTGCCAAGGCCGCCCCGGACAGAAGCCACCGCCGAGGGCCTTGACCGGGAACTGCTGGAGAGCATTGCGCGGGAAATCGAGGCTTCGGTTGCGCCGGTCCTTTCGGGCTACGGGGGCCTTGCGTCGGACCGGTTGCTGGACCTCGCGCTCTCGGCCCGGATCGAGTCCGCACCGCGTCTGGCCACCGCCTTGCGGGGGTTGGTCGAACGGGCCATCGGGCTGGAAAACCGGGCAGAAGGGTCTGATGCAGCGGCCTACCTGATCGCTGCGGCACGGGCGCAGGCTTTGGCGCATGCACTGGCAGGACCGGATCCGGATCCCCGGCTGGCCGGGCTGTCGCGCCGGGACTATCGCCCCGGGCCACCGCTGACGCTTTGGCTACTCGGCGCGCGGCGCTGGCAGTCCCCGACGGGCGCGCGGGGGCTTCGCCTGTGGGGCTGGGACCCCGAGGGCCTGCGCTGGATCGCGACCGGGACCGCGCGGCCGGACGGACTGGACGCAAGCTTCGATCCCGAGGCGGCTTACCAGCGCCCCATGCTGGGCCTGCCGTCTGCAATGCAGGCCGTCGGGCAGGCCTTGGCAATCGACGCGCCGCAACTGTCCGACGACCTGCGCCTGTCGCCGGACAGCGTCGCCCGTGTCCTGTCCCGGCCCGATGGGCCATTGCCGGACTGCGCCGACTGGCAGGACCTGCATCACAGCCTGTGGCACCAGATGGGCCCGACCCTCATGCGCGACGGACTGGTGCGGCCTGCGCTTCTGGCCCCGGCGGCCTGCGAAGCGCCGGTTCCGGGCGCGGCCGGTTGGGTCCTGCCCTTGCGGGATCGGAGCAATCGCCTGCTGCCGGTCGAGCTGGCAGGACTGTCCCTGCCCGCGCGGACCGCCCTGTCCCGCATCCCACATCGCGCCCGCCTGCTGGTCGAGACGCGTGAGCACATGGGCCGGTTGCAGTTCACCCTCCTCTCCGTCCTTCATGGGCCGCAGGGCGCGTTGGTCTGGAATCCTACGCTGGATCCGCCGCCTGCCTGGCCAGAGGCCAGTTGGCTGGCCCAGGTCCCGTCTTGGCTTGGCAAGGGACAGAAGGCCGGTGCCAAGCCTGCCACCCGCGCCCTGAGCGACGACCTGTTGTCGGCCGCCCTTGACCTGGGCCAAGGGCAGCATCCGGCCGCCCCGCTGGCCTTGCGCATGGCTTCAAGCGGGATTGACGCCGTGGAGCGACTGCTGTCCCCCCCGGCAACGGCGGCGAAGGCGTTGCGCCTTGCCTGGATCGCGGCCGACTTGCGCAGAACGGAGAACGGATTTTAACCCTGCTGGGCTTTGCAGGCAGGCAACAACCGGCTCTTGCAGTGCCACTCGGAAGGTTGCTCCATGCGCTTCTCAGAAAGTCGCTGACTCAACGACCGGCAGAGGGCCCTGCCCAATCCGACTGCTACAAGTCTCTGGACCGAGTGACCGCTATGGGCCGAAAACGACGGAACCCGGCGGGTTTCCCCGCCGGGCCCTTTCGGGGAAGACCCCGTTCTTTTCAGAACGGGACCTCGTCGTCGCGATCTACCAACTCGGGGTTTTCGTTCTCGGCCGACTTCGGGCGGCTCAGGAAGTCGACCTTCTCGGCGATGATCTCGCAGCCGTAGCGGTCGGTGCCGGTTGCGTCGGTCCACTTGGTGTAGTGGATGCGCCCGTGGACGAGGACCTTCATGCCCTTTTCGCAATGCTCCGCGACCGTCTTGCCGAGACCGTTGAAGCAGGTGATGCGGTGCCATTCGGTGTCCATGACCCGGTAGCCGTTCTCGTCGCGCATCACGCGACCTTCCGAGAGGCGCGGCCGCGAGGTGGCCAGGGTGAAGTTGGTGATCTTCGTGCCGCTTTGGGTCGAGCGCACTTCGGGCTTCTGACCGATGTTGCCGGCGAGGATGACGATGTTCTGCATGGTAAGCTCCTGTGTTTCCTGTCCCTGGGACCGTCCCTTCGACAAGACCCGGAAAAAGCCTGTCGGCTGAGGCGTGCACGGGCGACGGAACGGCGACCGGAAACCTCCAGAGGGCCGGGGTGGAGCGGGCAGCCCCAAAGGGGCAACACGGCCCGGACTGACGCGGGGTTGCGCGCCAGAGGCCGAACAGGCTTAGGGGATTGTCAGTCGAAGGGATGGCACCGGGGATAGGGGCGACCTGGGGCTCTCGCAGAACTCGGCCTTCCTCACCAAGGCAACCGGGTTAAAGCAATTGCGAAACCGCCGACCCGGCAGCTCAAGCCAACCTCATCCCCCTGCCCTATCGCGGCGTCCTCCGTGGGAGTTGCGATGTTGCAGCCTGACGGCTATCCCGGACGCATCATTCAGGACACGAGGGCCCAATGGCTGAATTCAATCTCGAGGCGATGTCGCTCAAGGAACTGCGGCAATTGCAGAAGGACCTCGCCAAGGCGATTTCCACCTATGAGGACCGTCATAAGGCCGAAGCCCGCACCAAGCTGGAAGCCATCGCCAAGGAGATGGGCTACTCCCTCGCCGAACT
>NZ_DAIQAT010000108.1:0-11804 GCF_036781545.1 Tabrizicola sp.
CGGAAAGCAACCCGCCGTTGACGTACGCCGCGTCCAGCACCAGCGGCCCGCGCTGCAGGATCATCCAGCCATCGTCGCGGAACGCCTCGCGAAAGCCGAGCGCGCCGTAGAAGGCCGAAGTTGCCGCAAAGTCGCGGGCCGGAAGATTGGCGGTGATCCGGTCGGCCATGATGTCCCTTCAGACCAGTGCGGCACAGAAGCGCTGGATGCGGGAACAGGCCTCCCGCAGCACCGCGTCCGACGTAGCGTAGCTGACGCGGAAGTTTGGCGAAAGCCCGAAGGCCGCGCCGAAGACCACCGCGACCCCGGTTTCCTCCAGCAGCGCGGTCGCAAACACCTCGTCGTTGCTGATGACGGTTCCCGCGGGTGTCGCCTTGCCGATGCAGCCCGAAATGTCCGGGTAGACATAGAACGCCCCCTCCGGCTTCGGGCAGCGGATGCCTTTGGCCTGGTTCAGCATCCCCACCACCAGATCGCGCCGCCCCTGGAACACGCCCCGCCAGTCGGCCAGGAAGTCCTGCGGGCCGCTCAGGGCCTCCAGCGCGGCATATTGGCTGACGGACGAGGGGTTCGAGGTCGACTGCGACTGGATCGTCCCCATCGCCTTGATCAGCGCCACCGGCCCCCCGGCATAGCCGATCCGCCAGCCGGTCATCGCATAGGCCTTCGACACCCCGTTGCAGGTCAGCGTCCGGTCATACAGCCCCGGCTCGATCTCGGCCGGGGTGCAGAATTCGAAATCGTCGAAGACCAGATGTTCATACATGTCGTCCGACATCACCCAGACCTGGGGGTGCCGCATCAGCACATCGGTCAGCCCCTTCAACTCGTCCCGCGTATAGCCCGCGCCCGTGGGGTTCGACGGCGAGTTGAAGATGAACCACTTGGTCTTCGGGGTGATCGCCGCTTCCAGCTGCGCGGGTGTCAGCTTGAACCCGGTCTCGATCCCCGCCACCACCGGCACCGGGGTCCCGCCCGCCAGAAGCACCATGTCGGGATAGCTCACCCAATAGGGCGCCGGGATGATCACCTCGTCGCCCGGGTTCAGCGTCGCCATCAGCGCGTTGTAGAGGATCTGCTTGCCCCCGGTGCCGACCGAAATCTGGCCTGGCGTGTAGGTCAGCCCGTTCTCGCGCAGGAACTTGGAACAGATCGCCGCCTTTAGCTCGGGGATCCCGTCCACCGCCGTATAGCGCGTCTTGCCGCTGTCGATCGCGCGCTTGGCCGCCGCGCGGATGTTCTCGGGCGTGTCGAAATCCGGCTCGCCCGCTCCGAGGCCGATCACGTCCTTGCCTTCGGATTTCAGCTGTTGCGCCTTGGTCGTCACCGCGATGGTGGGCGAAGGTTTCACCCGCGCCAGCGTGTCGGAGAGGAAGGCCATTCGCAGCACCCCTTTCGGTGGTGGAGTTTCGGTCCCGCCTGTCTTAGGGTCCGCCCCGATGCGGTTCAAGCGGGAACGGTGGGACGGATGGGCGAGACGGCTGAAGCGCGCCTGAAGCGGATGGCGATGCGGTCCTGGCGCCGCGGCACCAAGGAGATGGACCTCGTGCTCGGCCCCTTCGCCGATGCCCATCTGTCGGGCCTGAGCGAAGCCGATCTCCTGACCTATGACGCGCTTTTGGCCGAGAACGACCAGGACCTGATGGCTTGGGTCCTTGGCCAGTCCGCGCCCCCGCCCGCGCTGGCCGGGCTTCTGACCCGCATCACTGCCTTCGCCGAGGCGCGGCTGATACGCGGAAACTAGCAGAAGTTCTTCGCAAGTTTACGGAATGTTTGTGCTTTGTGCCGATTCTGCCCCGGTCCGAACGGTGGAGAAACGGTATGACAATCTATGCTCCGGTGCTGGACGGATCGCAGAAGGCGTTCCTGTCCTGCTACCTTGACAACCTGGCGCTGGTCGAACGGCTGCACCGGCTGCTGCTCGACGTGATCAAGGATGAATTCGAACGGCTGAACATCCTGGAGATCAACTCGGTCCAGGCGCTCCTCCTTTTCAACATCGGCGAGAATGAGGTGACGGCGGGCGAGCTGAAATCGCGCGGCTACTACCAGGGCTCGAACGTCAGCTACAATCTGAAGAAGCTGGTCGACCTTGGCTACATGCACCACCAGCGCTCGGAAATCGACCGCCGCTCGGTCAGGGTGAAGCTCACTGAAAAGGGCCGCCACGTCCGCGGCCTCCTGTCCGACCTCTTCGCCCGCCATTCCGAAGGGATCGAGAAGCGCGCCCTGATCGACGCGTCGGGCATGGATGAGATCAACATGTCGCTGAAACGGATGGAGCGGTTCTGGACCGAACAGATCCGCTACATCTACTAGGGTCGCGCCGCGCGAAGCGCTGGCCCGCTTCAAGGGGTCAGCGCGCTGTTCAGCCGGCCTTCGTCAAGATAGCCTGCGAAGCCGTTGATCCGGGCTTGGACCGCCGCGTCCATCATCACTTCCTGCGACGCCACCATGCCCAGCATCTCGAAGGCCTTCTGCATGGCGACAGCCGCATTTCCTTCGGCGGCGACAGCGGCCTTCGCCTCGGCCGAGCATCTTTCGGTCAAGAGCGACATGACCAGATTGGCCATGCCCCTGTCGGTCTCGACCAGCTTGGCGGCGTCCATGCTCACCGTGTCCTGCACGATCGGATGGGAGGCAAAGGCAAAGGTGATCCAGCGGGCCAGCAGCAGCCGGTCATCGCCCGTGGTCTTGCCGATGAGGCATTGGCCGAAAACCTCGGTTTCCGGCGTGGCGGCACGCGCGGGCGCGGCGGCGAGGGCAAGGCCGGAAACCAGCAAAGCGGTGACAATACGCATGGATCAATCCCTTCCTGACGGCACATGTCGGGTGCCGCATGGGAAGCGTCGCGTAGCCGTATCCCCGCGTCAAGCCGGGCGCGGGGGTCAGTTCACCTTGCGGGCGGGCAGGAAGGGCAGGGGGGCGACCGGCAGGCCCTCCTCGATCATCGCGCGCGCCTCGTCGGGCTTGGCCTCGCCATGGATCGACCGTTCCGGTGCTTCGCCCGCGTGGATGGCCCGCGCCTCGGCGGCGAAGTTCAGGCCGACATATTCCGAATTCTCCTCGATCTGCCTGCGCAGCGCGGCGATCTTCTCCTCCAGGTCCGATCCGGGGGCCGACAGGTCCGGTCTTGCGGCCGCGGCCTTTCTGGCGGGGCGGACGGCGGGGGCCATCAGCTCCTTTTCGACCGCGCCCGACCCGCAAACCGGGCAGACCACCTGGCCAGCCGCCTTCAGGGCCGAGAAAGCCTCCGCCCCCTTGAACCAGCTGTCGAAGCCATGACCGGCTTCGCATTTCAGGCTGTAACGGATCATTCCGCGCAATCCCGCCGTCGCGTCAGCAACTTACCTATGCAGTGCGCTGAAAAGATCAATGCCCCTTGCGCTTGTGGCCCGCAGCCAACAGCGAAAGGTCATCGTCGTCGCCCATGATCGGCGCCGCCCGGCCCGGGATCGGCGGCAGGAAGGCGGCGATGATCATCGCCAGTTCCGGCTCGGCCACCAGGGTCGAGGCTTCCTGCAGCGAAAACCACTTGCGGCGGCGCTCCTTCATCTCGGGGAAGGTCTTGGCCAGCTTGTCGACCCGCATCCCGTAGACCGCGACCGCGCAGGGCACCGAGGATGTCACCGACAGGCATTTCTGATAGCCGTAGCGCCCGATGCAGAGCGGGTTCATCTCGCCCGAGACCCCGGCCTCTTCCCAAGCTTCCTGCGCGGCGGCGGCTTCGGGCGACAGGCCCGGCATCGGCCAGCCCTTCGGGATCACCCAGCGCCCGGTATCGCGGCTGGTGATCATAAGCACTTCGGTCCCTGCATCGCCACTGCGCCAGCACAAGGCGCCGTATTGCAGTTTCGTCCCGCCCTTGTCGGCGCCTTGCGTCGCTATTTTGTCTTGCCAGCCCATCGTTCCGCCCATTTGGCCGTCCGGTTTCCGGATCTTGCCACTGCCCAATCCTCAATCATGAATATGGCATGGGAAAGGAAGAAATCACAGTAAAATCCCGTGAATTTGACCTGCGAAGGGGTCGGATTACCTTACTTTTCCGGAATTGCAGCGAAAGGGATCATCATGCGGCTTGGATTGGCGGTTCTTCTGGCAGTGGCGATGGCCGCGCCGGCCTGGGCAGCGGGGGGATTCCGCTTCACCTCGATCGACGGGGGCGAGATCGACCTGGACGATTGGCGCGGAAAGCCGGTCCTTGTGGTCAACACGGCGTCGCTTTGCGGCTTCGCCGGGCAGTTCGACGCGCTGCAGGCGCTGCACGACCGGTTCGGCGACCGCGTGCTGATCCTCGCCGTCCCCTCGGACGATTTCAACCAGGAGCTTGCGGATGAGAAGGCGGTCAAGGAATATTGCGCCCTGACCTTCGATCTGACCCTGCCGATGACCGAGATCACCCATGTGAAGGGAGCCGAGGCGCATCCGTTCTACGCCTGGCTGAAGGAGGAGACCGGCTTCGTTCCCGGCTGGAACTTCAACAAGGTGCTGATCGCCCCCGACGGCAGCATCGCGGGCACCTTCGGCGCGCCGGTCAGGCCCGAGGGGCCGCAGATCGCGGGCCGGATCGAGGCGATGCTGGAATGATCCTCGCGCCGCCGCCTGCACCCGCCGGGACGGTGGCGCCGCCCCTCTTCATCGGCTCCGACATCTACCGCCAGTCCTCCTATGGCGCGCGCCATCCCCTGCGCGTCCCCCGCGTCTCGACTGTGATGGACCTCGCGCGCGCCCTGGGCTGGCTGCCGCCCGATTGCTTCCGCCAAAGCCCCCGCGCCAAGCCCGCGGCACTTTCCCTCTGGCACGAGGCGCCCTACATCGCCGCCCTGCAAGCCGCCGAGACCCTCGGCGAGGCCACGGCAGAGATGCGCGCCAGCTTCCACCTCGGCACCCTCTCGAACCCCGTCTTCCCGGAAGTCTACCGCCGCCCCGCCACCGGGGCCGGGGGCACGATGCTCGCGGCCGAACTGCTGGCCCGGACGCCCGGCGTGATCCACATCCCCGGCGGCGGCACGCATCACGGGTTGCCGGGCCGGGCGAACGGGTTCTGCTACCTGAACGACGTGGTGCTGGGGATCAAGGTGCTGCAACGCGCGGGCCTGACCCGCATCGCCTATGTCGATCTCGACGCGCATCACTGTGACGGGGTCGAGCTTGCCTTCGCGGGCGATCCCCGCGTCCGGATGATCTCGGTGCATGAGGAAGGCCGCTGGCCCTTCACCGGCGCATTGACCCAGACCGCCGCAGGCAGCGCCTTCAACCTGCCCGTCCCGAAGGGCTACAATGACAGCGAGGCGCGGGCGGTGCTGCATGGCCTGATCCTGCCCCGCGTGGCCGAATTACGCCCGGAGGCGCTGGTCCTGCAATGCGGCGCCGACAGCCTGATGGAGGACCCGCTCTCCCGCCTCGCCCTCTCGAACCGCGCCTATCTGGAGGCGATCCGCGCCCTTCTTCCCCTCGCCCCCCGCGTCCTGGTCCTTGGCGGCGGCGGCTACAACCCCTGGTCGGTCGGTCGGCTGTGGACGGCGATCTGGGGGCTGCTTGCGGGCCACGACCTGCCCGACCGGCTGCCCGAAGCGGCACAGGATGTGCTGAAACGCCTCAGCTGGAACGGCGGAGGCCGCCCGCGGCCCGCGTCGGAGATGATCGAAACCCTGCTCGACGCCCCCCGCGAAGGCCCGGTCCGCGCGGACCTCCGCGACCGCCTCGCCCATCTGGCCCGCCGATGATCCGCGCCTTCCTGGGGATCGACCTGCCCCCCGCCATCCGTGGCGCGCTTCAGGTGCAGCAGTTCCTTCTGCCCCTGCCGCGCAAGGTGGAGCCGGAAAGCCTGCACCTGACTCTCGTCTTCCTCGGTGACTGCCCCGAGCCTGCGCTGGAGGCCGCGCATGAAGGGTTCGAGACCCTGCGCGCCCAAAGCTTCCCCCTCGCCCTGCAAGGCCTCGGCCTCTTCGGCAAGGACAAGCCCCGCGCCGCCTGGGCCGGGGTCGCCCCCGCGCCGGACCTCCTCCACCTGCAAGGGAAAGTCGAAACCATCGCCCGCCGCGCCGGCTGTCCCGTCGAGGCGCGCAGATACCTCCCCCACATCACCCTCGGCCGCTTCCCACCCCCCGCGCCGCCCGATGCGATGCGCCTGGAACGTGCCATCGCCCTGGGGCAGGGGTTCCGCAGCGAGCCCTGGGATGTCACCGAACTCACGCTCTGGCAAAGCCATCTCACCTCCCGCGGCGCCCAGTACCAGGTCCTTGCGCGATACCCGCTCACCTCCCGCCCCCCGGCTTGACAGCCAGAGCACCCTGACGCACCACGAATGGCAACCAGGGAGCTACCCATGAAGATCGCCCACCGCGAGATCGGTCCGAACCAACCCCCGCTCGTCATCGCCGAGATCGGCATCAACCACGGCGGCGACCTTGCCGTCGCCAAGGAGATGGTTCGCCTGGCCGCGGGCGCGGGCTGCGAGATGATCAAGCACCAGACCCATATCATCGAAGACGAGATGACCGAGGAGGCGAAGCAGATCTTCCCGCCCAACGCCGACGTCTCGATCTGGCATGTCATGGAGCGCTGCGCCCTTACCCTCGATGAGGAGGCGGACCTCAAGCGCTATACCGAAAGCCTCGGCCTGATCTGGATTTCCACCCCCTTCAGCCGGGCGGCGGCCGACTGGCTGGAGACGCAGGACGTCCCCGCCTACAAGATTGGCTCGGGCGAGGCCGACAACCTGCCGCTCATCCGCCACATCGCGCGCAAGGGCAAGCCCGTGATCTTGTCGACCGGCATGCAGACCATCGAGACCATCCGCGCCTCGGTCGACATCCTCGACAAGGCGGGCGTCGACTATGCGCTTCTGGAATGCACCAACCTCTACCCCAGCCCGGCCGAGATCGTCAGCTTGCGCGGCGTGACCGAACTCCGTCAGGCCTTCCCGAAGGCCGTCGTCGGCTTCTCCGACCATTCCATCGGGCCGGAAATGGCGCTGGCCTCCGTCGCCCTCGGCGCCTGCATCCTGGAACGCCACTACACCGACAGCCGCTACCGCAAGGGGCCGGACATCATCAACTCGATGGACCCGGCGGAACTGCGCTTCCTGATCGACCGCTCGAAGGAAATCTGGATCGCCGCCAACAACCCGAAACAGCGCAGCGCGCCCGAGGAAGACGTCTACCGCTTCGCCCGCGGCTCGGTCGTGGCCGACCGCGACCTGCCCCTCGGCCATGTGATCCAGGAGGCCGACATCTGGGCAAGGCGCCCGGGATCGGGAGAGATCGCCGCCTATGACTTCGACAAGGTGGTCGGCAAACGGCTGACCCGTGCCGTGACGCGGAACACCCAGCTGAAATGGGGGGATCTGGGGTGATTCCCGGCTGGAAGGTCAGGCGCGAGCTTCTGCGCTTCCGCCAGCAGATCGCCTGGTATTGGGAACTCCTCCACGCCCGCCGCCGCACCCGCCAGCACGACCGCGACCGCCCGAAACTGGTGCAGCGGCATGACGGTGCGCAGGCCTTCGGCACGCGCATCGCGGCCCTGCTGATCTTCCAGCCTGGAGCGATGCCTGCCTCAGTCCCGGAAAGCTGCGACCTTCTCACCGGGCTCGGCTATTCCGTCCTGGTCGTCTCGAACGGCCCCTTGCAACCGCAAGCGAGGGCCGACCTGCTGCCCCATGTCTGGCGCCTGCTGGAACGCCCGAACCTCGGCTACGACTTCGGCGGCTACCGCGAGGCGGTGATGCATCTGTGGGACGAAGGCGCCGACCCCGACGAGCTTCTCATCCTCAACGACAGCGTCTGGATCGTGGCCTCGGCCTTCCCCGCCTTCCTCGACCGGCTTCGCGCGATGGAGGCCGAGGTGACGGGCTCGGTCCTGCGGTCGAAGAAGGGGAAGCGGTGGATCGAGTCCTATTTCTTCCGCTTCAACAGGGCTGCGCTGACCGCCCCCGCCTTTCGCGCCTTCTGGCAGGGCTACCGCCTGGTCGGCAGCAAGTTCGGGGTGATCCGGCAGGGCGAGAGGGACTTTTCGGTCAATCTCTCTGCCGGAGGCCTGCGGGTAGGGGGGCTTGGGGACAATCAGGCGTTCCTTGTCCGGATGGCCGAGGCACCCGACGAAGACCTGCGTCTCGCCCTCGCCTATGCTGCCCCGGTCGGCGGCGGGCTGGCCGAAGACCGGACGCGGCTTCTGGGGGAGACCCCGGAACCGCACTGGCGGACCCGGGCCCTCGCCCATCTCGGGGTGTCGCTGGACGGCAAGCGCGTCTGGAACGCGCAGTTCCCGATCGCGGGGCTTCGGGTCATGGGCAACCCTTTCATCAAGAAAAGCCGCGAAAAGGTGAATGCCGACTGGCGCAAGCAGGTGCTGCGGGCGATTGACGACCATGTTGTCCCCTCGCCGGCGGCGTCGGTCCTGGCCGAGCTTCAGGCGCGTCAGGCTGACCGGACGCTTGCGCCGCCGCACTGGGCGAGCCGCCCTGACTGACGGCCACAGTCCCGCATATGCTCCCGTTTGGCATGTTTCCGCGCAGCGGCTGTATCCGGCCCGGCGCCTTTGCGCAGATGCTGCGACCGCCCCTTGTGCGCGGCGGTTTGTGGACTAGAAGCTGACCCAGTGAGTGAATCGTCTCGTGCGGGTGTGACAGTCGATGGTTACGCAGGTTGCAAGTCGTCTGGAGAACCAGCCCGCGATCCCGACTCAAAGATCGGGGCCTTTCGTCCTCATCCTGCCATGCATTTCGCCCGCCCAGGGCCGGGCAGGAGGCAGATGATGGCATTGCCCCCCTTCTGGAAAGTCCGCCGTGAAGTGGGGCGGGTAGCGGAGCGGATGAGTGACCGTCTCCCCGTCACCTACATGCAGGATATTGTCCGCCAGTATAAGCATGACAGGTCGCTGTCCCGATCCCTGCGGGAAACACGCGGTTCCTTGGAACTTGGCGACAAGGTGGCTGTCTTCATTCTGTTCCAACCGAAAGGTATTGCCGAATCGACCTATATTACCCTCGATCACTTGCGGGAGTCCGGATGGTCCACCTTGGTTGTGTCAAACACTCCATTATTACAAACAGACCGAGAGAAGATTGCGTTGAAAAGCGCGCATGTGATTGAGCGGCCAAACGTTGGTTACGATTTTGGCGGCTACCGAGAAGGGTGGCGTTGGCTCGGTCGGCAAGGGAAAAAGCCACAGCGCCTGATTCTGATGAACGATAGCACTTGGTTCCCCCTGCGGAAGGAAGACGACAGTATTCTCCGCATGGAAGCGCTCGGCGTCGATCTGGCCGGCCATGTTTTCAAAAACTGTCACCCCGAAACACAAGTTCACGATCACCTTGAATCGCATTTCATGCTGTTCGGCCCGAGAGCATTGGCTAGCTCGGCAATCGAGCGTTTCTGGTCAGAATACATTATGACGAACTCACGAGATCAAACCATCCGGCGAGGCGAGATACCACTTAGCCAAGTTGCGCTTGCCTCCGGTCTGTCTGTACGGGGATTGCTTGATCGAGACGTGCTGCTCAATCTGCTTGGGAGCCTGGAGGACAAGGAGCTACTTCGAATTTCTGCCCGATTGCCGATGATATCGGATGGCGACCGACGAAATGGTAAGCTCTGGAACTCTTCCGCAGCTACGGGCAAGGAATGGCGCGACGACTTTCTTTCTTGGGTGTTGCTTCAGCTCACGACCCCTGATGGATATTTGCTGTCTGCAACTTTTGCCGATGTGGCAATCAAGCTTGGTGGAATGGGTTTTCTGAAGAAGTCGTCTGACATAAGATTTCAGTACGCCAGACTGGCCGTTTTAGACGGGGTCGAGTCCGGCTACCTTCCGCCCTTTGAAGCAGTAGTAATGTCCGAAATCGAAGCAAAGGTTCACACTTGCTCCATGAATGGCACTCTGAGCGAGAAACGAGCATGATGCAGCAAATGACCGAAAATTCAGAGAACAATCAAGAAGAGCGGGCGCATTCGGCAACAGCACTCTCACGGTCACTCGCCGAAACCTTGGTCGATCAAGCCAAGTTCCCGTTCCGAACCTTCTTTGCTCACCTTGAACTCGCCCTGATGCGCGGGATCGAGCGCCTGAACTTTTTGTCGACAAAGCGGCAAGCGAAGTTAAGGCGACAGATTGCCAAGCGAGCACCAGAACGGTTTCTCGCTGTCACGGATCACGTTGAGACGTTGCAGAAAAGCAGTGGCAATCAGGAATCGACTCGACCGGAATTTATCCCATATGAGCCAGATTTGGATGTGCCGATAACCGATGTTCGAGCAGTAGCCTTCTATCTTCCTCAGTTTCACCCATTCCACGAGAATGATCTTTGGTGGGGAAAAGGTTTTACGGAGTGGACAAATGTTGGGAAGGCACAACCGCTGTTCACCAATCACTATCAGCCTCATTGCCCGATACACCTTGGCTATTACGATTTGCGGATATCTGAAGTGATGGTTGAGCAGGCGAGAATTGCTCGCCAGTATGCAATTGGCGGTTTCGCGTATCATTTCTATTGGTTTGGCGGGAAGACGCTGATGGAGCGGCCGCTGCTATCCATGCTTGCCAACCCGGACGTTGATATGCCGTTCTTCCTGAGTTGGGCGAACGAGAACTGGACGCGTAGATGGGATGGGCGCGATAGTTCCGTGCTAATTCAGCAATCCCACTCGACGGAGGACTCACGGTCTATGTTGCGGCATATTGCCGAATATATGCATGATCCCCGATACATAAAGATAGACGGTCGTCCGGTTTTTTCCGTGTATCGCCCCAGGAGTATTCCTGACTTGGCCGCTACCGTTGATATCTGGCGAGAGGAGGCCCGGATCCAGGGTTTGGGGGACTTGTATTTGATAGGAATACAAAGGGATCCAGAGGAGGACCACCGCCCTGATGGGTTCGACGCAAACTTGGAGTTTGTTCCGCATGGGCTATCGCAAACCGATATCTCTGCTGCGATAGAACTTAAGTCACGCTCTTTCAGCGGGAAAGTTTATGACTATAAAGCAGCCGTTCAGATAGCGCTGGACCAGAGCGATCTTGATATCAATCGATATCGTTCGGTGATGCTGGGGTGGGACAATACTGCAAGATCGGTGAATAGAGCGCATATCCACGTGAACTTTTCAATCGAAAGCTATCATCATTGGTTGTCTGAGCTTTGCAGGCGCGCGCGGGCCGATAAGTGGCGGACACCAGGTGAGAGGATGGTCTTCATTAACGCTTGGAACGAATGGGCGGAGGGTACTCATCTGGAGCCGGACCAGAGATATGGGTTTGCCTATCTTGACGCGACGAGGCGTGCAGTGCTGGGCGGTGATTGATCGCCTTCTGGCGACTTGCCACCCGCCCCGTCCCGCGTCATGACTGACCCATGACCCGCCATCTCCTCTTCCTCACCGGCACCCGGGCCGATTTCGGCAAGCTGGAACCGCTTGCCGCCGCCGCTCGCGACGCGGGCCACCGGGTCACCTTCTTCGTCACCGGAATGCACATGATGGACCGCTACGGCCTCACCCGGAACGAGGTGCGCCGTCTGCCCGGCATCGCCGTCGAAGAGTTCGTCAACCAGGCCGAGGGCGACCCGCAGGATGCCGTCCTCGCCCGCACCGTCACCGGCTTCTCGGCTTACGTCCGCGCAACGAAACCCGACCTTGTCGTCCTCCACGGCGACCGGATCGAGGCTTTGGCCGGGGCGCTGGTCGCCGCCACCAACTATGTCCGCTCGGCCCATGTCGAGGGCGGCGAAGTGTCCGGCACCATCGACGAGGTGTTCCGCCACTGCAACACCAAGCTCTGCACCCACCATTTCGTCTCGTCCGAGGCCG
>NZ_DAIQAT010000109.1:0-11737 GCF_036781545.1 Tabrizicola sp.
GACTATAGCTTGCGGTTGATCTGCGTGATACCGCTAGATGAACGAATGGAGGATGAGATGGGCATCAAGTATCTGCACACGATGGTGCGCGTGAAGGATCTGGAGAAGTCGATGGCCTTCTACCGGCTTCTGGGCCTGAAGGAGGTGCGGCGGTTCGACGATGAGGCGGGGCGCTACACGCTGGTGTTCATGGCGCCTCCGGGGCAGGAGGACTGCCCGGTGGAGTTGACCTACAACTGGGACGGGGACAGCGGGCTGCCGTCGGACAGTCGGCATTTCGGGCATCTGGCCTATGAGGTGGACGACATCTACGCCACCTGCGCGCATCTGCAGGCGAACGGGGTGCTGATCAGCCGCCCGCCGCGGGACGGGCGGATGGCCTTTGTCCGGTCGCCTGACAACGTGTCGGTGGAACTGCTGCAGCGCGGGAAGGCGAAGGACCCGGCCGAGCCCTGGGCGAGCATGGCCTCGACGGGGAGTTGGTGAAGGAGCCTCCGGCGGGGATATTTGGGCAAAGATGAAAGGCCCGGGGGTCAGAGGGACCAGAGGCTGAAGGCGTCGGGGCCGAGGGCTTGGGTTTCCTGTAGGCAGGGGCGTGGCCCGTCGGCGAGGGTAGTGAGCGCAAGGGGGCCGAGGGCCGAGTGGCCTTCGGCTCCGATCAGCAAGCCGCCGGTGAAGAGGGCGAGATCGTCGACGAGGCGGGCCTTGACCAAGGCGGCGGCGAGGGTGCTGCCACCTTCGCTGAGGATACGGGTGAGGCCCTTTGCGGCGAGGGTCTGGAGGGCGGCGGTGAGGTCGAGGTGCCCGGAGGTCTCGGGCACCTCGATCAGGGTGGCGCCGGTCGCGGCCCAGGCGCTGTGGGCGGCGTCCGGCGCATGGGGGCCGTGGAGGAGCCAGACGGGATGTTCGCGGGCGGTGCGGCCGAGGCGGCTGGCGGGGGAGTGTTTCAGCATCCGGTCGAGGAGGATGCGGACGGGCTGGCTTTGCGCGCCCATGTCGCGGACGGTGAGGTCGGGGTCGTCGGCGAGTGCGGTGCCAGAGCCGACCATGACCGCGTCGTGGGAAAGGCGCAGGGCGTGGACCTTGCGGCGGGCTTCCGGGCCGGTGATCCAGCGGCTTTCGCCGGTGGCGGTGGCGGTGCGGCCGTCAAGGCTGGCGGCCAGTTTCAGGGTGACGAAGGGCAGGCCCCGGGTGACGCGCTTCAGGAAGCCGGCGTTGAGACGGGTGGCCTCAGCGGCCCGCACGCCTTCGGTGACGCTGATCCCGGCGGCGCGGAGCAGGGCGTGGCCCTTGCCCGAGACGCGCGGGTCGGGGTCGGTGAGGGCGGTGACGGTGCGGGCGACCTTCACGGCGATCAGCGCCTCGGCGCAGGGCGGGGTGTGGCCGTGATGGGCGCAGGGTTCGAGGGTGACATAGGCGGTGGCGCCCGCGGCCGCCGGCCCGGCCTGTTCCAGGGCGCGGACCTCGGCATGGGGGCGGCCGCCCGGCTGGGTCCAGCCGCGGCCGACGACCCGCCCGTCCTTGACGATGACGCAGCCGACCGCCGGGTTGGGCCAGACATTGCCGAGGCCCCGCGCGGCGAGGCGCAGGGCATGGGCCATGTGGATGGCGTCTTCGGGACGGGGGGTCACTCTTCCCCGGCGGCTCCGGGCCGAAGCTCGCTGACGAAGCCGTCGAAATCGTCCGCCGTCTGGAAGTTCTTGTAGACCGAGGCGAAGCGGACATAGGCCACGGTGTCGATCCGGGCCAGCGACTCCATCACGATCTCGCCGATGGTCTTCGACGGGATGTCGGTGTCGCCCAGGCTCTCCAGCCGCCGGACAATGCCGGAGATCATCTGGTCGATGCGCTCGGGGTCGATCGGGCGCTTCTGCATCGCGATGCGGATCGAGCGTTCCAGCTTGGCGCGGTCGAAATCCTCGCGCTTGCCGGAGGACTTGATCACGACGAGATCGCGCAGCTGGACACGTTCGTAGGTGGTGAAGCGGCCGCCGCAGGCCGGACAGAACCGGCGGCGGCGGATCGAGACGTGATCCTCGGCCGGTCTGGAATCCTTCACCTGCGTGTCGATGTTGCCGCAGAATGGGCAGCGCATCGGCCCCCTCCTTGCTTTGTGGTTGGTCCTGCCTCAAGGCCGGGTGTTTCCCCCGGTTCCTGCCACTGACTATAGGGGCTTGGCTTGCATTTGGGGAAGGAAGAAGTTTCAGCCCCCAGCATGTTGCGGGTCAGAGTGTGGCGGCGGGGACTCACGCCATCGTGTGCGGGCGTCGCCTGCATCCGGTTTACCCTTTGGCCTTCAGCACAGATGGAGGCACCGATGAACCGCCCGATGACACGGATGACGGCGAAGGATTTCGACCAGGACCTGCTGGAACTGTATGACTTCTACGCCCATGGAAAGATCACCAAGCGCGAGTTCCTGGACCGGGCGGGGAAATGGGCGGTGGGCGGCGTCACGGCGGCGATGCTGCTGAACATGCTGTCGCCGAACTATGCGCTGGCCGAGCAGGTGGCCGCGGATGATCCGGAGATCGTCACGGAGCGGGTGACTTACCCTTCGCCCGCGGGGCATGGCACGGTGAACGGCTATCTGGTGCGGCCCGCGGGCGCGGAGGGCAAGCTTCCGGCGGTGCTGGTCGTGCATGAGAACCGGGGCCTGAACCCCTATATCGAGGATGTGGCGCGGCGGCTGGGCAAGGCCGGATTCCTGGCTTTGGCGCCCGACGGCCTGACCTCGGTCGGCGGCTATCCGGGCGATGACGAGAAGGGGCGCGAGCTGCAGGCGACGGTGGACCCCGCAAAGCTGATGAACGATTTCTTTGCCGGGGTGGACTGGCTTCTGGCGCATGAGGGGTCGACCGGGAAAGTGGGTGTGGTCGGGTTCTGTTATGGCGGGGGCGTCGCCAATGCCTGCGCGGTGGCTTATCCGGAGCTTTCGGGCGCGGTGCCGTTCTATGGGCGGCAACCGGCGGCGGCGGATGTGCCGAAGATCAAATGCCCGCTGTTGATCCACTATGCCGAGTTGGACGAGCGGATCAACGCGGGCTGGCCGGAATACGAGGCGGCGCTGAAGGCGGTGGGGGTGCGCTATGAGGCCTTCATCTATCCCGGCGTGAACCATGGGTTCCACAACGACACCACGCCACGCTATGACGCCGCGGCGGCGAAGCTTGCCTGGGGCCGGACGCTGGACTTCTTCAGGGCCAACCTGGCCTGACCCCGGGGGTGGCTTGATCGGGGTTGGCCTGGCCGGTTAGAACCTTGCCCATGGCAGGGGAACGCATTGCGCTGTGCGGGATCGTCCGGAACGAGATCCGGGGGATCGTCGAATGGCTGGCGCATTACAAGGCGCTGGGGTTCCACGATTTCCTGATCTACGACAACGAGAGCAGCGACGGCACGTCAGAGGTGCTGCGGGCGCTGGACGAGGCGGGCGAGCTGGTGCATCTGGGCTGGCCGCATGAGGTGGGCGCAAGGCCGCAGCGGCTGGCCTATGAACATGCGCGCAAGCATTCCGAGGCGGACTGGCTGGCCTTCTTCGATGCAGATGAATTTCTGGTCTTGCCTTGGGATGCCGGGATCGAGGCGTTCCTGTCGCGGTTCGGGGCGGATGTGACGGCGGTGGCGGTCAACTGGGTGGTGTTCGGCAGCGGCGGGCAGCAGGCCTGGCGCGCGATGCCGGTGGTGGAGCGGTTCACCGATGCGCTGCCTGCGGATGCGCGGGAGAGCCGGACGGTCAAGGCTTTGGGCCGGAGGGAGTGGATGTCGGGGACCGGCATCCACCGGGTCGCGGTGCGGGAGGGGCGCTATGTCACGCCCTCGGGCCGGGAGGCGGTGTTCGACGGGCTGACCGCGACGGTGGCGCCCGATGTGACGGTCGCGGCGCTGCACCATTATGCGGTGAAGTCGCTGGAGGAATTCGCCGAGAAGCGCGCGCGGGGCCATGCCAATTCGCAGTTCCCCGAGCGGAAGCGGGCGAAGCTGGAGGCGCGCTTCGCCGAATTCGACGCGGGGGGTGTGCGGAACCCCTGGCTGGCCGAGCGGTCGGGCCCGATGCGGGCCGAGGCGCTGCGGCTGCGCGACATCCTGCGGGCCGCGGGGCTGGACTATCCGGTCTGGCCCTTTGTCGAGGCCAACTAGTTGCAGCTGTCCCAGGCCTGGGTTTCGTGGATCCAGCACTGGCCGATCCCGGCCTTGAGGTCGCTGATCGCGTCGAGGCTGCGGGCGACGCTGCCCTTGTCGCAGGTCAGGGTGGCAAGCGTCTTGTCGCCCTGAATCACGTTGACGCCGCCTTCCAGCACGGCGTTTTCGTCCAGCCGGTCGAAGGAGGACCAGACCTCGTAGGTGGTGCTGTCGTTGAGGAAGGCGACGCTGTCCCAGATCGAGCGGCTGAAGCCGGGCCAAGGGGTGTAGCGGGCGGTTTCCAGCGGCTCGGCGATGGTCAGTTCGGGTTTGCCAATAGGCCCGAAGCTGTAGATCAGGGCGCCTTTCCAATAGCAGATCTCAAGGGTCTTCTTGCCGATCCGGCAGGAAAACGCCTCGTCGCCCTGGCAGGCGGCATGGGCCGGGCTTGCGGCGATAAGGGCGAGGAAAAGAGCTGCGCGCATGGAGGTCTCCGTTTGAGATGGAGTGTGGGGCGGAGAGGGGAGGGGGCGCAAGGTGGGGAAAGGCGGACGGGGGCCAAGGTCGAGGTGGCGCTGGCCGAGGTGATCCCGTTCCATCTGGAAGGGTTGACGGTGATAAGGGACCCAGTGCCGGGGCTATGAGTCATGCTTAAGGAAATGGGCCTGCAAGTACACGCCTCACGCCTGCTGTGCGTCACAGCAGAGAAGGTGCAGGGGGCGGAGAGTGGGGTGGAGTTGGTGCAACCCTCCTTGTGAGAGGGTAGGCTGCAGCCCACGCTAGGGCTCGCTATTCCAAATTGAGCGAACGAACAGACTTCCAATCGAACATTCTGACCCGCTCTTGCTCCGCCGGGATATCGGCTTTGGTTAGACCAGTGCTTGCATAGAAGCCATCAGTAAACGAGCCCTCGGATGGCATCGGTCTGCCTTGGTCAAGGCTGTCTTTCGAGACCACGAGGACCGAGACATTCGGTAGCGAATGTTCGGCACAGAGAGCGGCAGCTTCGTTCAGATAGCTGCTTAGGCCCTGACCATTTACCTTGGACATGCCCAAGCGTAGAGCCAGCTGCGAATAAGTCAGCGCCTGTTCGCCGGAAAGAACCGCCTTTGCAACGAGCTTAATCGTTGCAAAAGCTCGTTGCTTCGTCAGCGGAGACACGCGGCGTTTGTCCATCACTGGTCCAGGAAACTCCGCAGTTTCCTGCTCCTCGACGGATGCTTCAGCTTCCGCAGCGCCTTGGCCTCGATCTGGCGGATCCGTTCGCGGGTGACGCTGAACTGCTGGCCGACCTCTTCCAGCGTGTGGTCGGTGTTCATGCCGATGCCGAAGCGCATCCGCAGGACGCGTTCCTCGCGGGGCGTGAGAGAGGCCAGAACCCGCGTCGTGGTTTCCTTCAGGTTCTCCTGAATAGCGCTGTCCAGCGGCAGGATCGCGTTCTTGTCCTCGATGAAGTCGCCGAGCTGGCTGTCTTCCTCGTCGCCTATGGGGGTCTCCAGGGAGATCGGTTCCTTGGCGATCTTCATCACCTTGCGGACCTTCTCCAGCGGCATCTGGAGTTTCTCGGCCAATTCTTCCGGCGTCGGTTCGCGGCCGATTTCATGCAGCATCTGGCGGCCGGTGCGGACCAGTTTGTTGATCGTCTCGATCATGTGGACCGGGATGCGGATCGTGCGGGCCTGGTCGGCAATCGAGCGGGTGATCGCCTGACGGATCCACCAGGTTGCGTAGGTGGAGAACTTGTAGCCCCGGCGGTATTCGAATTTGTCCACGGCCTTCATCAGGCCGATGTTGCCTTCCTGAATGAGATCAAGGAATTGCAGGCCGCGGTTGGTGTATTTCTTGGCAATCGAGATCACCAGGCGCAGGTTGGCCTCGACCATTTCCTTCTTGGCCTGACGGGCCTCTTTCTCGCCCTTCTGGACCTGGTTCACGATCCGGCGGAATTCGCTGATGTCGACGCCGACATACTGGCCGACCTGGGCCATCTCGGCGCGCAGCTCCTCCACCTTGTCGCGCGAGCGTTCGATCAGCGCCTGCCAGCCGCGCCCGGCCTTTTGCGCCATGCGGTCGAGCCAGGTCGGGTCAAGTTCGTAGCCTTGGTATTCGTGGATGAATTCCTGCCGGTTGATCCGGGCGGCGTCGGCCAGCTTCACCATGCCGGAGTTGATCGACATGATACGCTTGTTGATGCCGTAGAGCTGGTCGATCAGCGCCTCGATCCGCGAGTTGTTGAGGTGCAGCTCGTTGACCAGCAGCACGATCTCCGAGCGCAGCTTCTGGTAGGCGGCCTCGTCGGCGGTGGAGAAGCGTTGGGACGACGACAGTGTCGCGTTCATCCGGCTTTCCTGCATGTCGGCCAGACTGTCGTAGTCGCGGGCGATGAGGTCGAGCGTTTCCAGTACGCGCGGCTTCAGCGCGGCTTCCATCGCGGCGAGCGACATGTTCGAGGCTTCGTCATCCTCGTCCTCGTCACTCTCGGCCATGATCGGGTTGCCGTCGGCGTCGAGTTCGGGCTCGGCGACGCTGGGTCCGCGCGGGGCGGCGCCGACGCCGACCTCGTCGAGGGCGGGGCCGTCAAGCTCGCCCTCTTCGCCGTCGAGGCTGCGGCCGAAGGTGGCCTCCAGGTCGATCACGTCGCGGAGGAGGATTTCCTCGGAGAGAAGTTCGTCGCGCCAGATGATGATGGCCTGGAAGGTCAGGGGCGATTCACAGAGCCCCGCGATCATCGTGTTGCGCCCGGCCTCGATCCGCTTGGCGATCGCGATCTCGCCCTCGCGCGACAGAAGCTCGACGCTGCCCATCTCACGCAGATACATCCGGACCGGGTCGTCCGTGCGGTCGAGCGTTTCGGTGGTGGTGCCCGCGACCGCGATCTCGCGGCTGGTCGAGGTTTCGACCAACTCGCCCGCAACTGGGGGCTCGCCTTCCTCGACCTCTTCGTCCTCGATGATGTTGATGCCCATCTCGGAGAGCATCGACATCACGTCCTCGATCTGTTCGGACGAGACCTGTTCCGGCGGCAGGACGGTGTTCAGCTGGTCATAGGTGATGTAGCCGCGCTCGCGGGCATCGGCGATCATCTTCTTGACCGCGGCCTGGCTCATGTCGAGCGAGACGTCGGCGTCTTCGGTTTCCGGCTTGGCGTCGTCGGTGTCCTTGAGGGCCATGGGGTCTCCGTAAGGCGAATCGGGCGGAATGCGAATCAGAGGCGGGGGCTGGTTCGACTCAATAGCGCGAATCAGGGCGGGGGAAAGGGCGAATCAGCGGTTCTTCTTGACCCAGACCTGATCGTCGATCAGGCGTTGCAATTGTCTTGACAGCGCGGCCCGGTCTTCGCCGAGGTCGGAACTGTCGTTCTGGCCGCTTTTTTCCGAGCGGTGGCGGGCTTCGGCGGCCTGGGACAGGCGCCAGGTCAGGCCCTCGTCGGGCAGGCCATCCATATCCTCCATAGCGTCCTCGATTTCGCGGCTCGCGCCCCGGCGGGCTTCCAGTTTGGCAAGCTCTTCGGCCAGGCACAGGGCGGCGAGATCGTCGTCCTGAAGGTTGCGGACCGGGGGGGCTATGGCGACATGGGGGCGCGACAGCACGGCGTCAAGGGCTGCGGGGGCGGACTGGGCGATGCGGGCGTGAAGGTCGGGCATCTCGGCGCCGGCCAGGATCATCTGGCGGAGCGTGTCGTGGTCGTCGCCGGTAAGGTCCAGCCGTTCCAGCGCGGTCTCGAAGCGGTGGATCAGCGCGGGGTGCAGGATGAGGGTGGCGAGGATGACGGCCTCGCGCAGGGTTTCCTCGACGGGGCCCTGGGCTTGCGCGAGGAGCGAGGAGCGGGTGGTGGCCAGCGCGCCGCCGGGCGGGGCGAACTTGCCGCGGCCGGGGCGGAAGGGACCGGGCTGGAAGGGACGGATCTGGGCTGTGCCGAAGAGGTCGAGCCTGAGCCGCTTCATCTCGTCGGCGTAGTGGTTGCGGATCGACTGGTCGGCGATCCGGGCAAGGTGGGCGCGGAGCGTCTTGTCCAGCGCGGCGCGGCGTTCGGGGCTGTCGAACACGCGGCCCTCGGTTTCCCTTTGCCACAGCAGTTGCACCATCGGTCTTGCGCTGTCGAGCACGGCCTGCATGGCGGGGGCGCCTTGCGCCTTGATCAGGTCGTCGGGGTCCATGCCGCCGGGCAGGATGGCAAAGCGGAGCGCCTTGCCGGCTTCGAGGAGCGGCAGGGCGAGGTCGATGACGCGCTGCGCGGCGCGCAGGCCCGCGGTGTCGCCGTCGAGCGCGATGACGGGTTCGTCGGCGATGCGCCAGATCAGGCGCAGCTGGTCTTCGGTGACGGCGGTGCCGAGGGGGGCGACGGCGGCCTTGAACCCGGCTTCGGAGAGCGCGATCACGTCCATGTAGCCTTCGGCGACGATGAGCGTCTGGCCCTTGCCCGCCGCTTCCCGTGCGGGGGCATGGTTGAAGAGGTTGCGGCCCTTGTCGAACAGCTCGGTCTCGGGGCCGTTCAGGTATTTCGCGCGGGCGTTGGGGTCGAGGCTGCGACCGCCGAGGGAGATCACCCGGCCGCGCGCGTCGCGGATCGGGAAGATGATGCGGGCGTGGAAGCGGTCGTAGAGGCGGCCGCTGTCGGATTTGGCGACCACGCCGGAGGCGGTCATCAGGTCGGAGTTGATGCCCTTGGCTTGCAGGTGCTCGACCACGGCCTGTGCGTTGTCGGGGGACCAGCCGATGTCCCAGCGGTCCCAGGCGGCCTCGTTCAACCGGCGCTTCTGGGAAAGATAGCTGCGGGCGGCGGAGCCGGCATTGGTCTTGAGTTGCAGGCGATAGAATCTGACCGCCTCGTCCATCACCTGCGCGAGCAGCGTCCGGCGGTCGGCGCGTTCGGCGGCCTTGGGGTCGCGGGCGGGCATGGTCATCCCGGCCTCGCGGGCCAGGACCTCGACCGCTTCCATGAAGCCGAGGTTTTCTGCTTCTTTCACGAAGGTGACGGCATCGCCCTTCGCGTGGCAGCCGAAGCAGTAGTAATAGCCCTTGCGGTCATCGACGTGGAAGCTGGCCGACTTCTCCTGGTGGAAGGGGCAGGGGGCCCAGAAATCACCCTTGGCGAGGTTTGACTTGCGCATGTCCCAGGTGACTTTCCGCCCGACGATGGCGGACAGCGTGACGCGGGTGCGAAGCTCGTCGAGGAATCCGTTGGGCAGGGACATGGGGAAGATATGCCCCCGGGGGGCGGGCGAGTCGAGAGGCGGCGGGTCAGTCGGCGACCGGTGCACAGTTCTGCGGCAGGAGCCAGGGGCCTGCGGGCGGGGCGCCGTTGAGGGAGATCCGGCAGCCGTAGGCCCGTTCGAGGAGCGGCTCCTGCATCACCTGTTCGGGCGTGCCGATGGCGGCAAGCTGGCCATCGACCAAAAAAGCCATGCGGTCGGCGAACATCGCGGAGAGATTCAAGTCGTGCATGATCGCCACCACGCCGCCGCCCGCGTCGGCGAAGCTGCGGGCGAGTTGCATCACCTTCAGCTGGTGCCCGAGATCGAGGCTGGCGACGGGTTCGTCCAGCATCAGCCAGCGCGGACCTTGCGGGCCGACCGGTTCCCACACCTGGGCAAGGGCGCGGGCGAGGTGGCCGCGTTGGCGTTCGCCGCCGGAGAGGGTGCGGAAATCGTCGCCTTCGCGGCCCTGAAGGCCGACGGCGGCAAGGGCGAGGCGGTCGACCTCGGGGCGGGTGGCGAAATCACCGGCCTCGCGGCCCATGGCGACGACCTCGGCCAGGGTGAAGGAAAAGGCGACGTCGGTGTCCTGCGGCAATACCGCGCGCTGCGGGGCGAGGGCTTCCGGGCGGCTCTTGCCCACCTCGTGGCCGTTCAGGCGGATAGTGCCCTGGGCGGGGACCTCTTCCAGAACGGCCTTCAGCAACGTGCTCTTGCCTGCACCATTGGCGCCGCAGATCGCCAGAAGCTCGCCCGGGCGGGTGCTGAGGGTCACGTCCTGCAGCACGGGACGCCGCCCGAGGCGGACGGAGAGATTGCGGATCTCCAGCATCCTAGCGCCCGCGCAACAGGCTGTTGTGCAGAAGCATCCACAGGAAGACCGGCGCGCCGAAGAGCGCGGTCAGGATGCCGATGGGCAGTTCGGCGGGGGCGACGATGGTGCGCGAGACGAGGTCGGCCAGCACCAGAAGCCCCGCGCCGAGAAGGGCGGCATGGGGCACGAGGCGGCGGTGGTCCGGCCCCTGCGCCTGGCGGAGGAGATGGGGGACGACGAGGCCGATGAAGCCGATGCCGCCCGAGACGGCAACGGCGGCCCCGGTCCCGGCCGCGGCGGCAAGGATCGCGAACCGCTTCAGACGCTGCACGTCGACACCCATGTGGGCGGCCTGCGCCTCGCCCAGGGCCAGCGCGTTCAGCCCCCGCGCGAGGCGGGGGGCGACGAGAAGGGCGAAGCCCATCAGCGGCAAAGCGGCGGCAAGCTTGGTCCAGGTGGCCCCGGCCAGCGAGCCCATGCCCCAGAAGGTCAGGTCGCGCAGCTGGCGGTCGTCGGCGACATAGGTCAGCACCCCGGTCGCGGCCCCGGTCAGGGCGGAGAGGGCGATCCCGGCAAGAAGCATCATCGCGACATCGGTGCGGCGGCCGTTGGTGGCGATGCGGTAGAGGAGGAGAGTGGTGATCCAGCCGCCCAGGCCCGCGGCGACCGAGACCAGCGAGGGGCCGAAGGTGCTGGCGATCCCGAACGGCAGGAGGCCGCCCAGCACGATGGAGAGGACCGCGCCGAGACCCGCGCCCGCGCTGACGCCGACGATGCCGGGATCGGCCAGCGGGTTGCGGAAGAGGCCCTGCAGCAGGACCCCGCAGACCGCCAGCGTGCCGCCAACCGCCAGTCCGAGGGCGAGGCGGGGCAGGCGGATATCGTAGAGCACGACCTTGTCGCGGGCGGACAGGCCCTCGCCGAAGAGCGCGCCGAGCAGGTCGCCCAGCCCGAGACCCGCGGCGCCGCTGGTCAGCGACAGGAGCGAGGCGGCGAGGACGAAGACGGTGAGCACAAGGCTGACCGTCGCCCGGCTGGGGCGGCGGTCGGCGGCAAGGGGGCCGGTCAGCGAGAGCATCCGCCTAGCCTTCGCTGCCATAGAGCGCGGCGTGGAGCGCGTCGGCAGCCTCGGGCGTGCGGGGGCCGAAGCCCAGCAGCAGCATCCCGTCCATGCGGATGATGGTCGAGGTCTGGGCTGCCGGGGTCTGCGACAGCGCAGGCTGCGACAGGATGTCGGCATTGGCGATGGAGAGATCGCCCTCGCGGTCCATCATCAGGATCGCGTCGGGTTTGGCGGCAAGGACAGCCTCGTCGGTCATCGGCTTGTAGCCCTGGAACCCCGCGGCGGCATTGACGCCTC
This sequence comes from Tabrizicola sp., assembly GCF_036781545.1. GTDB lineage: Bacteria > Pseudomonadota > Alphaproteobacteria > Rhodobacterales > Rhodobacteraceae > Tabrizicola. The sequence goes on from NZ_DAIQAT010000109.1 coordinate 11,492, forward strand.
CGGCGAGGCGGATGATGCCTTCGGCCTCGGTCCCCTCGCCCCCGGCCATCACACTGCCACCCTGGAGCGAGAGGATGAAGAGGACGCGCTTCGGCTCCTTGACGGCTGCTGCGCGGGCCTCGGTGGCGTCGAGCTTGGCTTCCACCTCGGCGGTGAGCTTGGCGCCTTCGGCGGGCAGGTCCAGCGCGACAGCGACGGCCTCGATCTTGGCGGCGATGCCGGCGGGATCGGTCGCCTCGGGGACGA
>NZ_DAIQAT010000110.1:0-11727 GCF_036781545.1 Tabrizicola sp.
CCCGCCCCCGCGCTTTCGATTCCCCGGGAAATTCCGTCCGTCAGCCCGGAGAACACCCTTGCCGCCCCTTCTGCCTTGCCGGTCCAAGATAGGGGCGGAGCACCGGGATTGGTAGGGGGACTGTCCCGGTCGGCCCTTCTCTGGCTGCCCGCGCGCGGGCAGGTTTTCCGACACAATGATTTCAATGCCTTGGCCGTGGGCGTTCGGCATCGGTTAACCAGCGCCAACCCGCATTCACAAGCCGCCCCATCCGGTATAGTCAGACCCCATGCCCCGCTATGCGCTTCAGATCGAGTACCACGGCGGCCCGTTTGCGGGCTGGCAGCGGCAGGCGCAGGGGCTGCCTTCGGTGCAAGGGGCGGTGGAACGCGCCCTCGGCAAGCTGGAGCCGGGTCCCCATACCATCGCCGCGGCGGGTCGCACCGATTCAGGCGTCCATGCCACGGCGCAGGTGGCCCATGCCGACCTGACCCGCGACTGGGACCCGTTCAAGCTCGCCTCCGCCCTCAACGCCCACCTGCGTCCCGACCCGGTGGCGATCGTCGCCTGCGCCCGCGTCCCGCATGACTTCCATGCCCGCTTTTCGGCGACGGGCCGGCGCTACAGGTTCCGCCTCGTCGCCCGGCGCGCGCCCGTGACCCACGACCGGGGGCTGGTCTGGCAGGTGCTGAACCGGCTGGACATCGGGGCGATGCGCGAAGGCGCGGCGATGCTGATCGGGAGCCACGACTTCACCACTTTCCGATCCACCCTCTGCCAGGCGAAGAGCCCGGTGAAGACGCTGAACCGGATCGAGATCGACGAACACCCCTATCCCGGCGGGGTGGAATACCGCTTCGACCTGGCGGCGCGCAGCTTCCTGCACAACCAGGTCCGCTCCATCGTCGGCACGCTGGAGCGGGTGGGTGCTGGGGCTTGGGCGCCCGAAGGCGTGCGCACCGCGCTGGAGGCGAGGGACCGCGCCGCCTGCGGCCCGGTCTCGCCGCCGCAGGGGCTGTATCTGGTGGGGGTGAGCTATCCCGCCGATCCTTTCGCCGGATGACAGCTCGTCGGGGACTTCGTCCCTCCTCGCCAGGGTCCGACCCCAGCGAGGAGCGCGCGAAGCGCGACGACGAGCGGTCCCTCAATGCGCCGGGCGGATGAAAGTCCCGTTCCGCAACTCGGTGAACGCCTGCCGCAGCTCTGCCTCGCTGTTCATCACGATCGGCCCGGCCCAGGCCACCGGCTCCTCGATCGGCGCGCCGGAAACCAGCAGGAAGCGCACCCCGTCCGGCCCTGCCGTCACCACCACCTCGTCGCCCGCCCCGAAGCGGACCAGCGTGCGGTTGCCGGAAAGGTCGCGGATGTTGACCTCCTGCCCCTGTACTTCCTTCTCGAGCAGCACACCCTCGGGCCGGGCGGCATCGCGGAAGCTCGCCGATCCCTCGAAGACATAGGCGAAGGCCCGGCGCCGGGTGTCCACCTTGAAGACCTTCCGCTTGCCCGCAGGCACGAAGACATCCAGATACTGCGGATCGGCCGCGATCCCCTCCACCGGGCTTTTCACCCCGCGCCAGTCGCCGATCACCACCCGGATCGAGGTGCCGTCATCCTCATGCCGCTCGGGCAGCGCCTCGGCGGGCATGTCCTGATAGCGCGGCGCGGTCATCTTCAGCGCCTTCGGCAGGTTGCCCCACAGCTGGAAGCCATGCATCCGGCCCTGATCGTCGCCCTTCGGCATCTCCTGATGCAGGATGCCGCGCCCCGCCGTCATCAGCTGCAGCGACCCCGGGCCGAGAATGCCCGTGTTGCCAAGGCTGTCGCCATGCTCCACCGTCCCCGCCAGCACATAGGTGATCGTCTCGATCCCCCGGTGCGGGTGCCACGGAAACCCCGCCGAATAGTCGCGCGGATGGTCGCCGCGGAAATCGTCGAACAGCAGGAACGGATCGGCCTCGGTCGGGTCCTGGAACCCGAAAGCACGGTGCAGATGGACGCCTGCGCCTTCGATAGCGGGTGTGGCGCGGCGGGTTTCAAGAACGGGACGGATGGACATGGCGTGTCTCCTGATTGCGTTGATCAGAAGATGGGGCTGTGCAGTCCGCACGCAAAGACGCAAATTCGGGGGATGATTGTGCAGAAATGCACCCTACATGCACGGCACCCCGGCATCGCCCCACGGTTGAGCGAGCATTCACAAAATCGCCCGAACCGCGACAAAATTTCAATTGGACTTGAGGGTGTGAAGTTTGTCGGGACCCCGTGATGAAACCTGTCTCTTTCCTGGTTGCAGCCGTTGCCGCAGCGCTTTCCCTTCTTCCGACTCCAGCGGCGGCCAAGGGTGGCGGCGGATATGCGGAACATCTTGAATATGTTGCGGATTACGGACCGCAGGGTGAAGGCCAGGAGAATTTGGCCCTGTGCCACCTGGTGAAGAAGTACCATGTGCTGTTCATTCCCATCTACTATCAGTCCGAGGGGTACGTCCTGGCGGAGAACCGCTGTGATACCGACAGCTTCTACCACTTCAAGGAGGGTGGCCTTGCAGCCGCCAAGGCGGTGGGCCTTCTCCCCGCGGATCTCCCGGACGAACCCTCGATCAGTCTCGGCCAGCGTGTGCCGAAAATCCTCTGGGGGCTCGTGCTTGCTGCCGTCATGGTCGCTGCAGTCAAGCGCCGGTCGCGCCGCAATGGACTTGCCGCCCAGATGAGCGATCTGCCGCAGCGGACGCAGGTACTGCTCAACGTGCTCTGCCATGCCGCGAAAAGCGATGGCCGGATCGCAGCGCAAGAGATCGGCCTCATCGCGGAAATCACCAGGAAGATGACAGGCACCGATGTTTCGCATTCGCGGGTCGAGCAGATTGCCGCGATGGCCGAGAAAAAGCTGATGCCGAAGGATTTCGAAAGGTTTGCCAATGGTCTTGATGCGGATGGCCGCGAGAGTATCGTGAAAGCCGTGTTGCTTGTGCTTGCAGCCGACAACAAGCTTGAGAAGGCAGAGCAGAGGTTCCTGAACGGCCTGATCTCCGCCTTCAAGGTCTCGCAACTGCAGTTTCAGCGGATCATGTCTGAAATGCGCGAAGAGAAGATGGCGTCGTGACTTTGCGGGCGAATCTGAGCCGTCATGCTTGCCTTTCCGTTCAACCCAGGACGATCCCGGTGCAGGGAACCATGCTGCAAGTCCTTAACGGACGGTGAATGCCCACGCCCAACCCCTTGATTTCCCTGCGCCCGGAACCCTGCCCACGCGTGGGCACCTACCCCGTCAGGTGCCGCAGCCCCTGGGTCACGTCGGTCCTGACCGCCAGCCGCAGCCCCGGCTCGTCTCCCGCTTTCAGCGCCGCCAGGATCATCCGGTGGTGGGTCGGCGGCTCCCTCCGCTTTACCCGCGCATAGACCGCCCGCATCGTCGGCCCCAGCTGCAGCCAGACCGTCTCGCACATCGCCAGCATCGCCGGGGTCTGGGCGCGAAGGTAAAGCGTCCGGTGGAACTCCAGGTTGGTGCGGACATAGGTGACGGCATCCCCCCGGACCGCAGCCTCGCCGTTCATCAGGTTGATCGCCGTCAGCCGCTCGATAAGGGCAAAGTGGGCGCGGGGGAGGGCACGGGCGGCCATCTCCGGTTCCAGAAGCGCCCGGATCGCCGCCAGTTCCTCGATCCGCTCCGGGGTCAGTTCCGGCGTGGAAATCCGGCCCGAGGAAGACAGCGTCAGCGCCCCTTCCGCCACCAGCCGCCGCACCGCCTCGCGCGCGGGGGTCATCGACACGCCGAACTGCTTGCCCAGACCCCGCAGGGTCAGTGACTGGCCGGGGTCCATCTCGCCATGCATCACCTGCTGGCGCAGCGCCCGGTAAAGCCGCTCATGCGCGGCGGCGTTGGGGTCGGGAGGGCGCGGGGTCAGCATGCGGAAAGGGAAACACCCCGGCCCCGCAGGGGTCAATCCTGAAAGCGAAAGCCGTGCAGGGTTGAGCCGTTTGCTTTCAGCCAGTCCCGGTGCCGCTTCCAGTCCGGGCAGATGCCGGTGACCACCCGCCAATAGGCCGGGGAGTGGTTCAGCTCGACCAGATGCGCGACCTCATGCGCGGCAACGTAATCAAGGATCTGCGGCGGGGCGAGGATCAGGCGCCAGGAATACATCAGCCGTCCGTCGGGAGAGCAGGAGCCCCAGCGGGACCGGGTGTCGCGGATCGCGAGCGAGGTGTAGCTCCGGCCCACCAACCCGGCATAGCGGGTGGAGGCGGTGGCGAGCCGGTCACGGGCCAGCACCTTCAGCCAAGCCGCGACCCGGGGACCGACCGTCGCCGGATCGCCCGGCACCAGGAGCCGCTTGCCCTCGACCCGCACGCCGCGACCGGTCGCGGGGGTGACGGCCAGGTCCCGCCCCTCGACCGGGATCGCCACCCCGAAACCGACTGGCTTCAATGCCGAGGCGGGCATCGCCGACAGGGTCTGCCGCAGCCAACCCTCGTTGCCCTTCAGAAAGGCCAGCGCCTCGCCCTCCCGCGCGCGAAGGGGCATCGACAGCGTCACCTTGCCGTCCAGCCGCGAGACCCTGAGCGAGAAGCGCCGGGCACGGGACGAGCGTTTGAGATGTACCTCGACGGGTGGAGAGCCGGGCAGGACGGCCATGGAAACCCCTTGAAAGCTTCGGCGACCATAGCCATTTCCCGCAGCACACAAAAGGCTTTGACAGTCGCCTGCACCTGTGGCAAGCGGCAGCTTTCCCGGCTTCCACCACCCGAAGGGATCACCATGCCCAAAGCAGAATGGGGCACGAAGCGCATATGCCCGACGACCGGCAAGCGCTTCTACGACCTGAACAAATCCCCGATCGTCAGCCCCTATACGGGTGAGATCGTGGACATCGAATCCGTCCGTCGCAAGATGGCCGCCTCGGTTATCTCGCGCGCCGTTCCCGACAAGGATGACGACGTTCTGGTCGAGGATCTGGAGAACGAAGACGCGCTGCTGGAAGGCGCGGCCGCCGACGAAGGCGAGATGGACGACGATCTTCTGGAAGACGACGCCGACGACAACGTCTCGCTCGACGACCTGGCCGACGTGCCAGGCGACGAGGAGGAAGTCTGAGGGCAAGCGCCGGAGGACAGGGGTGATTTTCCCCCTTGCACCCCCCGGCGAGCTGTCCTAGATACCCCGCATCGCGGCGGCAACGGCGCGGTGCTTCTCTCCGGTGGGGTCATAGCTCAGATGGGAGAGCGCTTGAATGGCATTCAAGAGGTCGGGAGTTCGATCCTCCCTGGCTCCACCAAAGAGAGACTGAAAGCGGGGCGGTTCTGACCGCCCCTTTTCATTTCCAAGCCCCCTGATCCGAAGACGACAGCAACCCGCCGCGCGGCGGGGTTAAGGACAGGTGAATCCTGTTTCGGTCCGCTGCTGCCTGCCGGCGAGGCATTTCCGGGCAAGTGCCTGGGAACGCTGGTTTAAGCTTGTGCTGTTGGGACAGGAAGACGGTATGGACGCCGTCTGGTTCTGGTATGGCATCCATCCATACGCGCGGCGGGGTCTGACCGGGTTAACCATGTGGGCGAATCGGGGACGCCTGTCGCGCAAGCGGGGAACCATGCGACGAAGCTTGAAGATGGGTCCCCGCTTTCGCGGGGATGACACACCCGGAAGGACCGGTCGCCGCCTCGGCATGGGTCCCCGCTTTCGCGGAGATGACAGGTGTGAGGCGTGATGATCGGTGTGAGGAGGCGGGTGAACCCGGCCCCCGGGATCACCCTGCCGGTTGCGGCTTTGCCCGGCCCCGCAGCTTTTCGGGGCGGAACTTCGCATACCATTCCCGCCGCTTCTGGCGCTGCCAGAACCAGGGCTTCGGGTTGTCGGCCCGCGTCACCAGCATCAGCATCGAGGGGATGATGATCAGCGTCAGCACCGTCGCAAAGGCCAGCCCGTAGACGATGGCCGAGGACAGCGCGATCCACCATTGGGTCGAGGGCGCGCCGATCGTGACCTCGTGGTTCAGGATCTCCATGTTCAGGCCAAAGGCGATGGGCAGCACGCCGAGGATCGCCGTCATCGCGGTCAGGACCACGGGGCGGGCGCGTTCGCGGCAGGTCTGCAGGATCGCCTCGATCTTCGGCCTTCCTTCGCGGCGGAGCGAATCGTAGGTGTCGATCAGCACGATGTTGTTGTTCACCACCACCCCCGCCAGCGCGATGATGCCGATCCCGGTCATCACCATGGTGAAGGGCTGGCCCATGATCATCAGCCCCAGCAGCACGCCGATGGTCGACATGATCACGGCCGACAGCACCAGCCAGACCGAGGTGAAGTTGTTGAACTGGGCCAGCAGCACGATGAAGATCAGGAAGATCGCCGCGGCGAAGGCCTTGGACAGGAAGGCCCCGGCTTCGGCCTGCTCTTCATCCTCGCCCGCCAGCTTCCAGCGGATTCCGACCTTGTCCAGACCCGCTGCATCCATTTCCTTGGTGATCCGGGCGTAGATCGCATCGGCCTGCACGCCTTCGCGGATTCCGGCCTGGACGGTGACGGTGCGCGCGCTGTCGATCCGGGTCAGGTTGCCGGTGGTGGGCGCGGCGGTCCGGGTGACGAAGTTGGAGATCGGCACCGACCCCTCCGCCGTCTGGATGCGCAGCTGGTCCAGGGCCGAGATGGTGCGCTGCTCGGCGGGCAGGCGCAGGACGATATCCACCGCGTCATCGGCTCCGGAGGGGCGGTAGTCCGACAGTTTCAGCCCGCTCGTCACCAGCTGCACCATGCCGCCCACGGTCGAGGGCGCGATGCCATAGCGCGAGGCGGCGGCGCGGTCGACCTGCAGTTCCCAGTCGACGCCGGGCGGCGGCAGGCCGTTGGATATGTCGATCACGTCCGGGATCGTGGAAAGCTTCGCGGCCACCTGTTGCGCCACCTCGTTCAGATGGGTCGGGTCGTCGGAGGACAGCTGGATCTGGATCGCCTTGCCGGTGGGCGGCCCGGCCTGCGGCACCGAGACCTGGATATCCACCCCCGGGATGCCGACCATAGCCTGCCGCAAGTCGGCGAGGATGGCATTGGCGTTCTTCCTTTCGCGCCAGTCGATAAATTCGTACTGGATGGTTCCGATCACATCGGCATCGACCTCGTTGCCCTGCCCACCGCCAGATCCGGTGCGGGTATAGACCGTCTCGACCCCCGGCCAGCCGAGGATGCGCTTTTCGGCTTGGGCCACCAGCGCATCCTTTTCCGCGATGGAGAGGTTGCCGCGCGCCTTGACGTAGAGGAGGCCGAATTCGGGTTCGACGTCGGGGAAGAAGATCACCCCCTTGCCGTAGTGGATGTATGCATAGGGCACCGCGCCCAGAAGGCCGAGCGCGAGGAACAGCATGATCACCGGATGCCGCACCGCCTTGCCGACCAGCCACATATAGGCGCCGTCCTTGTGTTCGGGCGGGTGTTTGAACGGCTTGGCGATGATCGCGCCCAGCGTCGGCACGAAGATCAGCGCATAGACCAGCGAGGCGGAGAGCGTGACGATCAGGGTGATCGGCAGGTATTTCATGAACTCGCCGACGATGCCGGGCCAGAACAAGAGCGGAGAGAAGGCGGCGACGCGGGTCATGGTCGCGGCGACGACCGGCCCGGTCATCCGGTGCGAGGCCATGGCGAAGGCCTCGCGCTTCTCCATCCCCTCGGACATGCGTCGTTCGGCGAATTCGGTGACGATGATCGCATCGTCGACCAGCATCCCCACGGCGAGGATGAGCGAGAAGAGGACGACGATGTTGACGGTATAGCCCATCAGCGACAGCGACAGCATTCCCATCAGGAACGAGGCCGGGATCGCGAGGCCGATCAGCAGCGAGGCGCGGACGGACAGCGCGTAGAGGATGACGATGAAGACCAGGATCACCGCGGTCAGCACGGAATTCTGCAGGTCGAAGAGCAGCTGGCGGATGTCCTTCGACTTGTCCTGGCTGAAGCTGATCTCGGTGCCCTCGGGAAGAAGCTTGCGATAGGCCTCGGTCACGACCTTCACCTGGTCGACCGTCTCGATCAGGTTGGCGCCGGTGCGTTTGGAGACCTCGATGGCGATGGCGGGGGCGCCGTTCAGCCGGGTGACGGTCTCCGGCTCCTTCAGCGTGGGCCGGATGTCGGCGATGTCGCGCACGCGGACGGTGGCGGTGCCGGTGGAGACGACGGGAAGGTTCGCAACATCCTCGATGGTTTCCAGAAGCGAGGGGACCTTGATCGCATAGCGCCCCTCGGCGCCCTGCAGCGCCCCGGCGGCGACCAGCTGGTTCCCGGCGGCGAAGCCCGCGATCAGCATGTCTGGGCGCAGCCCGTAGGTCGCGAGCTTCCCGGGGTCGATCACCACCTCAACCAGGTCGTCGCGCACGCCCTGCAGGTCAGCGTTCAGGACCGGGGGCAGTTCCTCAATCCGGTCGCGCAACTCGCGTCCGGCCTTCGCCAGCACCCGCTCGGGCACGTCGCCGGAGAGCGTGATCACCAGGATCGGGAATTCCGACAGGTTGACCTCGTTCACCGTGGGCTCGTCGGCGCCGGCGGGAAGCTCGGGGCGGGCGGTATCGACCTTGTTCCGCACATCGTCCAGCGCCTTCTTCAGGTCGGCCCCGGCCTGGAATTCGATCAGCACGTTGCCGCCGTTCTGATAGGCGGTCGAGGTCATCTTCTTGATACCCGTGATCGACTTGATCGCGGTTTCCATCGGACGCAGCAGCAGGCGCTCGCTGTCCTCGGGCGAGATGCCATCGTAATGCATGCTGACATAGAGGATCGGAATCTGGATGTCGGGCTCGGCCTCCTTGGGGATCGAGACATAGGCCATGGTCCCGGCCAGCATCAGGAAGAGAAGAACCGAGATCGTCAGCCTTGCATTGGCAATGGCGGTTTCGACCAGTCTCATTGGCCGACCCCGGGGGCGACGTCGACCTTCTCGCCGTTGCTCACCAGATCCTGCCCGGCGGTGATGATCCGCACGCCCTCGGGCACGCCGGTGACGACCAGGCCCTCGGGCATGTCGTCGATGATGCGCACGGCGGCGAACCGGGCGATGTTGTCCGGACCCACGACACGAAGGCCGAGCTGGCCGTCCTCGGCCAGGGTGATGATCGAGCGCGGCACCACAACGGCGCGGGTGGGCTTGGCGAGAAGCGAGACTTCGGCGGTCATGCCGGAAGGGAGCGTCAGGTCGGGGTTCGGCAGCGCGATTTCCACCGGGAAGGTGCGGGTCTGGGCCGAGGCCTCGTGCGCCACCAGGCGGACGGTGCCCTCCATCTCGGTGCCGTTCACCAGCCGGACCTTGGCGGTGGAGCCGATGGCGACGGAGGAAAGATCGACCTCGCTCACCTCGGCCTTCACCAGAATCGGGTCGAGCGACAGGATGGTGGCGACGGGGGTGCCGGTCTGCACCCATTCGCCAAGCTCTACCGCGACACTGTCGACGATCCCGGCGAAGGGGGCCTTCAGGCGCAGCCGGTCGGCGGCGGCCTTGGCCCGGTTCAGCTCGGCCTGGGCGGCATCGCGGGCGGAACGCGCGTTGGTCAGGTTCGACTCGGACGTGCTGCCCGCCTTGAAAAGCCGTTGCGCCACCTCGAGATCATGCTCCTTCTGCGCCAGCGCGATCTGGGCGATCTCTTCCTGCGCCACGGTTTCCGGGCCTTCCAGCACCATCACCACGGACCCCGCCTCGACCATCCCGCCCTTCGACAGCGCCAGCGAGGCGATCACCCCCTCGGCCCGTGCGGCAAGCTCCACGCGCTTGTCGGCCTCGGTGATGCCCGACAGCCGGATGGCGCGGGCATGGTCGATGAAGACCGGCTCCACCGCGGCGACGGTGCGGACCAGCGGGGCGGGCTCGGCGGCGGTCGTCCCGGTCGCCGGGGGCTCCTTGCCCGTTTCGGTCTGCGCGCTGCCGACGGCCGAGAACTCTCCGGTCGCGATCCAGGCGACGGCGCCGAGCATGACGCAGAACGCAGCAATTCGGTGGAACTTCGGCATGACGGAAATACCCAGGAAAGTTGTTGATCGGAAAGGACTACGTCTGTCGCGGGTCGATAGCTGGCCCCCGGCCGGATCTGGCGCAAGAAATGATACTCGGGCGCCGGAAGTCATACCCTTCGGCGGAAACAAGGTCCAGCCTGCAGTTGCAACCGCTTTGGCTTGACTTCTGCCGCAAGAACCACCATGTCCCCCCGGTCCGATGCCCGTGCCGCGTGAGCACCGAAAGGCCCGGACAAAGGTTCCCACCGTCACGCAGGGGCGCCGCTTGCGGCACGGTCACGGGCATTCGCCCGGGGCGAGGGTCGCAGGCCCTCTGAATGTTGGGACTACTCATGACCACTTTTGCCGAACTCGGCCTGTCGCCGAAAATCCTGAAAGCGCTGGAAAAGACCACGCTGAAGACGCCCACGCCGATCCAGGCGCAGGCGATTCCCCATATCATGCAAGGCCGTGACCTGATGGGCCTGGCGCAGACCGGCACCGGCAAGACCGCGGCCTTCGGGCTGCCGCTGTTGCACCGTCTGCTGGACATCGGCCACCCGCCGGGGCCGAAGAACGTGCGCGCGCTGATCCTGGCGCCGACGCGCGAGCTGATCGGCCAGATCAAGGACAACTTCGAGGTCTTCACCAAGGGCACCGCCGTCAAGGTGACGATGGTCGTCGGCGGCGCTTCGCTGTTCAAGCAGGCGCAGGCGCTGTCGAAGGGCACCGATGTGCTGGTGGCGACGCCGGGCCGGTTGATCGACCTTCTGGAACGCGGCGACGTGAGCCTTGAGAAATGCGGCTACCTCGTCCTCGACGAAGCCGACCACATGCTGGACATGGGCTTCATCCATTCCCTGCGGAAGATCGCCAAGCACATCCCCCTGAAGCGGCAGACTTTGCTTTTCAGCGCGACGATGCCGAAGGACATCGGCGAGATCGCCGACACCTACCTGCGCGATCCGATCAAGGTGCAGGTCGCACCGCCCGGCAAGCCGGTCGAGCGGATCACCCAGGGCGTCCACTACATTCCGAACGGCGACAAGGCGAAGCTGCTGGAGGAATATCTGAGGAAGCATCCGGGCGAGCAGGCGCTGGTCTTCGGGCGCACCAAGCACGGGTCGGAGAAGCTGGCGAAGCTCCTGGCGGCCTGGGGCTTCAAGGTGGGATCGATCCACGGCAACAAGAGCCAGAATCAGCGCGACCGGACGCTGACCGAATTCCGGAGCGGCGCGCTGGACGTGCTGGTGGCGACCGATGTGGCCGCGCGCGGGATCGACATCCCGACGGTGCGCCATGTCTACAACTTCGACATGCCGAACGTGCCGGAGAACTATGTCCACCGTATCGGCCGCACCGCGCGGGCGGGGGCGGACGGGTCCTCGATCAGCTTCTGCGCACCGGCGGAAATGGGCGAGTTGCAGGCGGTCGAGAAACTGCTGAAGGCCCCGCTGCCGGTGGTGGGCGGTGCCCCCTGGGCGGCGGATGTGGTCGCGGCGGCGCCGAAGCCGGGGCAGAACCGGGGCCAGCGGCCCGGCAATGGCGGGCGGCAGGGCCAGAAGCTGACGGCAAAACCGCAAGGTCAGCGGTCGGGCGGATCGGGCAAGCCCGCCGGCCAGGGGCGTCCCGGCGGTCAGGGCAAACCCGGTGGCCAGCGTCAGGGTCAGGGCAAACCGCAAGGCGGCAGCTTCGCCCCGCGCCGGGAAAGCCGCTGACCGCAGCGCAGGCGGGGCCGGCCTGACCGGCCCCGTTGCCTTTCGCGTCAGCTGGCCTCTTCCT
>NZ_DAIQAT010000111.1:0-11512 GCF_036781545.1 Tabrizicola sp.
GTGATCAGCCTGACCTATCTGCTGGCGATCCTGTTCGTGGTCTCGGGCATCTTCAAGGTCGTGGCCTCGCTTGCCATGCCGGCCGGCAACTGGAAGTGGATAGTGCTGCTGTCCGGCGTCTTGTCGCTGGGGCTGGGCATCCTGATCTTCGCCAACTTCGCACAGGCCGCGCTGACCACGCTGGGGCTGCTCCTGGGGCTTCAGCTGATCTCGGACGGGGCGTCGATGCTGGGACTGGCGTTCGCGGCCCGCAGGCTGGAGCGGGTCTGATCCTTCGTTCCGGCGCCGGGGCGCAGCGCGTCAAGGTGCCGGAATGATCCTCGGCATCGGCAGCGACCTGTGCAACATCGAGCGGATCGAGGCGGTGCTGGCGCGCCACGGCGACCGGTTCAAGGAGCGGGTCTTCACCGAAATCGAACAGCGCAAGGCCGAAAGCCGGGCGCGGGCGGTTGCGGCCACCTATGCCAAGCGCTGGGCGGCGAAGGAGGCCTGTTCCAAGGCGCTGGGCACCGGCCTGCGGATGGGCATCAGCTGGAAGGACATGGCGGTGACGAACCTGCGCTCGGGCCAGCCGGTCATGCATGTGACCGGCTGGGCGGCGGAACGGTTGCACGCGATGACGCCCGCGGGGCACGAGGCGGTGATCCATGTCACGCTGACTGACGACCACCCCTGGGCGCAGGCCTTCGTGGTGATCGAGGCGCGTCCGCTGGCCGCGCAGGGGGCGGCGCGCGCTTGACTCCCCGGACCCCCGCGCGCATGTAGCGCCGAAAATCAGCAAGGCAGGACATCATGGCCAAGGGCACTTCCGAAGGCGGCATCGTCGAGACCATCAAGACCGTCTTCTGGGCCCTGGTCATCGCCATCGCCTTCCGGTCGATCTTCTTCCAGCCGTTCTGGATTCCCTCGGAATCGATGAAGGACACGCTTCTGATCGGCGACTTCCTGTTCGTGAACAAGATGGCCTACGGCTATTCGCGCTATTCCTGCGAGATCCCCTTCACCACGATCAGCCTGTGCCCGGTCTCGGGCCGGGTGCTGGGGTCGGAACCGCAGCGCGGCGACGTGGTGGTGTTCCGCCATCCGACGGCGGGGACGGATTACATCAAGCGGCTGATCGGCCTGCCGGGCGACAAGATCCAGATGAAGGAGGGCATCCTCTACATCAACGGCGTCGAGGCGCCGCAGGTGCCGGACGGGGTCTTCGAGGAGGTGATGGAGCCGCAGGGCCCGATGCGCAACCGCCCGCGCTGCGAGAACGGCGCGGTGGGCGAGGGCGGCATCTGCAAGAAAAGCCGCTTCATCGAGACCCTGCCCGAGGGGCGCAAGCACCATGTGCTGAACATCGACAAGGCGGGCGGGGCCGACACCACGGATGTCTTCACCGTGCCCGAGGGCCATTACTTCGTGATGGGCGACAACCGCGACAACTCGACCGACAGCCGGTTCCCGCAATCGGTGGGCGGCGTGGGCTATCTGCCTGCGGAATACCTGATCGGCCGGGCGGACCGGATCATCTTCTCCTCGGCTGGCCGCAGCCTGTTCTTCTTCTGGACCTGGCGCGCGGACCGCTTCTTCAAGGCCATCGAGTGAGGCTTTCAGCGGACCTGTTGGCCTTTCAGGGCCGGCTGGGGCACAGGTTCAGCAAGCCCGACCTGCTGTTGCGCGCGGTGACTCATTCCTCGATCGGCTCGGCCACGCGGCCCGACAACCAGCGGCTGGAGTTTCTGGGCGACCGGGTACTGGGGCTGGTGATGGCCGAGGCGCTGCTGTCGGCAGATGCGGAGGCCAGCGAAGGCCAGCTTGCACCGCGCTTCAACGCGCTGGTGCGCAAGGAGACCTGCGCCGATGTCGCGCGCGAGGTGGGCCTGGGCGAGGTGCTGAAGCTGGGCCGGGGCGAGATGCTGACCGGGGGGCGCCGCAAGGAGGCGCTCCTGGGCGATGCGATGGAGGCGGTGATCGCCGCCGTCTACCAGGACGCGGGCTTCGAGGCGGCGCAGGCGCTGGTCCTGCGGCTCTGGGGCAGGCGGATCGCGGCGGTGGAGCCGGATGCGCGCGACCCGAAATCGCTGTTGCAGGAATGGGCGCAGGCGCGGGGGATGCCCCCGCCGGTCTACGAGGAAACGGGCCGCGCGGGCGCCGATCACGCGCTGGTCTTCACCATCCGGGTAAGGCTGGAGAACGGGGCCGCGGCCGAGGCGACAGCGCGACCGAAACGGCTGGCGGAACAGACGGCGGCGCGGATGCTTCTGGAACGGATGGAGGCGGGGGGGGCTTAGTCCGGCATGGACGGAGGCATTCGCCCCCTCTGACGTGCGTCACATCGCCAGAGCTTTCGGCGAATGCCAGGTAGCTCGAGGTCCGAGTATTTCCCGCGTGAGAACTTCGGCCAGTCTATAGCCATTCCAGCCTTGACCATCTCGGCCGACAGATCGCGACCATCCGAAAGGTAGCAGGTTGCCACTGTTCGATCGTGCGATAGGTTGCCATCGAAGACCGCCCGCACTTCTTTTCCCCTGCACAGGTTGACCAAGGCCCACTTGGCATTCTTGCCGTAAGGGTGATCCATCTCGGGTGCGTCGATCCCCGCAAGCCGAATGCGGGTGCCGCCGATGTCGATGGTATCTCCGTCGATGACCCAGGCACGTCCTCGAAGTTCCTGAACCTCGACAATTCTGATGTGAGTTGTCTGGTGGATCTCTGTTCGCGGAGGCTGCCTGGGCCTGGGTTGTTGCGCAACGACTCTCGTATCCCGCTCGACCAGGACAATCTTCGGACGACGCGAGCGCGCGAAGGTGCGAAAAAGCAGACGCAGTATACCCATTGAGTGCGACTCGGTGGACCTCAGCCGGTAGAATGACGCCTGACCTGCCCAATGCCAACTGGCCTTTGCTGCGCTTTTCCCGTAGTGGGCCTGATCAAACAAGGATCAAGCATCCCATGACGACACGCGCGGGCTTCGTCGCCCTGATCGGAGAGCCGAATGCCGGCAAGTCCACGCTTCTGAACCGGATGGTGGGGGCGAAGGTTTCCATCGTCACCCACAAGGTCCAGACGACGCGGGCGCGGATCCGGGGGATCGCCATGGCGGGGGCGGCGCAGATCGTCTTCGTCGATACGCCCGGCATCTTCCGGCCCCGGCGGCGGCTGGACCGCAGCATGGTCAAGGCGGCCTGGGGTGGGGCCTCGGATGCCGATGTGATCGTGCTGCTGATCGAGGCGCATCGCGGGTTGACCGAGGGGGCGCAGGCGATCATCGACCGCTTGAAGGACGAGATGCCTCAGGGCAAGCCTGTGGCGCTGGCGATCAACAAGATCGACCGGGTGAAGGCCGAGACCCTGCTGGCGCTGGCCGAGGCGGCGAACCAGGCGTTTCCGTTTGCGAAGACCTTCATGATCAGCGCCGAGCGGGGGCATGGGGTAGACGCCCTGCGCGACTGGCTGGCCGAGGTGCTGCCCGAGGGTCCCTGGTTCTACCCGGAGGACCAGATCGCCGACCTGCCGATGCGGATGATCGCCGCCGAGATGACCCGCGAGAAGTTGACCCTGCGGCTGCACGAGGAACTGCCCTACCAGCTGACGGTCGAGACCGAAAAGTGGGAGGACAAGCCCGACGGGACGACCCGGATCGACCAGATCGTCTATGTCGCGCGGGACGGGCACAAGGGAATCGTCCTTGGCAACCGGGGCGAGACGATCAAGGCCATCGGCCAGGCGGCACGGGCGGAGATCGCCGAATTCCTGGGTCGGACGGTGCACCTGTTCCTGCAGGTCAAGGTGCGGCCGAACTGGCTGGAAGAGGCCGAGCGCTATTCCGAGATGGGGCTGGACTTCAAGGACGGCGATGCCTGACGGGCCCGAATTCTTCCAAGAATTCGGGCAAATTCCTTCGAAGGAATTTGGCTTCTGTCCGGCGTTGCGCGGGTCGCGGCGTCGGAGCCTCCGGCGGGAGTATTTCAACAAAGAGCAAATCGGATGAGCGCGCGGCTGGCCTCGGGCATCTGGGTTTCGGCCTATCTGACCCGGCTGCGGCTGGCGGATATTCCGGCCTATGTCACCGTGAAGGGCGATCCGCAGGCGGGGGCGGTGGTGGTGAAGGTGGCGGCTCTGGACGGCACGGCGCGGGCCTTCGAGCGGCGCTCGGACCTGATGACCGGCGCGCGGGCCTGGATCGTGCTGGCCGAGGGGGAGGAGCGCGAGGTGGATGCGCTGCTGGCGCGGACGAAGGCGCGGGACCCCGATCTCTGGGTGATCGAGCTGGAGGACCGGCAGGGGCGGACGCTTCTGGAGGAAGAGGGGTTGCGGGATTGAGGCGTCCCGGAGCTGATCCGGAACCTCTCGTCACACCCGGAGGCCCCGGATCACGTCCGGGGCGGGGTTGCGCCCGATCCCCGGCACCCCGATAGTCCCCGGATGGACTGGCGCGACGAAGGGATCCTTCTGTCCATGCGGCCGCATGGCGAGACCTCGGCGATCGTCGAGGTCATGACGGCGGCGCATGGGCGGCACCTGGGCGTGGTCCGCGGCGGGGCGTCCCGCAAGATGGCGGCGGCCTTGCAGCCGGGGACGGGGCTGGCTCTGGAATGGCGGGCTAGGCTCGACGGTCATATCGGCAGCTTCACCGTCGAGCCCCTGCGGTCGCGCTCGCATCTTTTGGCGGACCGGCTGGCGCTGGCAGGGCTTCTGTCGGTTTGCGCATTGCTGCACGAGGCGCTGCCGGAGCGGGAACCGCATCCGGCGCTGTGGCGGCGGACGCTGGGGCTGGTGGATGCGCTGGGGCAGGAGGGCTGGACCGCCGCCTACCTGCGCTGGGAATTGTGCCTTCTGGAGGAGATCGGCTTCGGGTTGGACCTTTCCAGCTGCGCGGTGACCGGGGCGCGCGAAGGACTGGCCTATGTCAGCCCGAAGTCAGGGCGCGCGGTCACGGCACAGGGCGCGGGGGACTGGGCCGACCGGCTGATCCCGCTGCCCGAGGGGCTGGACGGGGAAGGACCGCTGGGGCCGGAGGCGGTGCTGATCGGCCTGCGGCTCACGGGCTTCTTCCTCGACCGCGAACTGCGGCCCGTGCTGCACGACCGGCCCCTGCCCGAGGCGCGGTCGCGACTGGTCGACCTCATGGCCAGGTTCTCCCGAAACGACGGATGATGTCGCGCCTGTGGCAGACGGAACCCTGACCCGCCCCTTCAAGTGGCGCCATGGCCTACCGTTACATTCCGCTGGCGCTGCGCCACAGCCCCACCCCCCGGATTGAGCATTTCGCGCTTCTCTCCGGGCTGGATGCCTCGATCCGGGGCACGCTGATCTCGACCATGCCGCTGGTGGTCTATGATGCGCTGGGCACCGCGCAGGCAACTTCGGTCGCGTTCTTCGTCTCGGGGGTGGTGTCGCTGGTCTGGGGGCTGATGGTGCCTTGGGCGACGCGGACGATCCCCCGGCGCTGGGCCTATACCGGGGGCGGCTGCCTGTATCTGATCGGCAATATGCTGGGGGCCATCGGGACGGTCTGGTCGGTGCCGCTGGCGCTGATCTGCAACGCGATGGCGACGGTGACGATCTTTGTCTGCCTGAACGCCTATGTGCTGGACTATGTCGACCGGGCGAACCTGGGGCGCAGCCAGTCGACGCAGATGGTCTATGCCGCCGCGCCCTGGGCCATCGGGCCGCTGGCGGGGGTCTGGCTTTATCACCAATGGCACGCGCTGCCCTTCATCGTCTCGGGCGGGTTCGCGCTGCTCCTGCTGACGAGCTTCTGGGTGCTGCGCCTGGGCAACGGCAAGCAGATCCAGCGCGCCAAGCGCCCCGCGGTCAACCCGCTGGGCTATCTGGGCCGGTTCTTCCGTCAGCCCCGGCTGATTGCGGGCTGGATGTTCGCAGTGATGCGGAGTTGCGGCTGGTGGGTCTATGTCGTCTACCTGCCGATCTTCTGCATCGAGGCGGGCTTGGGCGACAAGGTCGGCGGCATCGCGCTGTCGATCACCAATGCGCTGCTGTTTGCGGCTCCGGCGCTGAACCGGCTGGCACGGCGGCTGTCGGTCCGCCGGTCGGTCCGCTTCGCCTTCGGGGCTTGCGGCCTTCTGTTTCTCTTTGCCGGGCTTCTGTCGGTTCTGCCCTGGGCAACGGTGGCGCTGGTCATGGTAGCCTCGGTCTTTCTGGTCACGCTGGACGTGGTGGGCGGGCTGCCCTTCCTGATGTCGGTCAAACCCAGCGAACGGACCGAGATGTCGGCGGTCTATTCCAGCTTCCGCGATGTCTCCTCGATCCTGACGCCGGGGGCGGCCTGGCTGGTTCTGTGGGTGGCGCCGCTGCCGGGGATCTTCGTGGCGGCAGGCGTGGGGCTTCTGGTGTCCTGGGCCGTTGCCGGTCAGTTGCATCCCAGGCTGGGAACCGCGCGGCCTTCGCGCGGGGGCGTTGCCGCCTAGGCCCAGATCCTGCCGTGCCTGACCAGCCAGTCGGCGGCAGCGAGGAGGGCGGCCTTGGGGGCGATGAACTCCATCTCCATCTCTTTCACCGCGCGGGCGTTCGAGACCCGTTCCAGATGGCCGAGCTTCGGCAGGATCGCGCGGATCGAAGGGTCGAACAGCGCCAGCAGGCGGACGAGGGGCTTCGGCGCCTCGCGCGTCGGGATGCGGCGGGTCGGGTAGGCGGCTTTCAACGTGCGGCCCATGTCGACCATCGCCATCGAGCCGGAGGCGGCGATGTAGCGCCTGCCGATGGTTTCCGGCCGTTGCAGGGCACGCAGATGCATCTCGGCCACGTCGCGGACATCGACCATCGGGAAGCCCATCGGCGGCATCATCGGGTCCTTGCCCTTGAGGATGCGCTGCACCAGTTCCAGCGAAGAGCCATAATGCTCGTCCAGCGGCGGGCCGACGACCAGGCCGGGGTTGATGGTGGTGAGCTTGAGGCCGCGCGCCTTGGCGATCTCCCAAGCGGCGCGTTCGGCGAGGGTCTTCGACTTGGCGTAGGCGGTGGTGGTGGGCAGATGGGTATCGCACCAGTCGGCTTCGTCCTGCAGCGTGTCGGGCTTGGTTTCGTTCAACACGGCGGCGGTGGAGGAGGTGAGGACGACGCGTGTCACCCCCGCGGCTGCGGCGGCTTTCAGCACGCGCTCGGTGCCTTCGACGGCCGGGCGGATCACTTGCGCCGGGTCCTTCGGCTGCGACAGGGGGAAGGGCGAGGCGGTGTGGACCAGCGCGGTCACACCGGCGAGGGCCTCGGCCCAACCCGCGTCGGATTCGAGGTCGGCCTGGACGAAGCTCAGCTCGCCCGCATGTTCGGTCAGGTAGGGGGCCAGCGCGGCGCGGACCTCATCTGCGCGGTCCATTCGGCGGAGCGTGCCGCGCACGGCATAGCCTGCGTTCAGAAGCTTCAGCGCGATGTGCTTCGCGATGAACCCGGACACGCCCGTCAGCAGCACCAAGTCCATACCCGCCCCCTGAACCACATATTCCAAGCATTAGGGGCTGGCATGCGCAAATCAAGCGGTCACTCCAGAAGGCGGCGGGCAATCACCTGCGCCTGGATTTCGGCGGCGCCCTCGAAGATGTTCAGGATGCGCGCGTCGCAGAGGATGCGGCTGATCCGGTACTCCAGCGCAAAGCCGTTGCCGCCGTGGATCTGCAGCGCATTGTCGGCCGAGGCCCAGGCGACGCGGGCGCCGAGGAGCTTGGCCATCCCGGCCTCGAGGTCGCAGCGGTGGCCATGGTCCTTCTGCCAGGCGCTGAAATAGGTGAGCTGGCGGGCGATCATGATCTCGACCGCCATCATCGCGAGCTTGCTTTCGATGCGGGGGAAGTCGATCAGGCTTTTGCCGAACTGCTTGCGGTCCTCGGCATATTGCATCCCCGTCTCCAGCGCGGCTTGTGCGACGCCGATCGCCCGCGCGCCGGTCTGGATGCGGGCGCTCTCGAAGGTCTGCATCAGCTGCTTGAAGCCCTGACCCTCGACGCCGCCCAGAAGGTTTTCGCCCTTCACCTGGAAGTCGTCGAAGTTGACGGTGTATTCCTTCATGCCGCGGTAGCCGAGCACCTCGATCTCGCCGCCGGAAAGGCCGGTGTCGACAAAGGGGGTCTCGTCGGTGCCGGGGGTCTTTTCGGCGAGGAACATGCTGAGGCCGCGATAGTCGGTGGTGCCTTCGACCGACCGCGCCAGCACCGTCATCACATGCGTCCGCGCGGCATGGGTGATCCAGGTCTTGTTGCCGGTGAGCTCCCAGTCGTCGCCCGCCTTCCGGGCGCGGGTGCGCAAAGAGCCGAGGTCGGAGCCGGTGTTCGGCTCGGTAAAGACGGCGGTGGGCAGGATTTCACCGGAGGCGAGGCCGGGAAGCCATTTCGCCTTCTGCTCGTCGGTGCCGCCGCAGAGGATGAGTTCGGCCGCGATTTCGCTGCGGGTGCCAAGCGAGCCGACGCCGATATAGCCGCGCGAGAGTTCCTCGGAGACGACGACCATGCTGGCCTTTGAGAGGCCGAAGCCGCCGTAGGTTTCTGGGATGGTCAGGCCGAAGACGCCCATCCCTGCAAGCTCCTGGATCACCTCCATCGGGATCAGCTGATCCTTCAGGTGCCAGTCGTGAGCGTGGGGGATGACCTTTTCGTCGGCATAGCGGCGGAACTGGTCGCGGATCATCTCCAGCTCTTCGTCCAGGCCCGTGGCCCCGAAGGTCGCGCGCCCGTGGTTGTCGCGCATGAGCGCCACGAGGGCCGCGCGGGCGGCGGGGGTGTTGCCCTCGGCCATAAGCTGCGCGGCTGCCTGACCCGGTTGCCAGCCGACCTTCAGGTCGGAGAGGCGGGCGAATTCGGTCTGGCTCATCGGGATGCCGCCCGCGATCTGGGTCAGATATTCGCCAAAGCCGATCTGCAGGATCAGCGCTTCCATCGCGCCGAACTGCCCCGCCTCGGCCAATCGCGCGGCCCAGGCGTTCAACTGGCGCAGCGCCTCGACATAGGTCGCCAGCCAGGACAGGGAATGCGCCTGGAACTGCCGCGCCTCAAGGGCCTGGTTCGACACCTTGCCGCCGGTCGAGACCTGCGCCTTCAGCCCGTCGCGGGCCGCGACAAACAGCGCCTCCACCTCGGGCAGGGCGGCGGTGGTCAGCGCGGAAAGGCCTTCAAGGAGGGGCGTCTGGGTCATGGCTTGTCCGTCTGGCATGGGTCGTCTCCGGCGAGATTCTGCACCTGCGAAGGACTAGCGTCTTCGCAAGTGCAGAGCAACAAGATTTCACAGACGTGGAGATATGAGACTTAAAATGTCGCGGCCGATTTCAGGAAATCGCACCGCAGGCATTCACGATCTCGGGCAGGGCGGCAGCGGGAACGACCTCGAACTCGACCGAGTAGAGCTGCGTCTCGCCCTCCCAGGCCTCGAAGCGCCAGAGGCCGGGGATCAGCTCTTCGTCGCGATCGAAGCGGAAGAAGGCAAATTGCTCGCCGGTGTCGGAGAAGCCGGACTCCCAGGTCTCGGGGGTGGTGGAGCCGGGACGGTAGACCCGCATTTCCCCCGCAGCGAAAGCCCCGTCCACCAGCCGCGACTTCACCCCGAAGGCCAAGCCGACAGCAGCAGGAACCACCTGCCGGTCGGGCCAGTGGAAGTCGATCATCCTGTCGGGCACATGGATCCAGCCCGACAGCGTGCCGGGGGCCGGGCGCTGGTCCATCGCCTGAAGCGCGCAGAAGACGCCGACCCGCAGGCTGGCGACGAGCGGAGCGGCTTGCGGCGGGGCGGGATCGGCCTGAACTGGAGAGGAGAGCGCGAGGGCAAGAGCAAGGGCCAGCCGTTTCATCCCGATCCTCCGCGTTCGATTTCTGCCAGTTCCGCTTTTCCTGTGGAGGGGATTGCGCCACAAGGGTCTGGAAAGGGCAAGTCATGTTCGATCTGGTCTCTGGCGGGCTGACGGGGCACGCCTTCGCGGCGGCGCTGCTGGTTACGCTGTTCGCGGGGTTCGTCAAAGGCGCGGTCGGGTTCGCTATGCCGATGATTCTGGTTTCGGCCTTTGCGGTATTCCTGCCGCAGCCGCTGGCCCTGGCGGGGCTGATCCTGCCGACGCTGGTGACAAACCTGAGCCAGGCCTTCCGTCAGGGCGCGGGCCCGGCGCGGGAGACGACTGTCACCTACCGCCGCTTCCTGATCGCGACGGTCGCAGGCATCGTGATCTCGGCCCCCTTCGCCGACATGATCCCGCGCATGGCCTATCTTCTGATGCTGGGCCTGCCGATCACGATCTTTGCCGCCCTGCAACTGATGGGGCGAAGCCTTGCGATCCATCTGGACCACCGCGACCGGGCGGAATGGGGGCTGGGGGCGGTCGGCGGGCTTTATGGCGGGGTGTCGGGCATCTGGGGGCCGCCGCTTCTGGTGTTCCTGCTGTCGACCGGAGCGGACAAGGGGGAGATGATCCGTGCGCAGGGCGTGGTGTTCCTGATCGGGGCGGCGACGCTGCTGGCGGCGCATCTGGGCACGGGGCTTCTGAACGCGCAGACGCTGGGGTTTTCGGCAGCGCTGAGCCTTCCCGCTCTGGCGGGGCTTTACGCGGGGTATTGGGTGCAGGACCGGCTGGACCAGGCCCGCTTTCGGCGCTGGACGCAGGGGCTGCTGGTGGTGACGGGGCTGAACATGGTGCGGCTGGCGCTGGCCTGACCGCTCGTCGTGCGCTTCGCTTCTCCTCGGCTCGTGGTCCTCCGAGGAGAAGACGAAGTCGAACGACGAGGGGCCGTCAGCCGATGGCCGCCGCTTTCACGTCGGCGTCGATGAAGGGCACATACTGGGCGAAGTTCTTCTGGAACATGCCGATCAGCTTTGCCGCCTGTGCGTCATAGGCCGCCGGATCCGCCCAGGTGCGGCGCGGGTCGAGAAGCGCGGCATCGACGCCCGGAACCTCGACCGGAACCTCGAAGCCGAAGTTCGGGTCCTTGCGGAACTTCGCAGTGCCGAGCGAGCCGTCCAGTGCCGCCGCCAGAAGCGCGCGCGTGGCCTTGATCGGCATCCGCTTGCCGGTGCCATAGGCCCCGCCGGTCCAGCCGGTGTTGACCAGCCAGCAGGAGGCGCCGTGCTTGGCGATCTTGGCTTGCAGGAGCTTGCCGTAGACTTCCGGGCGGCGCGGCATGAAGGGGGCGCCGAAGCAGGTGGAGAAAGTGGGCTGCGGCTCGGTGATCCCGCGCTCGGTCCCGGCGGCCTTCGAGGTGAAGCCGGAGAGGAAGTGATACATCGCCTGCGCCGGCGACAGCCGCGCGATGGGGGGCAGGACGCCGAAGGCGTCGCAGGTCAGCATCACCACATGACGCGGATGCCCGCCCAGCCCGGTGGCGCTGGCGTTCGAAATTGCTTCCAGCGGATAGGCGCAGCGGGTGTTTTCGGTGAGGCTGCGGTCGGAAAAGTCCAATTCCAGCGTCTCGGGATCGTAGACCATGTTCTCTACCACCGTGCCGAAGCGGTGGGTGGTGGCGTAGATTTCCGGCTCGGCCTCGGGCGACAGGTCGATGGTCTTGGCGTAGCAGCCGCCCTCGAAGTTGAAGATGCC
>NZ_DAIQAT010000112.1:0-11424 GCF_036781545.1 Tabrizicola sp.
AGACGATCCCCGCCGGGTCGCAATGGTTGAACTCGATCTGGATCAGGCGCTCGTAGGTCATCCCAGAATGCTCCGCGCGATGATGATGCGCTGCACGTCGCTGGCGCCCTCGTAGATGCGCAGCGCGCGGATTTCACGGTAGAGGCTTTCGACCGCGAAGCCCTGCCGCACCCCGTCCCCGCCGTGCAACTGCACCGCCATGTCGATCACCCGCTGCGCGGCCTCGGTCGAGAACAGCTTGGCCATCGCCGCCTCCCGGCTGACCCGCGCCGCGCCCTGGTCCTTGGTCCAGGCCGCCCGATAGACCAGCAGGGCCGAGGCGTCGATCTCCAGCGCCATGTCCGCCAGATGCCCCTGCACCAGTTGCAGCTCGCTCAAGGCCTGCCCCTGAATGCGGCGCGACTGTACCCGCGCCAGCGCCTCGTCCAGCGCCCGCCGCGCAAACCCCAGCGCCGCCGCGCCGACGGTGGACCGGAACACGTCCAGCACCGACATGGCGATCTTGAACCCCTCGCCGGGCTTGCCGATCAGCGCGGCCTCGGGCAGCACCACATCGCTCAGCCGCAGATGCGCCAAGGGATGCGGCGCGATGACCTCGATCCGGCTCACCACCTCCAGCCCCTTGGTCGTCGCCGGCAAAAGGAAAGCCGACAGCCCCTTCGCCCCCGGAGCCTCCCCGGTCCGCGCGAAGATCACATAGACATCGGCGATCCCGCCATTCGAGATATAGGTCTTCTCGCCGTTCAGCCGCCAGCCGCCCGGCACCCGCTCCGCCAGGGTCGCGGTCGCCGCCACGTCCGACCCCGACCCCGGCTCGGTCAGCGCAAAGCCTGAAATCGCCTTCCCGGTCCGCGTCCGCCCCAGCCACTCCCGCTGCGCCGCCGTGCCGAACAGACTGACCGCCCCCATCCCCAGCCCCTGCATGGCAAAGGCGAAATCCGCCAGCCCATCGTGCCGCGCCAGCGTCTCGCGGATCAGGCACAAGGAGCGTACATCCAGCCGCTCCCCCTCGCCCGCGCCGGAATGCGTCAGCCAGCCGCCCGCGCCCAGGGCCGCGACCAGCCCCTTGCAGGCCGCATCCACATCGTCATGCGCAACCGGCAGGCTGGCCGCTGCCCAGGCGTCCAGTGCCGCCGCCAACTCGCGGTGGCGAGGCTCGAAGAACGGCCAGTCAAGGAAACTCGTGTCGCTCATTTCATCTTTGCCCAAATATCCCGGGGGTCCGGGGGCTGGCCCCCGGTCCGCCCTCAGTCCCCCGCGAAGACGGGTTTCTCTTTCGCGACGAAGGCCCGGTAGGCCCGGTCAAAGTCCTTCGTCTGCATGCAGATCGCCTGAGCCTGAGCCTCGGCCTCGATCGCCTGTTCCAGCCCCATGTTCCATTCCTGGTTCAGCTGGGTCTTGGTGATCCCATGCGCAAAAGTCGGCCCCGCCGCCAGCCGCTGCGCCAGCTTCATCGCCTCCGCCTCCAGCACCTCCGCGCCGTGCAGGGCGTTCCAGAAGCCCCAGCGTTCGCCTTCCTCGGCGCCCATCACCCGGCCCGTATACAGAAGCTCCGCCGCCCGCCCCTGCCCGACGATCCGCGGCAGCATGGCGCAGGCGCCCATGTCGCAGCCGGCGAGGCCGACCCGCGTGAACAGGAAGGCACATTTCGCCGCCGGCGTCGCCAGCCGCAGGTCGGACGCCATTGCGATGATCGCCCCGGCCCCCACCGCGACGCCATCCACCGCAGCGATGATCGGTTTACCGCAGGAAATCATCGCCTTGACCAGATCGCCGGTCATCCGGGTAAAGGCCAGGAGATCCTTCATCGGCAGCCCGATCAGCGGCCCGATGATGTCATGCACATCGCCGCCCGAGCAGAAATTCCCGCCGTTCGAGGCGAAAACCACCACGTCCACATCCGTCGCATAGACCAGCGCGCGGAAGGTGTCGCGGAGTTCCGCGTAGCTGTCGAAGGTCAGCGGGTTCTTCCGGTCGGGACGGTTCAGCCGGACCACCGCGATGCGGTCCTTCACCTCCCACAGGAAATGCTGCGGCTTCAGGCCTGCCATCTCGCTTCCCGACACAACGCTCATCGTCCCATCCTCTTCAGGATCGCCGTCATCTGGTCCAGTTCCTCGTCGCTCAGCCCGCCGAACAGGCGCGCGACCTCGGCCTCGTGCCCCTCGGCCATCGTCTCGAAAGCCGCGGTTCCCTCCCGTGTCAGCGCCACATGCACTGTTCGCCGGTCCACCTCCGAGGGGGTGCGCCGGACCAGCCCGTCACCCTCCAGCCGGTCGACGACCGCCGTCGCATTGCCGTTCGACACCAGGAGCATCCGGGAAAGCTCGCTCATCGTCACTCCCTCGCGGCGGCGATACAGCGCGGCCATCACGTCGAAACGCGGCAGCGTGGTGTCGTGCTTTACCCGCAGGTACTCGCGCAACCCGTTCTCCGCCGTCCGGGTCACGCCCAGAAGCCGGATCCACATCTTCAACCGCCGCTTCGATCCCTCGCTCACACCTCGCCCCCCGAGATCGTGAGGCAGGCCCCGTTCACGCCGCCCGCCGCGTCCGACGCCAGATACAGCGCTGCCGCCGTCACTTCCGAGGGCTGGTAAAGCCGCCCCTGCGGGCTGAGACCCTCCAGCGCTGCCCGCGCCTCGGCCAGGCTTTTCCCGGTCTTCTCGGCGATCACCTGCACCGAATGCTCGGTCATCGGCGTGTCCAGGAACCCCGGACAGATCGCATTGACCGTGATCCCCTTCCGCGCCACTTCCAGCGCCAGCGACCGCACCAGACCGATCACCCCGTGCTTCGCCGCGGCATAGGGCGCCACCTTGGCATAGCCCTTCAACCCTGCGGTCGAGGCCACGGCGATCAGCCGCCCCTCGCCGCGGAACTGGCCAAGCGCCTCGCGGAAGGTCAGGAAGACCCCGGTCAGGTTCACCGCCAGCATCGCGTTCCACTGGGCTAGCGTGGTCTTCGCCATCACCCCGCTGTCCGCCGCGCCCGCATTGGCGATGACGATATCGCAAGGCCCCGCCTGCCGGAACATCGCCGCGACCGAGGTTTCGTCGGTCACGTCCGCTTGCACCCAGCGCGCGCCCATCGGCTCGGCAACCGCCTTCAGCGCCTCCGCCCGGCGACCCGCGATCACCACCTCCGCCCCCGCCTCGGCAAAGCCGCGCGCAAGGTCGGCGCCCGCGCCCGAGCCGCCCCCCGTGATCAGCACGCGCCTGCCGGAAGGATTCATACCCGGATCACCTCTTGCGCCCGCGCCTGCAACCGCAGCGCCTGGTCGCGGCCGTTGAGATAGGGGTTCGGCCAGAACACCGCCTCATCCCCCGCCTTCACCGCCGCATGCAGCGTCCAGTAGGGATCGGCCAGATGCGGCCGCGCCAGCGCCACCAGATCCGCTCGCCCTGCCAGAAGGATGCCGTTCACCTGATCCGCCTCGGTGATGTTGCCCACCGCGATGGTCGCAAGCCCCGCCTCGTTGCGGATCCGGTCGCTGAACGGGGTCTGGAACATCCGGCCATAGACGGGCTTGGCATCGGTCGAGGTCTGCCCGGCGCTGACGTCGATGATATCGGCCCCGGCGGCGGCGAATGCCTTGGCGATCTCCACCGCCTCCTCCGGCGTCACGCCGTCGTCGCCCACCCAGTCATTCGCCGAAATCCGGACCGACATCGGCTTGTCCTCCGGCCAGGCTGCCCGCATCGCCCGGAACACCTCCAGCGGAAAGCGCAGCCGGTTCTCCAGGCTGCCGCCATACTCGTCGCTGCGGATGTTCGATTTCGGGCTTATGAACGACGAAATCAGATAGCCATGCGCCGCATGAAGTTCGATCATGTCAAATCCGGCGCGCTCGGCCATGCGGGTCGAGGCGACGAACTGGTCGCGCACCATATCCATGTCCGCCCGCGTCATCGCCTTCGGCACCGCGTTGCCCTTGCTCCACGGGATCGCACTGGCGCTCATCGTTTCCCAGTTGCCTGAAGCGAGCGGAGCATCCCCCTCCTCCCAGCCAAGCTGCGTGCTGCCCTTCCGCCCCGAATGTCCGATCTGGCAGCAGAGCTTCGCCTTGGTCTCGGCATGGACGAAATCGCCCAACCGCTTCCAGGCCACCTCATGCTCCGGCGCATACAGACCCGGACAGCCCGGCGTGATCCGCCCTTCCGGCGAGACGCAGGTCATCTCGACATAGACCAGCCCCGCGCCGCCCTTCGCCCGCTCGGCATAATGCGCGAAATGCCAGTCGGTCGGGCAGCCGTCCACCGCCTTGTACTGCGCCATCGGCGACACGACGACCCGGTTCTCCAGCCGCACCCCGCGCAGCTGGAACGGCGCGAACATCGGCTGGCGGCCCGCCTGTCCCCCGGCCTGCGACTGGAACCAGTCCTCGGCCTTGCGCAGCCAGTCCGGGTCACGCAGCCGCAGGTTCTCGTGGCTGATCCGCTGGCTGCGGGTCAGAAGCGAATAGGCGAACTGCATCGGCGCCATGTCCAGATAGCGCTCGACCCGCTCGAACCATTCCAGGCTGTTCCTCGCCGCCGATTGCAACCGCAACACCTCGACACGGCGTTCGTCCTGATAGCGCTGGAAGGCCGCTTCCATCGTGGGTTCGGAATGCAGGTAATCCGCCAGCGCAATCGCCGAATCGAAAGCCAGCCGCGACCCCGAACCGATGGAATAATGCCCCGTCGCCGCCGCATCGCCCATCAGCACGACGTTGCCGTTGTACCAGCGCTCGCACAGCACGCGCGGGAACTGCATCCAGACCGCCGAGCCCCGCAGGTGGTTGGCGTTCGACATCAGGTCATGCCCGCCCAGATGCTTGGCGAAAATCCGCTGGCAGGTGGCGACGATCTCTTCCTTCGACATGTCGGCGAACCCGGCACGATCCCAAGTCTCGGGCATGCAGTCGACGATGAAGGTCGCGGTGTCATTGTCGAACTGGTAGACATGCGCCCAGAACCAGCCCCACTCGGTCTCCTCGAAGATGAAGGTGAAGGCGTCGTCGAACTTCTGGTGGGTGCCCAGCCAGATGAACTTGACCAGCCGCTGGTCGATATCGGGCTTGAAGACATCGGCATATTCGCGGCGGACCAATGAGTTGATCCCGTCGGTCGCCACCACGAGGTCATAATCCTTGCGGTAATCCTCGGCCGACTTGAACTCGGTCTGGAACTGCAGGTCCACCCCCAGCTCGCGCGCCCGCTCCTGCAGGATCAGGAGCATCTTCATCCGTCCGATCCCGGCGAACCCGTGCCCGCCCGAAACCTGGCGCTCGCCCCGATGCACCACGGCGATGTCGTCCCAATAAGCGAAATTCGCCTTGATCGCCTCGTAGGACTGCGGGTCGTTCTGCTTCATCCGCGCCATGGCGTCGTCGGACAGCACCACGCCCCAGCCGAACGTGTCGTCCGCGCGGTTCCGCTCCAGCACCGTGACCTGATGCGACGGATCGCGCAGCTTCATCGAAATGGCGAAATACAGGCCCGCCGGACCACCCCCAAGGCAAAGAACTTTCACCTGACCCTCCGAGTCCCTGACTGACGGAAGCCTGCCATCGCGATAAAATAATTTCAAGCTTGAAATTTCTAGCTTGAAATTCCGGCGCGGCGATGCAGGATGCAGGGCATGGATCTGATCGTCGAACCGCAGGGCGCCTGGACCCGGCTGGTGCTGAACCGGCCGCAGGCGAAGAATGCGCTGAACACCGCTCTGCTGGCGCAACTGGCGGGGGCGTTGACCGACCTCGCAGGCGATCCCGCCTGCCGCGCGGTTCTCCTCACCGGGGCCGAAGGCAACTTCGCCGCGGGGGCCGACATTGCCGAGATCGAGGGCAAGACCGCCGCCGAAGGCGCTGCCGACCCCCGAAAGGCGCATTGGGCGGCGATCCGCGCCTTCCCGAAACCGCTGGTCGCCGCCGTCGACGGTTTCGCGCTGGGGGGAGGGTTCGAACTGGCGCTGATGGCGGATTGTCTGGTGCTGGGGGCCACGGCACGGGTCGGCCTGCCGGAGACGAACCTCGGCCTGATCCCCGGCGCGGGCGGGGCGCAGCGGCTTCTGTCGCTGGTCGGGCGCGCGCGGGCGACGCGGCTGGTCCTGACCGGGGAAATCCTGCCTGCCGCCACCGCCTATGACTGGGGCATCGCGGGCTGGCTTGGCGAAGGGGCGGCACAAGACATCGCCCGCCCCCTGACCGAAAAGCTCGCCGAACGCGCGCCGCTGGCCCTTGTGGCCGCCAAAGCCGCGCTCGTCGCCGGGGCCGAAGGCGCTCTGGCGCTGGACCAGGAACGCGCCGCCTTCGAGGCGCTGCTGGACACCGCCGACAAGTCGGAAGGCATCCGCGCCTTCCGCGAAAAACGCAAGCCGGGGTTCACCGGCCAATGACCGACCGCCCCACCATCGGCATCGTCGGGTTGGGGACCATGGGCCTCGGCATCGCGCAGGTCTATGCCCAGGCGGGTTTCCCGGTCATCGCGACCGACGCCCATCCCCCCGCGCGCGACAGCGCCCGTGACCGGCTGGCCCAGGCCCTGCAAGCCCGCGTCACCGCCGGAAAACTGGCCGAGGCCGATCGTGACGCCACCCTCTCCCGCCTGACCGTGGCCGCGGACCTGACCGCCCTCGCCCCCTGCCGCCTGATCATCGAGGCCATCGTCGAGAAGCTGGACCCCAAGCAGGCCCTCTTCGCCACGCTGGAGCCCCTGATCGCCCCCGATGCGATCCTCGCCACCAACACCTCCTCGCTGCCGATCCACGCCATCGCCGCTGGCCTCCGGCACCCGGACCGCATCCTCGCGCTGCACTTCTTCAACCCGCCCCCGGCGATGAAGCTTGTGGAACTCGCCCACCATGCGGGCACTTCACCCACCGCCATCGCCCATGCGAAAGACTGGACCGAGGCTGCGGGCAAGACCGTCATCCTTTGCCCCGACCGCCCCGGTTTCATCGTCAACCGCTGCGCCCGGCCCTATTACGGCGAGGCGCTGGCCCTTCTCTCCGAAGGCCGCAGCGCGGCCGAGATCGACGCCGCCATGACCGCCGCTGGCTACAGACTCGGCCCCTTCGCGCTGATCGACCTGATCGGCGCCGACATCAACCTTGCCGCGACCGAGGGGATGTACGGCGCGATGGGAAGCCACCCCCGCTATCTGCCCTTCCCCGCGCTGAAGGCCCAGGTTGCCAGCGGAAACCTTGGCCGCAAGACGGGCAAGGGCTTCGTCTTTCCTGACGGCCCCGCCAGCCCGCCCGCCGATGCCGACGCCGTCGTGCTCCGCATCGAGGCGACCCTTGTCAACGAGGCCCACTGGCTCCTCGCCGAAGGCGGCACCACGCCCGACGGCATCGACACTGCGATGCGTCTTGGCCTCAACTTCCCGCGCGGCCCGTTCGAGGCCCTCGCCCGCCACGGCCGCCAACCCATCCTGACCGAGCTCGCCCGCCTCCGCGCCGCCGCGCCGGACCCCCTGAAACCCCGCTACGACCCCGCACCGGGGCTGGAGGCGAAATGACCGAAGTCTTCCTCTGCGCCCACCGGCGCACCCCCATCGGCCGCTATGCCGGCGCGCTCGCCCCGGTCCGCCCCGACGACCTTGCCACCCGCGTCATCGACGGGCTTCTCGACCTCCACGACGTTCCGGTCGACGAGGTGGTCTTCGGCTGCGCCAACCAGGCGGGCGAGGACAACCGCAACGTCGCCCGAATGGCCACCCTTCTCTCTCGCCTTGGCCCGACTGTCCCGGCGCTGACCGTGAACCGCCTCTGCGCCTCGGGCCTCGACGCGGTGATCACCGCTGCGCGAGTGATCCGCGACGGGGCCGCCGATATCGTCATCGCAGGTGGCGTCGAAAGCATGTCCCGCGCGCCCTTCGTCATGCCCAAGGCAGAGACCGCCTTCGCCCGCGCGCCTGAAATCTTCGACACCACCATCGGCTGGCGCTTCATCCACCCCCGCATGGCGCAGCTCTGGGGCACCGAGGCCATGCCGGAAACCGCCGAAAACCTCGCCGCCGACCATGCCATCAGCCGCGAGGACCAGGACCGCTACGCGCTTCTCTCGCAATCGCGCTACGACGCCGCCTGGCACGCGGCAGACATCCTGCCCGTCACCATTCCCGGCCGGAAGGGTGACACCCTGGTCAGCACCGACGAACACCCGCGGCCCACCAGCCTGGAAAAACTCGCCGCCCTTCCCGCCCCGTTCCGCAAGCCCGGCACCGTGACCGCAGGCAATGCCTCCGGCGTGAACGACGGGGCCGCAGCGGTGATCCTCGCCAGCGCCGAGGCCGTCCGGAAACACCGGCTCACCCCGCTCGCCCGGATCGGCGCCGCCGCCTCTGGCGCGGTGGAACCGCGGATCATGGGCATCGGCCCGGTCGAGGCTGCCCGCCGCCTTGCCACCCGCACTGGACGCACCGCGCAGGATCATGACGTGATCGAGCTGAACGAGGCCTTCGCCGCCCAGGTCCTCGCTTGCACCCGCGCCTGGGGGATGGCGGACGACGACCCGCGCCTGAACGCCCACGGCGGTGCCATTGCCATGGGCCATCCCCTCGGCATGTCCGGCGCCCGCCTTGCCGGGACTGCCGCCCGCCGCCTGGCCGAGACCGGCGGCCGGTCGGCCCTCGTCTCGCTCTGCGTCGGCGTCGGCCAGGGTGTCGCGCTGGAGCTTCTGCCCGCCTGACCTTGCGCCCGGCCAGTCCCACCGGCTAGCCTCGCGCCAAAGGGAGGCCGCCATGACCCACACGCTCACCGCCCGCGGCATCAGCCTCGCCTTCTCCCCGCGCGGCGGCGTGCTGCAACATCTCGAGGTCAGCGACGAGGGCGCGACCATCGCCCCCCTCCACCACGCCCCCTGGTCACCCGACGAAGTGCCCGCTGACGCGCCCCCGCACCAGCGCTGGCTGGCGGGCGACTTCCTCGCCGCCCCCTTCGGTGCCAGCCCCGATGGCCTCCACGGCCTCACCGCCAATGGCGACTGGCGCGTCACCCCCTCGGCCCCGGGCACACTCCGCGCCGTACTGGACGGCGCGGTGCAGGGCGCGACCGTGGTCAAGGAACTGTCGCTCGCCGACGACCACCCCTTCCTCTACCAGCGCCACCTTTTCATCGGCGGCAACGGGTCCCTTCCCACCGCCAACCACGCGATGATCTCGGTCCCGAACGGCGCGAAACTGTCCTTCTCCCGCAAGCGCTGGTGGGAAACCCTGCCCGAACCGCTGGAGACCACGCGGGGCCGCTCGCGCCTCGCCTACCCCCGCCGCGCCGAGGAGGCCGCCGAATTTCCCGCCGCCGATGGCGGTACCGTCAACCTCTACCGCTATCCCTGGGGCGAGGCGCACGAGGATTTCGTCGCCGGAATCGAGGACCCTGCCTCGCGTCTCGGCTGGACCGCCATCGTGCGCCCCGCCGAGGGCGACCTCATCCTCACCCTGCGTAACGCCCGTGCGCTGCCGATGACGATGCTCTGGCATTCCAACGGCGGGCGCGACTATGCCCCCTGGAACGGCCGCCACAAAGCCTGCCTCGGGGTCGAGGAAGGCGCCGCGCTGCCCGTGCTCGGCCTCTCCTCGCAGGAAACCCCCGACCCGCTGACCGCCGCCGGGCAACCCGCGCTCCTGGTGCTCGACCCCCTCGGCACCGTCGAGATACGCCACATCCTCGGCGCGATCCGCTGGCCCTCGGGCCAGTCCGTCGCAGGCGTGATGCTGGAGGGCGACGAGTTGACCGTCACCGGCGATTGGGGGGCCGAGCGCAAGCTGCCGCTCCGCGCCGCCTGGCTCGGGCTCAGCGCCGATGCGGCCCCGCAGAAAAAGCCCGTCGACTGGGATCTCTGACTATTCGGCAAACCCCGGCTTCTGTGCCCAGGCCCATGCGTCGCCGATCATCTGCCGCAGGGACGAGCGCTGCGGCTCCCAGCCCAGTTCCAGGATCGCATGGGTCGAGGACGACACCAGCGCCGCCGCATCCCCCGCCCGCCTTTCGCCGATCACCACCGGCACTTCGCGGTTCGTGACCATCCGGCTCGCCTCGATCACCTCGCGCACCGAAAAGCCGCGCCCCGTGCCCAGGCAGAACACCCCGTCGCCCTTGCCGTCCAGCAGCCGCCGCAGCCCCAGGACATGGGCATCGGCCAGATCGCTTACATGGACATAGTCGCGCACACAGGTCCCGTCCGGCGTCGGATAATCGGTCCCGAACACCGTCAGCGCCGGGCGCTTGCCCGCAACGGCATCCAGCATCAGCGGGATCAGATGCGTCTCCGGCACATGCTGCTCGCCGGCCTCGCCCTCCGAGTCCGCGCCCGCAACGTTGAAATATCGAAAGATTACATGGGAAATCCCGGCTGACTTGCCGAAATCCTTTAGCATTTGTTCAATTGCCAGTTTCGACCCGCCATAGGCGTTGATCGGCCTCTGCGGCGTCTCCTCGGTCAGAAGCACACCGTCCTGATCGCCATAAGTCGCGCAGGTCGAGGAGAAGACGAAGTTCCGCACCCCGGCCGCCGCACAGGCCTCCAGAAGGTTCAGCGCTCCCCCGACGTTCACCCGCCAATAGCGCCCAGGGTCCTGCATCGACTCGCCCACCAGCGACAGCGCCGCGAAATGCATCACCGCCACCGGGCGATGCTCGGCCAGCGCCGCGTCGATGCTGACCCGATCCATCAGGTCGCCCCGGACCAGCGGCCCCCATTTCACCGCCCCCTTCCAGCCGGTCGAAAGATTGTCGAAGACCACCGGCTCGAACCCCGCCCGCGCCAGAGCCTTGCAGGCATGAGAGCCGATATAGCCCGCCCCACCTGTCACCAGCACTTTCACCGCCATAGGGTCTCCGCCTTTTCACACGAACAGAATGTCGCCCAGCAGGAGGTTTGCGTTGAAAATCCCGGCGATGTCCAGCGTGTTCCCCGCCCCGAAGTCGAAGTGCAGGCCGCTCTCCGTCACCTCCGCTCCGGCCAGAATGGCTGCAACGCTCGGATGCGGCCCGTCCCACAACCGCAGATCCAGAACCACCTTGTCCTGAAGACGGGTGAAATCGACGATCACATCCGCCCCGCCGTTGAACACGAAGGTGTCGGCGCCCGGCCCACCCAAGAGGACATCGTCGCCCCCCCCGCCTTCCAGCCGGTCATTTCCCGCACCGCCCTCCAGCCAGTCGTCGCCGTCACCGCCGAGGAGCGTATCATTGCCGTCACCGCCCAGCAGCGTATCCGTCCCCGCGCCGCCTTCCAGCCGGTCGGCATCGGCGCCACCATCCAGCCAGTCGTCCCCATCACCGCCCCAAAGCACGTCCGACCCGCTTCCCCCCAGCAGCACATCATCCCCTGCGCCACCTTCCAGCCGGTCGTTCCCCGCGCCGCCGTCGATCAGGTCCGCTCCCTCGCCGCCGATCAGCGTGTCGTTGCCCGCGCCGCCGATGAGCGTGTCATCCC
>NZ_DAIQAT010000113.1:0-11396 GCF_036781545.1 Tabrizicola sp.
AACTCCACCGCCGATTTCACCGACCAGCCCAAGGTGATCAACGGCGCCTCCGACTTCCTGGTCGCGGTATTGGGCGACGCTGGCCGCCACGCCCGCTCCGCCGTCTCCGCCGCCTCGCTGCCCTTGGGCGTGGCCGTGGAAATCGAGGCGATCTTCGCCCTGAAATGACCCGCATCGCGCTGCCCGACAGCTTCCTCCGCTGGCCCATCACCCACCGCGCCCTGCATGACCGGGCTGCAGGTCGGATCGAGAACTCGCCCACCGCGATCAAGGCGGCGGTCGAGGCCGGCTATGGGATCGAGGTCGACCTGCAACTGTCCTCGGACGGCGTGCCGATGGTTTTCCATGATGAGGAACTGGACCGTCTGACGGACCAGACCGGCCCGGTCAACGCCCGCACCGCCGCCGAACTGGGCCGCATCCGGCTGATCGGCTCGACCGACACCATCCCGACCCTGCCCGAGGTGCTGGCCCTGATAGACGGCAAGGTCCCGCTTCTCATCGAGATCAAGGACCAGTCGCTGACCATGGGTCCGACCGATGGCAGGCTTGAGGCCGCGACGGCGGAGGCGCTGAAGGGCTACACCGGCGATGTCGCGGTGATGTCCTTCAACCCGGCCTCGATCGCCCATATGGCCCGGCTGGCCCCGCAGATTCCGCGCGGGATCACCACCTCGGCCTATGACCCCGAGGACTGGGCCCCGCTGCCCCCGGACCGCTGCGCCCATTTCCGGGCCATTCCGGACTATGACCCCACCGGTTCCAGCTTCATCAGCCATGAGGCGCCGGATCTGGCCCGACCCCGCGTGGCCGAGTTGAAGGCGCAGGGCGCGAAGGTGTTGTGCTGGACGATCCGCTCGCCCGAGGCCGAGGCGGCGGCGCGGCGGGTTGCCGACAATGTGACCTTCGAAGGCTATCGGGCCGCGCTTCCGGCTTGACCTCCGGCCCCGGCCCGCCACCTTCCTTGCGACCCCGAGGGCACGAATGGCCGACCTGACCCTGCACGACAGCCTTGCCGACATCCCCGAAGCCGAGTGGGATGCCATCGCCGCACCGGAAAGCGCCGGGGGCCGCGCCGTCGACCCTTTCACCACGCACCGCTTCCTCTCGGCGCTGGACCTCTCTGGCTCCACCGGCAAGGGCAGCGGCTGGCAGGCGCGGCCCCTGGTCTTGCGGGACGACGGCAAGCTTCTCGCCGCGACGCCGCTTTATGTGAAGGGCCACAGCCAGGGCGAATACATCTTCGACCACGGCTGGGCCGACGCGCTGGAGCGGGCCGGGGGGCGCTATTACCCCAAGCTGCAGATCGCGGTGCCGTTCACTCCCGCGACCGGGCGCCGGTTCCTTGGCGCCGCGGAGCATCGGGAAACGCTCTGGCAGGCGGCCATCGGTATCACCGCCCAGAACCGGCTGTCCTCGCTGCACGCGACCTTCTGCACGGAGGGGGAGGCCGAGGCGCTGGCCGGGGTGGAGGGGACGCTCCACCGCGTCACCCAGCAATTCCACTGGCAGAACCGGGGCTATGGCAGCTTCGACGACTTCCTCGCCGATCTCTCCAGCCGCAAGCGCAAGATGATCCGCAAGGAACGCGAGACAGCGCGGGCCAGCGGGCTGACGATCCGCGCGCTGACCGGGGACGAAATCGAGCCGCCGCACTGGGATGCGTTCTGGGCCTTCTACCAGGACACCGGCAGCCGGAAATGGGGCCATCCCTATCTGACCCGCGATGCCTTCCGACATTTCCATGACACCATGCGGCATGACATCCTGCTGGTCCTGGCCTTCGATGGCCCGCGCCCGGTCGCCGGGGCGCTGAACTTCATCGGACGCGATACGCTGTACGGGCGCTACTGGGGCTGCATCGAGGACCATCCCTGCCTGCATTTCGAGCTGTGCTATTATCAGGCCATCGACTGGGCGATCACCCATGGCCTGCACCGGGTCGAGGCCGGGGCGCAGGGCGAACACAAGCTTGCGCGCGGGTATCTGCCGGTCGAGACACATTCGCTGCACTGGATCGCGGAACCCTCGTTCCGCACGGCGGTTGACCGTTATCTTCAGGCCGAACGCCGCGCGGTGGGGGAAGAGATCGAGGTGCTGACCGCCTATGGCCCCTTCCGGCGCGTCGGTGCCGAGCCGTAGCGCCGGGGGTTTCACACCCCCGG
This sequence comes from Tabrizicola sp., assembly GCF_036781545.1. Taxonomy (GTDB): domain Bacteria; phylum Pseudomonadota; class Alphaproteobacteria; order Rhodobacterales; family Rhodobacteraceae; genus Tabrizicola. The sequence goes on from NZ_DAIQAT010000113.1 coordinate 2,166, forward strand.
ACCCCCGTGGGATAGTTCTGCAAAGATGAAAGGCGGGAGCGAGTCGTCCATGCTGACCTTCTACACCAACCCGATGTCACGCGGCCGGATCGCGCGCTGGATGCTGGAGGAGACCGGCCAGCCGTACGAGACGGTGGTGCTGGACTACTACACCACGATGAAAGCGCCGGATTATTTGGCGGTGAACCCGATGGGCAAGGTCCCGGCGGTGGTCCATGACGGCAGGGTCGTGACCGAGGTTGCGGCCATCTGCAGCTATCTGGCGCTGACCTTTCCCGAAGCGGGCCTGATGGCCGAAGACAAGGCCGCCTTCTTCCGCTGGATGTTCTTCGCCGCCGGGCCGCTGGAGCAGGCGGTGGTCAACACCGGCTTCGGCTGGAAGACCAGCGGCCCGCAAGAGAAGCGGCGCGCGGGCTATGGCGATCTGGAGGATGTGCTGCGGGCGTTGACCGGGCATCTGGAGAAGAACGACTATATCGCCGACGGACGCTTCACCGCGGCGGATGTCTATGTCGGCAGCCAGGTCGGCTGGGGGATGCAGTTCGGCGGGATCCCAGCCGATGATACGCTGGCCGCCTATTGGGCGCGGCTGAAGGACCGCCCCGCGCTTGCCGCGGCGAATGCCAAGGACAATGCCCTGATCCCGGAGGCCAAGCCATGACACCCCTATTGCCCGAAGCCGACCGCAAGGCCGGACTGCCACCCCTGGCCGAAACCGGCTGGGCCGCCGTGCCCGGCAAGGATGCGATCCGCAAGGTCTGGAAATTCCGCAGCTTCTCCGAAGCCTGGGGCTTCATGTCGCGCGGGGCGCTTCTGGCCGACAAGGCGAACCATCACCCGGACTGGACCAACCGCTACAACGTGGTCGACGTGACGCTGACCACCCATTCCGCCAAGGGGCTGACGCAGCTGGACCTGGACCTGGCGAAGGCGATGGACAAGCTGGCCCCCGACGCCGAGATCGAGCGCAACCACGGCGAGCCGGTCAGCTGCCTGTGCGAGCTGCACACGCGGAAGGCCTGACCGGCGGTCACGCGGGACGCGAAGGGGCCTAGAGCAGCCCCGCCATCCGTGCCCCGGTCAGCAGGTCGGGGGCCAGGTGATGCGCCCAGCGACCCTGGCTCGGGACCAGGTCGGGGACCTGCACCACCACGCAACCGGCGCGATGGGCGGCCTCGGCGCCGGTCTCGCTGTCCTCGAACACCAGGCAGCGCGCGGGAGCGACGCCGAACAGGGTCGCGGCCAGCAGGTAGGGCTCGGGGTCGGGCTTCGGGGCGCGCACGTCGTCCAGCGTGACGACATGGGTGAAGGCCTGGGCGATTCCGGCCAGCCCCAGCTTGCGATGCGCGCCCACGCGCCCCGTCGAGGTGACGATGGCCAGCGGCGCCGACAGCGCGGGCAAGAGGTCCGCTGCGCCGGGCTTCAGCGGAAGGCCCGCGTCCAGCCCATCGTCGAACCCCTTGCGCCAGTGCAGGTTGACGGCTTGCAGGTCGACGCCGGGCAGCGCGGCGCGGATGATCCGGGCGGCGGTGGGTTCGTCCTTGCCGACCAGACCGTGCATGAAGGATTCGTCCACCTCATGCCCATGGGCGGCGAAGGCGGCCATGCCGGTGACAAGGGCGATGCTTTCGGTGTCGATCAGCGTGCCGTCGAGGTCGAAGAGAATGGCGTCGTACATCAGGGCCTCCGCGCGGAGGCATAGCCGATCACAGATGCAGCCGGTAGTGGGTAAAGCCATCCGCGCCCTGGCCAAGCGCGGCCGGGCGATATTGCGCGATCTCGTCCAGATGCCGTGCCGCGCCCTGGCCGGTCGGGATGCTGACCGTGGTGCCGGGCATCGGCAGGAAGTGCCAGTTGCGCGGCGGCGGGCCACCCACCCGGCCCTTGCGCTGGATATGCGCCACGAAGATCGACTGCACCCGCGCGCCGTCGGTGTAGACCACCTGCGGCTCGTTCGCCGGGTCCTGCAGGCGGGCGCGTCCGGCGCGGTGGCTGTTGGTGACCAGCAGGAACTGTTCCTCCGCATCGACCGGGCGACCCTGGTAGCGCAGTCCGGTGATGCGCTGCGCGTCGGGGTTGGCCAGCCGGCCCTGCCCGTCGAAGCGCGCGGGCTGGCTGAGGTCGATGGCATAGCTCAGCTGCGGGATGGTCTCGAAGACGAAGGAGGGCACGGTGTCGTCGCGCAGGGGCGCATCGACCGATCCCGGCGCGATCCGGTGAAAGACCGAGGTCGCCCGCTCCAGCCAGTCGGCGACTTCGCTGCCGGTCAGAAGCAGGGTGACGAGCGTGTTCGGAAAGGGGTAGAGGTCCGACAGGTTGCGCATCCGCAAGGGACCTGTGGCGATGTCGGTGAAATTCTCCGCCCCGCCCCGCCCCCCGGCCCGGAACGGCGAGGCCGAGGACAGAAGCGGCAGCTGCGCCAGGCCGGTGCCGGACAGGGCCTGGCGGATGTGGTCGGCCTTGGCGTCGGCGATCAGCGCCAGCGCGGCCGAGGGCGCGACGCTGGCGAAATGGCTGTGCAGCGGCACTGCCGTCTCGCCCAGCTGGCGGCGCGACCAGGCCAGAGTTGCCCGGTGGTCCGGCGCCAGCGCGTGCTGCAGGGCCGGGGTGGTCGCCGGGCGGTCGGCGCTGCGGTGGCCGATCCGCGCCGCCGCACCCGCCACCCGCCAGCGCCGGGGACCCTGGCCGCAGCGTTCCAGACGCAGGTCGATGATGCCGACATGGTTCGCCGAATGCCCCGGCATCACCGCGGGCTTGCCGGCCAGAAGTCCCCGCACCGGATCGACGGCGGGCGAGGCGGGAAAGCCCGGGCCGGGAAAGACAAGGTGGCTGTGGCCCGCGACCACGGCGTCGATCTCGGGCAGGGCGGCCAGCGCGGTCGCCGCATTCTCGGACCCGTTCTCGGGGTCGATCGCGCCGATCCCGGTATGCGCCAGCGCCACGATGATATCGGCCCCCCGCGCGCGCAGCCGCGGCAGCCAGGCCCGGGCGGCGGCCAGGATGTCGCGGGTATGCACCCGCCCGTCCGGCTGGTCGCGGTCCCATTCCGCGATCTGCGGCGGGGCGAAGCCGATGACGCCCACCCGCAGGACATGGGCGCGCCCCTCGTCATCGAAGATCTGCCGCCGGAGGATGGTGAACGGTGGCACCAGCGTCTCGTCCCGCGCCGGGCTGGTCCCCAGCCGGGTGGCGATATTGGCCGAGACCACCGGGAATTGCGCATTGGCCAACACCTCGGACAGAAAGCGCAATCCGTAGTCGAATTCGTGGTTTCCCAGCGTTGCCGCGTCATAGCCCAGCGTATTGAATGCCGTGATCACCGGATGCGCCCGCCGCCGCCGCGACGTGGCGGCGAAATCGGCCAGCGGACTGCCTTGCAGGAAATCGCCATTGTCGAAGAGAAGGCAATTCTGGACCTCGCCCCTTGCATCGGCGATCTGCTGCGAAATTGCACCCAGGCCCAGGCTGGAATTGGGCCGGTTCGCGCAATAATCATAGGGCATCAGGCTGGCATGAAGGTCGCTGGTCGCGATCAGCCGCAGCGAGGCAAGCGTACAGGGATTGGAAACCATGCGGACCGCGTTGGAAGCAGAAGTGACCTGGGCGTCCGTAGACTCCTTCCGGCTGACCGATACAACGGGGACCTGATACATAGAACTTCCAGTGACTAGACCAATTCTGGAACGGCCATTAACCTTGACACAGACACACACTCATTACGCGAGCGGTTTAACGTGTGGGTTGTGTCAATGTTGTGGCGAATTGTCGTTATTCGCGCGGAGGTTGTGCGGTGGCGGCGGCCGTAAAATGGATGGTGGTGGAAAGCTGTCTGACTTCAGGAAACCCACCCCTCAATCGGGCGAAAGCTGAACGGAAATGCAGATTGCAGAAACAGTGACCTTCGGCGGCTCCGGGCTGGATCGTCGGGCCGGCCTGCGGCGCGATGTCGCGGGCCTGGACGCCGCCTTGCAGGAAGGGCAGGTGCTGCCGGTCTGGCGCGGCAAGCCGCTGATGGCGGGGGACCATCCGGTCTGGGTGCCCGCCGGGCATCCGGTGCTGGCGCTGGCCGGGCCGCCGGTCTTCCTGGGGATGGACGATGGCGTCGCGCGTTTTGCCGCCGACCTGTCGGACTGGTCGCCCGAAGCGGGGGCCGAGGGTATCGAGGCGGGGTTCTTCGATGCCTCGGTGCAGCAGCATCCGGCGGTGACAGAGGGCGGGTTCACCGAATTGCGCGGCGTCATGACCCTTCTGACCCCGCGCGAGGCGGAACTGGTCGCCACCGCCAAGGCGCTTCTGCAATGGCACCGCAGCCACGGATTCTGTTCCACCTGCGGCGCGAGGTCCGAGATGGCGCAAGGCGGCTGGCAGCGGACCTGCCCCGCCTGCGCCGCGCAGCATTTCCCGCGCACCGACCCGGTGGTGATCATGCTGGTCACCTACGGCAATTCCCTGCTCCTGGGTCGCAGCCCCGGCTGGCCCGAAGGAATGTTCTCGCTGCTGGCGGGCTTCGTCGAGCCGGGCGAGACGCTTGAGGCCGCCGTGCGCCGCGAGGTGCTGGAGGAGACGGGCGTGACCTGCGGCGCGGTGTCCTATCTTGCCAGCCAGCCCTGGCCCTTCCCCGCCTCGCTGATGATCGGTGCCCGGACCGAGGCGACGAGCCAGGAGATCCACATCGATCCCGAGGAGATCGAGCACGCGCTCTGGGTCACGCGCGAAGAGATGGTGCAGGCCTTTGCCGGACAGCATCCGGTGATCCGGCCCAGCCGACAGGGGGCGATCGCCCATTTCATTCTGCGCAACTGGCTTGCGGACCGGCTTGATTGACCTGATCTTCCTGCTATCCCGAGGGCGCAAGCCGGACGATCAACCTGCGAGGAACCGATGAAGCTGACGGCAAAGACCGATCTCGAGGTTCCGGCGGCTTTCGTCTTCGCCACGCTGATCGACCATGCGTCCTGGGAACGCGAGGCGATCCGCAATGGGGTCGAGGTGGAACGCCCGCCCGGCACGCCGGACAACGGCGTCGGGGCCGAATGGCGCGTTCGCGGCCATTTCCGCGGCAAGGCGCGCAAGGCCCTGGTCCGCATCGAGGAGATGAGCCCGGAACAGCGCCTGGCTCTTCTGATCGACAGCCCCTCGATCGACGGCACGACGCGGATAGAGGTCATGGTGCTGTCGCCCCGCCGCAGCCGGGTGCGCGTCGATCTCGAGGTGAAGCCGAAGACGCTGGCGGCGCGGCTTTTCATCAACACGCTGCGGCTGGCCAAGGGCCGGGTGCAGGCGCGGTTCGAAAAGGGGCTCGGGGCGCTGGGCGCGCGGATCAAGGACCGCTACGAACGCAGCCAGGTGCAGGCCTAGATCAGGCCTGGCCCCGCTCGCGGTCGGCCGGATAAACCCCCAGGATGCGCACTTCCGAGGTGAAGTAGCCCAATTCCTCCAGCGCCAGCGCGACGTTCGCATCCTCGGGATGGCCCTCGATGTCGGCGTAGAACTCCGTCGCGGTGAAGGTGCCGCCGACCATGTAGCTTTCCAGCTTGGTCATGTTGATGCCGTTGGTCGCGAACCCCCCCAGCGCCTTGTAAAGCGCGGCGGGAATGTTGCGGACCCGGAAGGTGAAGGTGGTGATCATCTTCCCCACGCCGCGGCGCGAATGGTCGGGGTCGCGCGCCATCACCAGGAAGCGGGTGGTGTTGTTGGCCTGATCCTCGATATGCCGGGCAAGCACCTCCAGCCCGTAGATCTCGGCCGCCAGTTCGCTGGCCAGCGCCGCCTTGGTCTTGTCCCCGGCCTCGGCCACCTCGCGCGCTGCGCGGGCGTTGTCGCTGGAGACCTTGCCCCGGATGTCATGCTTCTTCAGGAACAGCGCGCATTGCGGCAGGATCACCACATGGCCATGCGCCTCGCGCACATCCTCGACCCGCGCACCCTTCACGCCCAAGAGGTTCACATGCACCCGGACGAAGGCCTCGTCGACGATATGCAGCCCCGCCCGCGGCAGCAGCGAATGCACGTCCGCCACCCGGCCATAGGTGGAATTCTCCACCGCCAGCATCCCCAGATCGACCTCGCCCCGCGCGACCTTGTCGACCACTTCCTCGAAAGTCGTGCTGGGGACCACCTCGAAATCCGGGCGCGACTGCTGGCAGGCCTGGTGCGAATAGGCTCCCGGCTCTCCCTGAAAAGCGATGCGTCCCGCCATTCCGCCCATCCCCCATGTCGAAAACCTGCCCCTTGGGCGTTTCGCCGCGCGTCTACACCTTGAAACCATCGGGTGGAAGCGGATAGATACCGCCCGGAACGCAGACCCCAGATAGGTGAACCATGTTCGACACGATGACGATGACCAAGACGGTGGGCGCGGTGTGCGGTTCGCTTCTGGTGCTGATGCTGGTGGGCTGGGCGGGCAACGCGCTCTACACGGTCGGAGCCGCGGGTCATGGCGAACATGCGGAAGGCGAGTTGACGCAGGCCTATACCATCGACACCGGCGAGGCGGCTGCTCCGGCCGATGGCGACGGCGGCGCGACGGTGGACGTGGCGGCGCTTCTGGCGGCAGGCGACGCGGCGGCGGGCGAGGCGGTGTTCAAGAAATGCGGGTCCTGCCACAAGCTCGACGGGTCGAATGGCGTGGGTCCGCACCTGAACGGGGTCGTCGGGCGCAACCATGCCTCGGTCGACGGTTTCGCCTATTCCGAAGCCATGGCCGCCAAGTCGGGCGAACCCTGGACCCCGGAAGCGATCTTCGCTTTCCTGGAAAACCCCAAGAAAGTGATCCCCGGCACCAAGATGGCCTTCGCGGGCCTGCCGAAGCCGGAAGACCGCGCGAACGTCATCGCCTTCCTGGCCTCGAAACCCTGATCTTGTCGCAGCGACCTGACGCGAAGCCGCCCCTTCCCGGGCGGCTTTGTCATGCTCACGCAAAAGCGCGCCGCAATCGCGGCTTGTTGGCTCGACAACGGCTGAATTAGCATGAATGGTCAGAAGCGGAACCGAAGCGGAGGCCGGCGGATGCGGACAGAGAAGTGTGTGGCAGCAGCGCGGGTCAACCCCGCCCCCCTGGCCGCCACCGGGGCGCTGGTCCTGGCCCTTGCCGCACTGGCCCTGCCCGCCCGGGCGGAAACCGTGATCAAGTCCTACGGCATTTCCACCTTCGGCGACCTCGCGCTTCCCGCCGACTTCACGCACCTGCCCTATGTGAACCCCGACGCGCCCAAGGGCGGCGAGATCAGCGAATGGGCGCCGGGCAGCTTCGACAGCTTCAACCCCTATGCCATCGCCGGCAACTCCGCCGCGCTTTCTTCCATCTTTTACGAATCCATCCTGACCGGCACGCTGGACGACGTCAGCGCCGCCTACTGCCTTTTGTGCGAGACGATGGAATACCCCGAGGACCGTTCCTGGGTGATCTTCAACCTGCGCAAGGACGTGAAATTCTCGGACGGCAGCCCGTTCACCGCCGATGACGTGCTCTTCAGCTACGAACTGTTCCGCGACAAGGGCATCCCGGAATACCGCAGCGTGGCGAACGGCAAGTTCCAGTCGGCCGAGGTGCTGGACCCTTACCGCATCAAGTTCACCTTCACCCCCGGCACCTCGTTCCGCGACATGCCCGCCCAGGCCGGCAGCGGGCCGATCTTCTCGCGCAAGGATTACGAGGAGAACAAGCGCGACCTCGAAAAGTCCAGCCTGCAACCCTTCCTCGGCACCGGCCCCTATGTGCTGGACAGCGTCAAGCCCGGCCAGCAGGTGATCTACAAGCGCAATCCGGACTACTGGGGCGCGACCCATCCGCTGAACGTCGGCCAGTACAACTTCGACCGTATCCGCATCGAATATTTCGGCGACGACAATGCCGCGATGGAGGCGTTCAAGGCGGGCGTCTACACCTTCCGCACCGAGGCCGACCCGAAGCGCTGGGCCACCAACTACGACTTTCCGTCGATCAAGGCCGGGGATGTGATCAAGGAGGTGATCCCTTCGGGCGATATCGCCGGCGGTCAGTCGATCATCTTCAACCTGCGCCGGGCCCAGTTCCAGGACCCGCGCGTGCGTGAGGCGCTGGGTCTGGTCTTCAACTTCGAATGGTCGAACAAGGCGCTGTTCTACGGGCTCCTGTCGCGGATCAACTCGATCTGGGAAAACTCCGACATGGCCGCGACCGGGGTGGCAACGCCCGAGGAAGTTGCGATCCTGAAGCCGCTGGTCGATGAAGGCCTGCTCCCCGCCAGCATCCTGACCGACGAGGTGCCGATGGCCTCGGTCTCCTCGGATGGCAACAACCTCGACCGCAAGAACCTGCGCAAGGCCTCGGCCCTGCTGGACGAGGCTGGGTGGGCAGTGGGCGACGACGGCATCCGCCGCAACGCCAAGGGCGAGAAGCTGCGGATGGAGATGGTCCATGTTCGCACCGACCTCTTGCCGGTGATGAACGCCTATGTCGAGAACCTGCGCGCGCTGGGGATCGACGCCAGTTTCGACATCATCGACGACCCGCAGCTGCAACAACGCGCCAGCCCGCCGGTCTTCGACTTTGACGCCTTGCCGACCACGGTGGTCAACGGCGGGCTGGAGCCGGGCGGCGTGCTGAAACAGGCCTGGGCTTCGGTCGCCAAGGACAATTCCAGCCGCAACCGCATGGGCTACGCCAACCCGGCGGTGGACAAGCTTCTGGACATGGTCGAGGCCGCGACAAGCCGGGCCGAGCTGACCAGCGTGATCAAGGCGCTGGACCGGGTGCTACGGTCGGAATTCGTGATCGTGCCGCGCTACTACAAGAAGGACAACTGGGTCGCCTACTACAACATGTACGAGCACCCCGCGACCTTGCCCCCATATGGGCTGGGCGAACTGTCGATCTGGTGGTACAACGCCGAAAAAGCCGACGCGTTGAAAGCCAAGGGCGTGTTGAAGTAACCAGGAACGGGCAGGGACCTTGGGCGCCTATATTCTCCGCCGGTTGTTGCTGGTGATCCCCACGCTGTTCGGCGTGATGGTGATCAACTTCGCGCTGACCCAGTTCGTCCCCGGTGGCCCGATCGAGCAGATCAAGGCCCGGTTCGAGGGCGAGGGGGATTCGATCCAGAATCTCTCGGGCACCCAGAATTCCGGGGTGCAAGAGCAGGATTCGGGCTATGTCGGGGCGCGCGGCCTGCCGCCCGAGTTTCTGGCCAAGCTCGAGGTGCAGTTCGGCTTTTCCCGCATCGTCTGCGACGAGGGCTTCACCGGCGAGCC
>NZ_DAIQAT010000114.1:0-11308 GCF_036781545.1 Tabrizicola sp.
CCTTCCAGCGTGCAGCTGAAGGTCCCGTAGGACACGGTCAGGATCTTGCTTTCACTGGTCATGATCGGACAGCCTTTCGCCTTGCTGGTCGCACCATACTACCCTGGCAAGGTCCTAATGCATGGACAGACAGGGGTAATTTGATGGATTGATTGTGGCCGGACCCCAGAAATCCTGCCTTAATTGGATACAGTCTTACATGAATGCCCCGATTGTCCAGTCAACCCAAGGTGTAACCCTGGCCGGTGGCGGGCCGTTTTCCGCGCGGGACCTGAAGCTCGCGCTCGCCCGCGCGCCGGTCGCGGTGGCGGCGGACAGCGGGGCGGACCGGCTTTTGCGCTTCGGGGTCGCGCCGCAGGCGGTGATCGGCGACATGGATTCGATCTCGGACCGGGCGCGGGCGGAGATTCCCCAGGAACGTCAGCACTTTGTGGCCGAACAGGCGACGACCGACTTCGACAAGGCGCTGCGGCTGATCGCGGCGCCGCTGGTGCTGGCTTTGGGCTTCGCGGGCGCGCGGCTCGATCACGGGCTGGCGGCGATGTCGACGCTGATCGCCCGGGCCGAACGGCGCTGCATCCTGATCGGTCCACGGGATCTGGCCTTCGCCGCCCCGCTCCGGCTGGAGCTGGCGCTCCGCGAAGGCGATCCGGTGTCGCTTTTCCCGATGGCGCCGGTGACCGGCCGAAGCGAGGGCCTGGAATGGCCTATCGCGGGAATCAGCTTCGCCCCCGACGGGATGATCGGCACCTCGAACCGGGCGCTGGCGCGGCGGGTCGTGCTGGAGCTCGACGGCCGGGGAATGCTGGTGATCCTGCCGCGCCGGAGGCTGGACGCGGCGATCAAGGCTCTTCTGGCAGCACCATGATCTGCGGCTCCTCCGCCTTGGCCTTCGCCGCCAGCCGCTCGCGGTGGATGATGTAAAGGCCCGAGGCGACGATGATCGCGATCCCGGCGAAGGTCATCGCATTGGGGAAGTCGTCGAAGATCAGGTAGCCCAGTATGACGGCGGTCACGATCTCGAAATAGTGGAGCGGCGCCAGCGTGGCCGAGGGGGCGAATTTCAGCGCGTAGGTCATGCACATATGGCTGACGGCGGCCCAGAAGCCGACCATGAAGAGCCAGAGCCAGTTCCAGCCGGTGGGCCAGACCGGATCGAGCGAGGGGATGCCGCTGCCCTCGGCAAGGATCATCACCGGCAGGCAAAGCAGAAGCCCGGTCCAGGAGGTGTGGAACTGCATGGCGACGGGGTGCATCCAGGTGGAAATGCCCCGCGTGACCAGCATGTAGAGCGCGAAGAGAACGGCGGTGGCGAGCGGCCAGAGCGCGACGAGGCCGAAGGCGGCGAGCGAGGGCTGGATCACGAAAAGCACGCCGACGAAGCCCACGACACAGGCGGCGATCCGGCGCGGGCCGACCTGGTCGCCAAAGAGGAAATGGCCGAGAATCAAGAGGATGAAGGGCTCGACGAAGACGATGGCCAGGGCATCGGCCAAGGGCATGACCTGGATGCCCGAGACGAAGGCGTAGGTCGAGACGAGGAGAAGGAGCGCGCGCAGCGTGGTATAGGCCAGCGCCTTGCCCGAGAGCCGCATCGAAAGCCGCATCAGAGCCACGACCGGCAGCATCAGCGCGGTCTGTACCACGAAGCGGGCGGTGGTGACCTGGCCCACCGGGATGCCGTTCTGCGCGGCAAGCTTGGCGCCCACGTCGAGAAGCGGCGCGATCACGCAGAAGGCGAGCATCAGGATGACGCCCTGGAGGGTCGTGTCGCGGGTCATGAAGGTTGCCTAGCCGCTGGTTGCCCGGGCTGCCTGCCTGAAAGCGACATCGCGGTGGGTTTCAGATCGAGCGCTTCGCGCAAGTCTCTTGTCTCGTCGTCGGGCTTCGCCTCCTCCTCGGCGTTGGGGTCTCCCCAAACCCCGGAGTATTTGGGAAAGAAGCAAATTCAGTTGCTCCTTGCCAAATACTCTCGCCGGAGGCGTCCCCGGCGTCAGCAGTTCGGAACGTTGACCGCCAGCCCGCCGAGCGAGGTTTCCTTGTATTTCTCGTGCATGTCCTTGCCCGTCTGGCGCATGGTCTCGATGCAGACGTCGAGCGAGACGAGATGCTGCCCGTCGCCGCGCATCGAGAGGGAGGCGGCGGAGACGGCCTTGATCGCGCCCAATCCGTTGCGCTCAATGCAGGGCACCTGCACCAGCCCCTTCACCGGGTCGCAGGTCATGCCGAGATGATGTTCCAGCGCGATCTCGGCGGCGTTTTCCACCTGTTCGGGCGAGCCGCCCAGAACGGCGCAGAGGCCCGCGGCCCCCATCGCGGCGGCGCTGCCCACTTCGGCCTGGCAGCCGCATTCCGCGCCGCTGATCGAGGCGTTGTGCTTGCAAAGGCCGCCGATGGCCGAGGCGGTGAGGAGGAAATCGCCGACCTTCGCGGTGGAAGCCCCCGGCACATGGTCCAGCCAGTAGCGGATCACGGCGGGAACGACGCCCGCCGCGCCGTTGGTGGGCGCGGTGACGACCTGGCCGCCGGCGGCGTTTTCTTCGTTCACCGCCATGGCGTAGAGGCTCATCCAGTCGTTGATCGTGTGCGGGGGCGTCAGGTTCAGCCCGCGTTCCGCCAGAAGCGCGTCGTGGATGCCCTTGGCGCGGCGGCGCACCTTCAACCCGCCGGGCAGGATCCCCTCGCCCAGCATGCCCCGCGAGATGCAGTCGTTCATCACCTGCCAGATGCGGTTGATACCCGCGTCCAGTTCGGCAGCAGAGCGGTATTTCAGCTCGTTCGCCCGCTTCATCGCGGCGATGGAGAGGCCGGATTTCCGCGCCATCTCCAGCATTTCAGCCGCCGTCTCGAACGGATAGGGCACATCCGCCCGCGCCTTGGCCTTGGCCCCGCCGCTTTCGGCCAGTTCCGCAGCGGTCAGCACGAAGCCGCCGCCGATGGAGTAATAGGTTTCCTCCAGGATCACGTCGCCCTGCGCGTCGGTGGCTTTCAGGACCATCCCGTTCGCATGGCCGGGCAGCGCCGGGCCGTAATCGAAGGTCAGGTCCTTGGCCGGGTCGAAGTCGAGGGTGCCGAGATCCGGCGCCTCGATGGTCTTCGTCTCGCGGATGCGGGCCAGCGTGGCCTCGGCCTTGTCGGCGTCGTAGGTGTCGGGCGCGAAGCCCGCCAGCCCGAGGATCGTCGCCCGGTCGGTGGCATGGCCAACCCCGGTGAAGGCGAGAGAGCCGTGCAAGGAGGCGCGGAGCCCGTGGAAATGGAAGGGCGAGGCGCGCAGCGTGTCGAGAAAGCGCGCGGCGGCGACCATCGGGCCCATGGTGTGGCTGGAGGACGGGCCGATGCCCACCTTGAACATGTCGAAGACGGAGAGGAACATCAGGAACCCGGATTGGTGAAAGGGGTGGGGCCGAGGCCGTCGGAGGCTGCGACCCGCAGGGCAGCGGGGCGCGCCTCATGCGCGGCGAGCACCGCCTGCAGATATGGGAAGTCGGCCAGCCGGATGCCATAGGGCGCGGGCGGCAGCATGATCAGCCAGCGCACCAGCACGCCGATGTAGTAGCCCAGCACGCCGGGATGGTCCGGCGACAGCCAGCGCGGGGACTGTGCGGCGAGCATCGCCTCGATCAGGCCCAGGCGCGCGACGATCTGCTCCTGCGCGGCGGCCTGGGCGGCGGCGGAGTTGGCCTCGCCTGCCGGGCGATGCGGGTAGAACATGGCAAGCGCCGCCTGGTGCAGGGCGTTCGAGGTGAAGAAGAGCCAGGACAGGAACGCCCCCCGGCCGGGGTCCTGCGGGCCCGGTCCCAGCCGCCCGGTCCGGTCGACCAGCCACAGAAGGATCGCCCCGGTCTCGAACATCGGGCCATCATCGGTTTCCAGCGCCGGGATCAGCCCGACCGGGTTGACCCGGCGATACTCCGGGCTGGCCAGCGCGCCGCCGTCGATGTCGACGATGGCCAGCGTATGCGGCAGTTCCAGCTCTTCCAGCGCGAAGCGGACGATGGTCGAGGCGAAGTCGGGGGCATGGTGCAGGGTCAGGGTCACAAGACGCTTCCTTCCGGCGGGTTCGGCTGTTCGGGGCGGGTGAAGGGATGCGCGCCGAGGCCTTCGGCCCGGGCGACGACCGGGGTTTCCACCCGCGCCTCCTGCGCGCGTGCCAGCTCTTCCAGCACGGGGAAGTCGGACAGGTCCAGCCAGCGTGGCGCGGTCTCCGGGTACAGCGCGGACCAGCGGGTCAGCACGATGGTATAGACGCCCAGCGGCCTGCCCGCGGCGAAGAGCTTCGGGTGCTGCAACGCCGCCGCCTCCAGAAGCGCGAAGTGGCGCAGCATCCGGGTCGACATGATCTCCAGATGCGCGGCATGGCCGTCGGCCGGGGCATATTGGTGCGGGTAGAAGATCTGGCGCAGGTCCGCGTGCGCCGTGTTCGACAGGAAGAACAGCCATTTGAGGAAGACGGGCCGGTCCGGGTCGGCAGGCGCGGGGCCGAGATGGTGGGTGTCGGACAGCCACAGGAGGATCGCCCCGGTCTCCGAGATCGGGCCTGCGGGGGTTTCCAGCGTGGGGATCAGCCCGGTCGGGTTCAGCGCCCGGTAGGCGGGACTGTGATGCTGACGCGCGGCGCGGTCGACCAGCGCGGTGCGATAGGGGATGCCCGCGCCATCCAGCACCAGCCGGATGATCAGGGATGCATTGTCCGGGGCATAGTGCAGCGTGTACATCGGCGGTCCTGAACCTTGCCTGCCAAGATGGCGAACTCTAGCCCCGGTGCAGGTCGAAAAGCGACCGAATGTCGCGGGACTGCGCAGCATTGTGAGGCGTCGCTCGTGCAGATGCGCTGGCGTTAACCGATCGTCAACCTTCTTCGGGTCAGTCTCTGGTCCGCAGGATGGAGGTGCCCATGGCTTGGCGGCGGATCGGGATGGTGGTGGCGGCGCTTCTGGCGGCGGGGGTGGCCCGGGCGGAGGAGGATGCGCTGACCGAGGCGATGTCGCGCAATCCCGATCAGTTCGAGGCGCGGACCATCGACCTGATCGCGGGTTTCGGCGGGGCGGAAGGCCTGACGTCCGGCCAGATCGAGGCGCATATCGCGCTGGAACGGGCTGGCGCGCGGGCCTCGGCGCTGCGGCGGTTCGCGGCGATGGACCTCGACGCCGATGGTGCGGTCACGCAGGAGGAGCTTGCGGTCAGCCAGCGTGCCGCCAGCGCGCAGGGCAGGGGCCGACTGGCACGGCAGTTCACCGCCGCCGATGCCGATGGCAGCGGCACGGTCGATGCGGCCGAGATCACGACCGCGGGCGCGGCGGCGGCGCTGGCGGCCCTGGGTGCGGACGAGGCAGACCTTCTTCGTGCCCTGATGCAGCTTGACGCTGATGGCAACGGGGTGCTGACGGTGGCGGAAGTGACCGCGGCGGTGGCGCGGCTAAAGGGGGCGGGCTGAACCCGGAAACAGTCTGATGCCGGATTGCGAAGCCTCTCGCCCTGCGCCCGGCTTTGCGCTATCCGGGATGGGAAACAGGGGGGATTGCCATGGCTGCCGACCTTTCGCCGATCGACCAGGCCAAGTTCGTGGCCGCCCGCCGGTCGGTGGACTTTGTGGAAAGCGGCATGAAGCTGGGCCTCGGCACTGGCTCGACCGCGGCCTGGATGGTGCGCTGCCTGGCGGAACGGGTGCGGGACGAAGGCCTGTCGGTGACCTGCGCGGCGACCTCGGCACGCACGGCGGAGTTGGCGCGCAGCCTCGGCCTGAAGGTGGTGGGTCTGGACGAAACGAAATGGCTGGACCTGACCATCGACGGCGCCGATGAATTCGACGCGAACCTGAACCTGATCAAGGGCGGCGGCGCGGCGCTTCTGCAGGAAAAGATCGTGGCCACCGCCAGCGACCGGATGATCGTGATCGCCGATGCCGCGAAGGAAGTGGCGCAGCTCGGCGCCTTTCCCCTGCCGGTCGAGGTGATCCCCTTCGGCTGGCAGACGACGAAGGCGCTGATCGAGGAGACGCTCTATTCGCTGGATGTGATGACCCGCGATGTGGCGCTGCGGATGGCGAAGGACGTGCCCCTGCGCACGGATGAGGGGCATTACATCCTCGACCTCGGCCTGACGCGGATCGGCAATCCCCGGCAGCTGGCGCTGGTCCTGAACCAGATCCCCGGCGTGGTCGAGAACGGGCTTTTCATCGACATCTGCGACGTGGTGGTGATCGGCCACGGCGACGGACGAGTAACAGTGCGCGACATCAACTCGGGCCGGATCGAGAACGGATCGGTCGATGTGACCGAAAGCCGCAACATCTTCGCCGACCTCGACTGAGGCGCGACCCTTCCGCCAAAAAGCCCGTCAGGGTCTTTCGCCCGGGCGCCGGACAGCATAGCTGTGGTCGCGATTGTGCGGCAGGCGGGACCCATCATGACCTTCGACTACGATCTCTTCGTCATCGGCGGCGGCTCGGGCGGGGTCCGGGCGGCGCGCGTGGCCTCGGGCGATTACGGCGCGAAGGTGGGCCTGGCCGAGGAAAGCCGGATGGGCGGCACCTGCGTGATCCGGGGCTGCGTGCCGAAGAAGCTGATGGTCTTCGCCTCGGCCTTCCCGGACGCCATCGAGGAAGCCCGCGCCTATGGCTGGCAGGTGACGGACGGGGCCTTCGACTGGACGGCCTTCCGGACAAAGCTGGAAGCCGAGCTGGACCGCCTGGAAGCCGCTTACCGCAACACGCTGAAGACGGCGGGCGTGACCGTGCACGACACCCGCGCCACCATCGTCGATCCGCACCGGGTGCGGCTGGCGACGGGCGAGGAACTCACCACCAAGCATATCCTGGTCGCCACCGGCGGCTGGCCCTTCGTGCCGGATATTCCCGGCCGTGAGCTGGCGATCACCTCAAACGAGATCTTCCACCTGCCCGCCCTGCCGAAACGGGCGCTGGTGGTGGGCGGCGGTTATATCGCCAGCGAATTCGCCTGTATCCTGAACGGCTTGGGGGTGACGGTCAGCCAGTACTACCGGGGCGCCCAGATCCTGCGCGGCTTCGACGACGAGGCGCGCGGCCAGGTCGCGAACGCGATGCAGACGCAGGGCATCGCCATCCACTGCGGCACCGACATCCTGCGGCTGGAGAAGACGCCGACCGGCATCCGTGCCGTGGCGACCGACGGCACGGAGCACGAGTTCGACCTGGTCCTCTACGCCACCGGGCGGCGGCCAAACTCTGCCGGACTGGGGCTGGAGGCGCTGGGGCTGGAGCTTGGACGCAACGGCGAAATCCCGGTCGACGCCTACAGCCAGACGGCGATCCCGTCGATCTTCGCCGTGGGTGACGTGACCGGCCGGATCAACCTGACCCCGGTCGCCATTCGCGAGGGCCATGCCTTCGCCGACACGGTTTTCGGCGCGAAGCCCACCGCCTTCGACCACCAGCTCGTCGCTTCTGCCGTCTTCACCCGGCCCGAGCTCGGCTCGGTCGGCCTGTCCGAGGAAGCCGCACGGATGCAGGAGCCGATCGAGGTCTATTCCACCAGTTTCCGCCCGATGAGGACGCTCTTCGCGGGCAAGCCGGACCGGGTGCTGATGAAACTCGTCGTCAGCCAGGCCAGCCGCAAGGTGCTTGGCTGTCATATCGTCGCACCGGAAGCGGGCGAGATGATCCAGCTGGCCGCCATTGCGATCCGCATGGGCGCCACGAAGGAGGATTTCGACGCCACCTGCGCGGTGCATCCGACCATGGCGGAAGAGCTGGTGACGATGCGAAAACCGGTCAGAACGGCTTGACGACGGTCGCAATGGGTTGATTTCCGGCTGGATATGACCAGCTTAGGGAAAAGTGCAAGAAAGGGTTCGGATAGATGGCAGGCAGTGGCGGCCCCTGGGGCGGTGGCGGCTCGGGCGGCGATGACCGGGGGGGCAGGGGCAACAACGGCGACGACGACGACCGTCGTGGCGGTCGGCGCGGCGAGGGCGGCCCGAACATCCCCGAGATCGACCAGCTGATGAAACGCGGCCAGGAACAGCTGCGCGTGCTGATGGGCGGGCGCGGGCGCACCGGCCAGGGCGGCCCCGGAGGCGATCCGGGCAGCCCTGTCTTCACCAAGCAGACCATCGCGCTGGGCGTGCTGGCGCTGGTGGCGGTCTGGGCCTTCATGTCCTTCTACACCGTGCGGCCCGAGGAACGCTCGGTCGAACTCTTCCTGGGTGAAAGCGCGGGCGTCGGCGATCCCGGCCTCAACTTCGCCCCCTGGCCGGTCGTAACCTATGAAAAGGTCCAAGTCACGGGCGAACGCACCACCGACATCGGCACCCAGTCCGCCGGCAACGACAGCGGGCTGATGCTGACGCGCGACCAGAATATCGTCGACATCGGCTTCCAGGTGGTCTGGAACATCTCGGACCCCGAGAAATACCTCTTCAACCTGGCCGAGCCCGAAGTGACGATCAAGGCGGTCAGCGAAAGCGCCATGCGCGACATCATCGCGCGCTCCGAGCTTTCGCCGATCCTGAACCGCGACCGGGGCGTCATTGCCGCCGACCTGCGGAAGGCGGTGCAGTCCACGCTCGACAGCTACAATGCCGGGATCACCGTGATCCGCGTCAACCTGCAGGTGGCCCAGCCCCCGCGCGAGGTGATCGACGCCTTCCGCGCCGTGCAGGCCGCGCAGCAGGAACGCGACCGGCTGGAGAAGGAGGCCGACGCCTATGCCAACCAGGTCACGGCAGGCGCCCGCGGTGAGGCAGCGCGTCTGGTCGAGGCCGCCGAGGGCTATCGGGCCGAGGCGGTGAACAGCGCGCAAGGCGAGGCCGCGCGCTTCCTCTCTGTCTACGAGGAATATGTGAAGGCGCCGGAAGTGACCCGGCGGCGGCTTTATCTGGAAACCATGGAGCGGGTGCTGGGCGGGATGAACAAGGTGATCCTCGACGGCGTAAGCGGCGGCGAGGGCGGTGGCCAGGGCGTGGTGCCCTTCCTGCCGCTGAACGAACTGGGCCGGACGACGCCTGCGCAAGGCGCGGGCGCTGCGACGGGGGGAACCAACTGATGCGCGCGATCTACATCCTTCCGGCCCTCGTGGTGCTGCTGGTGCTGGTGCTGTCCTCGGTCTTCATCGTGGACGAACGCAAGAAGGCGCTGGTCCTGCAATTCGGCCAGGTCATGCAGGTGAAGGAGGAGCCGGGCCTCGGCTTCAAGATTCCCCTGATGCAGGACGTAGTCCTTTATGAAGACCGCATCCTGGGCCTGCAGACCCAGCCGATCGAGGTGACGCTTCTCAGCGACCGCCGTCTTGTGGTCGACGCCTTCGCCCGCTGGCGCATCGTCGATCTGGTGGAATTCCGCCAGTCGGTCGGCACCGGGGGCGAGGACCGGGCGCAGCAGCTTCTGGGCAACATCCTCAGCCAGGCGATCCCCGAGGTCCTTGGCAATGCCACGCAGGACCAGGTCCTCAGCCAGGACCGCGGGGCGCTGATGAACCAGATCCTGACCATCGCCAAGCGCGAAGGCTCGGCTCTGGGGATCGACGTGATCGACGTGCGGCTGACCCGCACCGACCTGCCCGAGCAGAACCTGGAAGCCAGCTTCGCCCGGATGCGCGCCGAGCGGGAACGCGAAGCCGCCGACGAGAAGGCCCGCGGCGGCGAGGCGGCGCAGCGGGTACGCGCGTCGGCCGACCGGACGGTGATCGAGCTGACCTCGGACGCGCGGCGCCAGGCCGAGGTGATCCGCGGCGAGGCCGATGCCGAACGCAACGGCATCCTGGCGGAAGCCTATGGCAAGGACCCGGAGTTCTTTGCCTTCATCCGGTCGCTCTCGGCCTATGAGGCCAGCCTGAAGGGGGCGAACTCCTCGATCGTGATGCAGCCCGACAGCGAGTTCTTCGACTATCTGCGCTCGGACCGCGGCCCTGCTGCGGCGGCGGTTCCGGCTCCCGCTCCCGCTCCGGCGGCGCCGTGAGCCATGTGATCCTGGCGCTGGGTCTGGTGCTGGCGGTGGAGGGGCTGGTGCTGGCACTGGCCCCCCGCCGGATCGAGGATGCCCTGCGGCTGATCGCGACGCTGGGGATCGACCGCCGCCGGATGACCGGGCTCATCGCCCTGGCCCTTGGCGTGGCGCTGATCTGGCTTGCCGGGCCCGGATGACAAATTCCTTCACACGCCTTTGAAGCGCCGCGACGGGGTTTGCATTGCGATGACCTTCCACTAACTGTTTCTTCAGCGCCGAAGCGGCAGGGTCCCCGGGCGGGACACCACCGCCGCCAGCCCCGATGAACAGGAGTTCGCATCGTGCCCGATCTCACCCCCTCCATCCGCACCGCGCTGCGGTCCAGCACGCTTCTGGCGCTGGTCCTGGGCTTCGGCCTCAGCGTCGCCCCGATCCAGGACGCCCAAGCCTTCGGCGCCCCGGAAAGCTTTGCCGAACTGGCGCAGAAGATCAGCCCGGCGGTGGTCAACATCACCACCAGCGCGATGATCGCCGCCCCCACCGACGGAATGCCGATGGTGCCGGAAGGCAGCCCGTTCCAAGATTTCTTCGATGATTTCGGCGGCCCCGGCCGGGGTGGCCCGCAACGGTCCGAGGCGCTTGGCTCGGGCTTCGTGGTCAGCGAGGACGGCTATATCGTCACCAACAACCACGTCATCGAAGGCGCCGACGAGATCGAGATCGAGTTCTTCTCGGGCCAGCGGCTGAAAGCCAAGCTGGTCGGCACCGATCCCAAGACCGACATCGCGGTCCTGAAGGTGGAAAGCGACAAGCCCCTGCCGTTCGTGACCTTCGGCAACTCCGATCTGATGCGGGTGGGTGACTGGGTCATGGCGATGGGCAACCCGCTGGGGCAGGGCTTCTCGGTCTCGGCAGGGATCGTCTCGGCCCGCGGGCGCCAGCTGCAGGGCAGCTATGACGATTTCATCCAGACCGACGCGGCGATCAACCGTGGCAACTCGGGCGGGCCGCTCTTCAACATGGACGGCCAGGTCGTCGGGGTGAACACCGCGATCCTGTCGCCCAATGGCGGCTCTATCGGCATCGGCTTTTCGATGTCCTCGAATGTCGTCACCAAGGTCGTCGACCAGCTGAAGCAGTTCGGCGAGACCCGGCGCGGCTGGCTCGGCGTCCGCATCCAGGACATGACCCCGGAAATCGCGGAATCCATGGGTCTTGCCGACGCCAAGGGCGCGCTGGTGACGGATGTGCCCGACGGCCCGGCCCGCGACGCGGGCATCAAGTCCGGCGACGTGATCACCCACTTCGGCACCAATGACGTCACCAGCGCGGGCGACCTGACCCGCCGCGTGGCCGACGCCCCCATCGGCGAGGCGGTGCCGGTGA
>NZ_DAIQAT010000115.1:0-11047 GCF_036781545.1 Tabrizicola sp.
AGCACGAAATCTTCGGGCGCCGCCCAATTGACCAGATATGCCTGAACCTCCGCGCCGTCGAAGCGCCCGGCGGTCAGGTCGTCTTCGGTATCGCCGCCGCACTCAGGGCGCCGAAGGCCTCGCTGTTGTCGACCGACAGCCCGGTCGTCTGCTGAAGCGATCGCGCGGTCATGCCGGTGTCGGCACGGCAGGCCACCCCATCGACCTGAAGGTCCCGGTCGTGGTCGGTAAATCCAAGAACCAGCCCGTCGCGGCGCCGCACCGTCCAGGCGCGGCAGACCGTGCTAGTACCGGTCGCAAGATGCGACAGCAGGGCTTCCTTGCTCACAGCCGCACCTCCACAATGGGAACATTGGGAACATCCCCCGCGCGGAACGACGCGACCGAGGACTGGATCGCATCCGTGTCAAAGCGAACCGGCACGTCGAATTCGAACCCCGCCGTGACACGGGTGCCCAGGTCCGGCGCAAGCGTGAAGGTCACCTCGCCGGTTTCCGGGTTCGCCGTGAACTCCTGCGACTCGATCTTCTGATCCCCGGCCACAGCAACCAGAACCGTGCCCGTAACCGGCTTGCGGATCGGACGCGAATACTCCTGCAAGCCCGACACATAGGTCTTCCGCAACTGGAAGACCTTCGTCTCTCCATCACCGATTCCGATCAGCTGGTCATCGGGCGCCGGGGTCTCAAGCGGAGCGCAGGATTTGAAGTCCGACCAGTCCTTCCAGCGAAAGCCGTGCAACTGTCCCGCGCGGGCCTCGAAGAAGGCGACAAGCGTCTCGACGTCGTTCAGCGACCGCAATCCGACACCTGCATCGTAGCGCCGGCGTGAATGGGCCCAAGGGCTGTTCCGCTCCTCGAACCCGTTCGCCAGGGTGACGATCTCGGTTCGCCGTTCGGGGCCACCGACCGACCCGAAGCTCAGGTTCGCCGGGAAGCGTATCTCGTGAAATGCCATTTCGTCCCTCACCGATTGCGCTGGCCGCGCGACAGGGCGCGGCTGACCTGGGCCACAACCTGAGACTGGCTGCGCTGGAAACCCTGGACGTCCGGCGTCGTGATGTTCATCACCACGCTCACCGCCCTGCCCCCGCCCGCTTGCACCCCCAGCCGTCCATCCGGTCCCCGCGCCAGCGGCATGATCGCCTCGGGGCCGGCCTCGCCCATCAGGCCGCGTCCGCCCCGCATCGGGAAGGTCGTGGGGGCGCCGACGATGCCGCCCTTGGCAAAGGGCATCACCCTGCCCTGGCTGAACGCCCCGCCATTGGCAAAGGGCATTCCCGCCCCCATGGCCCCGGCCACGCCCTGCGCCAGAAGACCGCCCAGCGCGCCCGTCACCGGCTTGATCGCGATGGAGTAGATCGTGTCTACGATGGTGTTCGCGACCGACTTCAGCGCGTCGTTCAGCTTCATTCCGTCGAAGACCAGCCCGTCGAATGCCTTCCGCAACCCCCCGCTGATGCCACTCGACAGCGTGTTCACCTCGCGGCCGGTGAAGATCATCGTCTCCCGCATCCGCGCCAGTTCCCCGTCGAACGCCGCCACCATCGACACCGAAGAGCTCATCTGCGCCTCAAGCGCCTGAAGCTGCTCCTGCATCGTTCCGATATCCGCCATCGCGCTCATCCTTCCTCACATCAGGGAACGCCGCTGCCAGCTCCGCCAGCCGCGCGCGTGTCAGGGGCGGGACCAGACCCTCCCGCCCCAGCATGATCTTCAATTCCACCGGTGTGAGCCGCCAGAAGACCGCGGGCTCCAGCCCCAGCCCGTGCAGTCCCGCCTGCATCAGGCCCGGCCAGTCGATGCCGCTCATGGCTCGTCCGGCAGGGCGAAGGCCCGTGCCAGCAGTTCCGCCGCCGCCCGTGCCGCCTCGACCGGCCCACCACCGATCTCGACCCGCAACAGGTCCGCCGCCTGCCCCTGCCAGCCTCCCCCACGAAGCCCCGCGACGATCAAGGCCAGCACATCCCGTGTCGAGAACCGCCGCTCCTCGAACCGCTGCACCAAGTCCAGAAGCGACCCCGTCTCCAGCACCTCCTCCAGTTCGGCCAGCGCGCCCAGCGTCAGCTTCGCCACATGGCGCTGGCCATCCAGCCAGATCGCCACCTCGCCCGCCCAGGGGTTCGCCATGTCAAAGCGCCGTGAAGGTCAGCGCACCCGCCGAGGCCATCGCCATCTCGTAGGTCGCCTCGTCGTTGTGACTGCCGGAGTATTCGATCGAGGTGATCTGGAACGGCCCCTCGATCACGCCAAAGCTCGGGATCACCACCTGAAAATCCGGGATCTCGCCGTTGAAGAACACCTGCCGCGCGCGTTCGTCGGTGTTCTCGTCCCGGAACACGCCCGAGCCCGAGATCGCCGCTGACTTCACCCCTGCCCCGGCCAGCAGCTCGCGCCAGCCGCCCTGGCTTTCCAGACTGGTGACATCCACCGATTCCGTGTTGAAGCTGATCCGCGTGGCCCTCAACCCCGCGATGGTGACGAACTGGCCGTCCCCCGTCTGGTCGATCTTGATCAGCAGATCCTTGCCGCTTTGCACAGCCATGTTCGCTCTCCGTATGAAAGGGGTTGGGCGGGCGCTAAAGCTGTACGCGCGCCCGGAAGGTCAGGTCGATCCGCCGCGTCTCGCCCTCTTCGATCCGCCGGGCGCTGGCCCGGACGAAGAACAGGCTCACCAGCTGCCCCCGGCTCAGGGACAAAGGCGCCCCGATCAGCGCGTCCGAGATGTCGGCGGCAATCGTCTTGATCGACAGGAACCCCGTCGCATCGGTGATCACGCTGATCACCAGTTGATGCTCGGCCCCCGCGCCCGACTTGTCGGACTGGTCACGCGCCTCCTCGGGGCCGATCAGCACGAAGGTTCCCGTCACGTTCGGCGGCACCGCGTCATGGATCGCCACGCCTGACAAGGCAGGCCAGGTCGAAAGCCGCTGGAATACCGCCGTCTGCAAGGCGGGTGCTGCACCATAGCTCATTTCGGCCCCTCCTCCCGGACGAAACAGGTCAGATAGCGACCGGACGGGTCGCGCTCCGTCACCGCCTGGATCAGGAACAGCCGCTCGCCCTCTCGAAACCTCTGCCCGGCTTTCGGGCGGGATGCCGAACCCGTCGGAGCACCTCGCACCGTCACGCGATAGGGCACCGCCGACAGCATCCGCTCCTCGCCCAGCGTGTCGCTGCCCGATCCCGGCAGGATCTCGGCCCACAGCTTGCCCACTGCCGCCCATACGACGGTGAAGCCACCGGCACCGTCCGGTGTGCGGACCACGCCTTCCAGCACCAGCGCGCGATTCAGATGGGGCGCGTTCATTTTCGGCCCCCGCCCAAAATACGTACCGTGCGCCAGCGCTCGATCAGCGTCACCACGCCGAAGGGCAGCCCCGCCGCCTGCGCACCGTCGTCATGCCGGTGCTCGTAGAACTCGCCGGCCAGAAGCAGCACCGCCTGCCGCAGATCCACGGGAATATCGGTCCAGGCCGCGCCAAAGCCCACCTCGAACACCACCCTGGCCGACCCCCCGCTGGGGATGGTCGGCAGCGCGCTTCCCTTCCCCGCCAGCCGCGGACGATGCAGGTCCTTGACCAGCCGGTAGACCGCCCCCGGCACCAGAACCTCTCCCCCCGCCGCATCGACCAGCGTCACGCTCACGACACCCGTCACCGGGGCCACCGGCAGCGCCTGCTCCTCGTCCCGCCAGCACTCCAGCACCCAAAGGAAGCGGCGCTGGAAAAGCATCTTTCCGATCCGCCCCTCGATGGCTGCCAGGGCGGCGCGAAGATAGGTCTCGATCAGCCCGTCCTGCAGCCCGTCATCGGCAAAGCCGCTGCCCATCCGCAGATGGTCCTTCATCTCTTCCACCGGCAGTGCCGCCAGGGGCACCTGAGTTTCTTCGGTCAACATCATGATCAGATCTCCGCCCGCGGCCGGGCAATTGCTGAATGCAAGGCACGGGGAAAGGCCCGGCCCCCGCAGGGACCGGGCCGAAACGTCACGACACCGCGATCTTCAGAAGCTTGATCGCCGCATAGTCGGTGATGTCGCCGCCCACGCGCTTGTTGGCGTAGAAAAGGACGTTGGGCTTGGCCGAGAACGGATCGCGCAGGATGCGCAGGTCCGGCCGCTCCGCGATGGTATAGGCAGAGCGGAAGTCACCGAAGGCGACGGCATAGGCGCCCGCCGCGATGTCGGGCATGTCTTCCGACACGACGACCCGATAGCCCATCAGGCGCGAAGGCTCGCCCGCCGCCAGACCGTCCGACCACAGGAAGCGGCCATCGGCATCCTTCATCTTGCGCACCGCGCCCACGGTCTTCGAGTTCATCACGAAGCTGCCGTTCGCCCGGTAGTCCGCGCCCAGCGCATAGACCAGGTTGATGATGCAATCCGCCGCGTTGGTGGTGGCAAAATCCGCCGCAGCACCCGTTGGAACATAGCCGATGTTGCCCCAGGTCCAGGAGGCGTTCGCGACCTTTGTCGGGAGGAGGATACCCTTCGGCTTGTCCACGCCGTCGCCGTTGATGAAGGCCGCAGCCTCGGCGCGGATGAAGCGGGTGGCGATCTTCTCGGCAAGCCACCCCTCCACGTCGAAGGCGCTGTCGTCCAGCAGGCGCTGGCTGGCCTTCGGCATCGCCGCCAGCTCGTGCAGCTTGATCGAGATGCGCTCGATCACCGGCGTCGCGGTCTCGGAGGTGGCAGCCGCCTCGGTCGCCCAACCCGACCCCACTTCGCTACGATCCACGATCACGTCGAACGAGGTCGCCTCGACCTGCACCACATTCGCCACCGACCGCAGCGACGAAGTCGACAAGAGCAGCGACTGGATACGGTCCGCCGTCTGCGGGTCGACCAGATAGCCGCCATCGGCGGCCACCGCACTCGACATCGCCTTGCCTTCCAGGGTCAGGCCACGCAGGCCGTCATCGTCGCCCGACCGCAGATAGGCGTTGAACGCCTTCTGATGCGGGGCTTCCACCTCCGCGCGGGCCGAAAGCGCCGGGCGGCCATAGGACATCGTCTTTGCGTTCAGCATGGTCAGTCGCTCTTCCTGATGTTTCAGCGTTGATTTCACTTCGTCCTGAAAGCTGCTGAATTCCTTCAGGAAACCGGCCATGGCGGCCTTGGCCTCTTCGGCCGGTGATTGGGCGGGGGACAAACCTTCCCCGGCCCGAGACTTGGTCTCGGTCATTGACGCTTTCCTTCTTTCACTGATGGAACGGCTCGCGCTATCGCCCGGCCAGACTGCGGCGCGCGTCCTCGAAGGCCGCCGCGATATGCCGCCAGCCGTCGTCCAGAGCTTCCGCCTTGGCCGCGACCCGCGCTTCGGGAAGCATCGGGAATGTCACCAGAGACACCTCCCAAAGCTCCAGCTCCGACAACAGGCGCTGGCCCTTGCCGTCGCGTTCCGCCTTGACCGTGCGATAGCCGATGGACAACCCGTCGATGGCCCCCGCCTGGACCAGAGCCGCCACTTCGCGCCCCCGCTCCACCTCGGTCAAGATGCGCCCCTTGACCCACAGGCCCGTGGCATCCTCGCGCACCTCGTCCCAGACGCCGATCGGTTGGCCCGGATCATGCTGCCACAGCATCTTGACCCTGCCGCCCCGCGCCGCCAGCCGCTTCAGGCTCGCCGCATAGGCGCCCCTCTGCACGATATCGCCGCCTTGGTCCGCCTTGCCGAAAAGCGAGGCATAGCCTTCAACCACATGCCCCTCGCGCACCACCAGCCCCGTCTCGGGCCGGTGGAACTTGCGCTCGGGCGCTCCCCACCCTTGGCTACAGTCTTCCGTCATCGCCTCACCTCATAGAAGCCTGGATGACCGTCTCGGCCATCTGTGCCAACAGGAACGCCGCCACCCCATAGACGCCGACCCAGATCCGTTTCTCCAGCCGCTCCAGCGTCGCCTCGATCAGCCCCAGCCGATACTCCAGCCCCGCCCAGCGCTCGTTCGCGACCCGCTCGTTCGCCTCGATCCGCGCCGACGCCGCATCGAAGCTTTCGTAGAGGAACCGCGAGCCCCCCTCGGACCGCCGCGCCGTCATTCCCCCTCCGCGAACTTGGGCAGGCCCAGCAGCATTCGCTTCTCCGCCACCGTCAGGAACTCCGCCGCCGCGACCCGCGCCCATTGCTGGTCCCGCTCGCTCGCCAGGGCGGGCACCTGATCCAGGTCCGGCCTCAGCTCCACCGCTTCGCCCGCGAATCCCGCCAGCCAATGCGCCAGATCGGCCAGCACCTTGGTCGCCAGCGGCAACACCGTCAGACGGAAGAAGGCCCGGTTCGCCTCCTGATAGTTGGAATAGGTCGCATCCCCCGGTATCCCCAGCAGCATCGGCGGCACCCCGAAGGCAATCGCGATCTCCCGCGCCGCCGCTTCCTTGGTCTTCTGGAACTCCATGTCCGAAGGCGAGAACCCCATCGGCTTCCAGTCGAGCCCCCCCTCCAGCAGCATCGGCCGCCCGGCATTCCGCGCGCCCTGATGGTGCGCCTCCATCTCGCTCACCAGCCGCTCGTACTGGTCGGAAGACAGCGAAGCCGCCCCGTCCGCCCCCTTGTAGACGATGGCCCCCGAGGGCCGCGCCGCGTTGTCCAGCAGCGCCTTTGACCAGGACGACGCCGAGTTGTGCACATCCACCGCCACCGCCGCCGCCTGCATGGGCGAGAATCCGTAGTGATCGTCCTGCGGATGGAAGGTCTTCAGATGGCAGATCGGGCTCATCTCGCCAGTCACGTCATAGCGGTGCGTCCGCCCGCCGACCGTATAGTCATAGGCCACCGGCCAGCCGTCCGCCCCCGGCACAAGGTTCATCCGGTCCGACCGCAGCACATGCAGCTCTCCCGGCATCGCGCCAGCGCCTGGCACCGCCTCGACATAGGCGTTCCCCGCCAGCAGCAGATAGCCGTAAACCGCCTCCAGAAACTCCGCCTTCCCCTGAGCGCCATTCGGGCGGCCGATCAGCTCCAGCACCGGATGCAGGTCGAACCGCTGCGCGCTGGTCTGGCAGATCAGCGGCAGCGCCGCCGCCGCCTCGGCGATCAGCCGCACAACACGGAAGCCCACCGGATTGCCCTGAAACCCGGTCCGCGTCAGGCTGGCGGCATCCCGCGGGCTCCAGGCCACGCGGCCCGCATTGCCCCAGGCGATCACCCGACCCACGGCCGAGGCCTTGCGTTCCGGAACCGCCGTCCCCGGCGCCTTCCGCAGAAAATCGAACACCATCTCGCGCTCCTTCGTGCCTCGGGCAGCGCCCGACCATCCGGGCTGCCTGAAGCGCCCGGTCATATGACCTTGAAATGCCGGAGATTCCCTAAAGCGACCGAACGCTCGGCCGCAGTCCATGCAACGGGGTCAGCATCAGGTCGGTCAGCGCCCAGACCAGCGCATCCAGCCGGTCGGGCGAGCCCGTGCCCTGCCAGCCCACCCCCGTCATCCGGCAGAGCTGCTCTTCCAGCAGCGCCAGCCCCCGGACATGGCTTACCCGGCCCTGCTCGTACAGGGCCGCCACCGGCTCGGCCCGCAGCATCTTCGACCGTGTCGCATGGACGCCCCGGAACGGCACCAGCGGATCGATCATCCGGACCAGCCGCTCCACCAGGTCGCCACCCTGGTTGACCTCGGCCACCAGCCGGTCCGCCCCATGCCGCTCCATTGCCGCCAGCGCCGCCCGGGCCCAACCCTCCGGCGTCGCCCCCTTGACCGAGGCATCTTCCAGCACCACCGCGCGCCAATCCTTCGGTTCGCCCCGCGTATCCGCGGCGACGACTACGATCCCGCATTCATCGCTCGACTTCATGCTGGTCACGGGCGGGTCCACCGCCACCACCACCCTGTTGAACACGGGCACCTCGTCCACCCGCGCCGCCTCCAGCATCGCAGAGGTCCAGAGCGCCCCCTCCGCATCTTCGACCAGCACTCCCTCCAGCTCCTGCCGACCGAACTTGGTGCCGCCATAGCGGTTCTGCACTTCGGCCAGGAAGCTTTCCGCCAGATAGGCCCGGTTCGCCTCGGTCGGCGCATGCGTCACGACCGAGGACGGGTTCTTCAAAATCGCCTTCAGCACGCCCACGTTGCGCGGGGTCGTCGTCACCACCGCCTGCGGATTCTTCCCCAGGCGCAGCGCGAACTGCAACTGGTCCCAGGCATCGCCGCCCTTCTTCCACTTGCCCAGCTCGTCCGCCCAGGCCGCATCGAATTGCGGGCCCCGCATCGCCTCAGGCTCATGCGCCGAGAAGACCTGCGCCACCGCCCCGTTCGCCCACAGAAGCTGCGACTTCGACGCCTGCCATTCCGGTTTCCGGTCCGGCGGCGAACAGGCGATGATCCCGCTCTCGCCCAGAACCATCACCTCGCGCACCTGGTCCACGGTCTCGCCGACCAGCGCCACGCGCTTGCACCGCCCAGGGTCCGCAGGCCCCGCGCCCTCCACCTGCGCCCGCACCCATTCCGCCCCGGCCCGCGTCTTGCCCGCGCCTCTGCCACCCATGATGACCCAGGTCTTCCAGGCCCCCCGCGGCGGCAGCTGGTGCGGCAGCGCCCAGAACTCGAACACCCAGGGCAGCGCCAGAAGCGCGTTCTGGCTCAGCCCGGACAGAAACTCATCCACCTCCTCCGGCGTTGCGGAGGCAAGCCAGGCGGCGCCCGATCTCAGCTCGGGCCTCGTCAAAGTCGAGCGCCCCTCCGGCTCCGACGTGGCCGGCAATCTGCTTGCGGAGTTGGTCAACTTTTCCCCTTTCCTGCAACACGACCAGAGCCGTCGCGCGGAGATCGCGGATGGCTGTCTGGGCCGCCTTCACTTCGTTGAATTCCCCGGCGCTGAGCGCGCTGATGGTGCGTTGCAGCTCCATCACGGTCAGTGCGTAGAAGTTTTCCGTCGCCCCCAGCAGATCCTCTGGCGTGGGAGCTTCCCCCGTGAACCTCACCGTCATCTAGTCCGACACCCCTCATGCCGCCCCCGCACGAGAGAAATGAAAAAGCGGCCAGCGGGGTCGCCCCCGGGCCGCTTCGACACTTCTTCTAGCATGCCACGATACCTACATCGGACCGCGCGGAAAGTCAAGCACAAAACTAAATACAATCAAATGCTTACCGCGCGCAGACTTCACGCTTGGTTAACCATCACTCGCCCTGCACGCCGCCTTCCTCCGCGGCTCCCCGCTCCGCCTCGATCCTGCGCCACTTGGCGACATTCTCGTTATGCGCCTCCAGCGTCTTGGCAAAGGCGTGCCCGCCGCTGCCGTCGGCCACGAAGAACAGGTAGTCCGTCTGCTCCGGGTTCACCGCCGCCTTGATCGCCTCGGCTCCGGGATTGGCGATGGGGGTCGGAGGCAAGCCATTGATCACATAGGTATTGTAAGGCGTCTCGCGCCGCAGCTCGCTCTGCCGCAGGCCCCGGCCCAGCACGCCCTCGCCCTTGGTGATGCCGTAGATCACCGTCGGGTCGGTCTGCAGCCGCATACCTTGCTGCAGCCGGTTGATGAAGACGCTTGCCACCCGGGCCCGCTCTTCCGCGACCCCGGTTTCCTTCTCGACGATGGAGGCCATGATCAGCGCCTCTTCCGGCGTGTCATAAGGCAAGCCTTCCGACCGCCCGGCCCAGGCCTTGGCCAGGATCGCCGACTGCCGCGCCGTCATCTCGGCGATCAGCGCTCCGCGCTCCGTGCCGCGCTGGACCTCATAACCGCCCGGCGCCACCGAGCCCTCGGGCGGCACCGTTTCCAGCGGGCCTTGCAGGAAATCCGCCTTCTTCAGCGCATCCGCGATCTGCCAGCTGGTCACGCCCTCGGCCACCGTCACCCGGAAGACAAGCGCCGGATCGTCCGACACCTCAAGGTACTCCGCCGGCAGCGGGTTGGCCCCGGCATCGAAGCGCGCCACTTCGGTATAGCTGTTCGAGGCGAGGTCGAGCTCGCTCAGCACCACATCCGATTTCGTTACCCCGATCCGGTAGTTGATATCCCGCCCACAGGTCGACTTGCCCGTCGCCGTGATCGCTTCCAGCACCTCGGACATGCTGGCCTTGGCGGGAACCATGTA
The DNA here is from genome assembly GCF_036781545.1 of Tabrizicola sp. Lineage (GTDB taxonomy): Bacteria > Pseudomonadota > Alphaproteobacteria > Rhodobacterales > Rhodobacteraceae > Tabrizicola. The sequence goes on from NZ_DAIQAT010000115.1 coordinate 10,028, forward strand.
GCTCCCGAATTTCAGGTCGCCCGCCCGGTCGGCATATTCCGCCCCGATCCGGAAGATGCGGGCGTCGGTGATCGCGCCGCGCTCCTCCAGGTTGCGGCTGACCGCAGACAGGCTGGCGCCCCGCTCCACCTCCAGGCAGATCGGCTGGGCCAGCGGTCCCGCCGCGAAGAACTCGTTCCGCCCCCAGGCCACCAGCGCCGCCATCGCGATCAGGATCACGATGAACAGCGTCAGCGCGTTCGAGGCGATGGACCGCCACATCGCTCAGCGCACCTTGCCGAGAACGAGGCTCGCGTTCGTGCCGCCGAAGCCAAAGCTGTTCGACAACGCCACGTCGATCTTGCGCTTCACCGCCTTGTTCGGGGCGAGGTCCAGCTTCGGCGCCACTGCCGGATTGTCCAGGTTGATCGTCGGCGGGGCCACCTGATCCCGCAGCGCCAGCACGCAGAAGATCGCCTCCACCGCGCCCGCCGCCCCCAGAAGGTGCCCGATGGACGACTTGGTCGACGACATGGTGGCGTTGGGGGCATGGTCGCCCAGAAGCCGCTCCACCGCGCCCAGTTCGATGGTGTCGGCCATCGTCGAGGTTCCATGGGCGTTGATGTAGTCGATGTCCTTCGGCTCCAGCCCCGCCCGCTTCAGCGCCGCGGCCATCGAGCGGAATCCGCCATCCCCGTCCTCGCTGGGCGCGGTGATGTGGTAGGCGTCGCCCGAGAGCCCGTAGCCCAGCACCTCGCAGTAGATCTTCGCGCCGCGGGCCTTGGCGTGCTCGTATTCCTCCAGCACGACCACTCCGGCCCCCTCGCCCATCACGAACCCGTCGCGGTCGGCGTCATAGGGGCGGCTGGCCTTCTCCGGCGTGTCAGCCCGCTTGGTCGACAGCGCCTTGCAGGCGTTGAACCCGGCGATGCCGATCTCGCTGATCGGGCTTTCCGTCCCGCCCGCGACCATCACGTCGGCATCCCCCCACATGATCAGCCGCGCCGCGTCGCCGATGGCATGGGCGCCGGTCGAGCAGGC
>NZ_DAIQAT010000116.1:0-7588 GCF_036781545.1 Tabrizicola sp.
CAGCCAGTCGGGCGAGACGGCGGACACGCTGGCAGCCCTGCGCCATGCCTCGGGCAAGGTGGCCAAGGTCGTCTCGGTGGTCAACGTTCCCACCTCCTCCATCGCCCGCGAAAGCGACCTTGCCCTCCCGATCCTGGCGGGGGTAGAGGTGGGCGTCGCCTCCACCAAGGCCTTCACCTGCCAGCTGACGGTGCTGGCGCTGATGGCGCTGAAGGCCGCGCAGGACCGGGGCCGGATCGACGCCGCCACCCTGGCCAAAAGACTGGAGTCCTTGCGTGCGGTGCCGGGGCTGATGAACGCCGCGCTGTCCCTGTCCGACCCCATCGCCAAGCTGGCCGAGGACCTGGGGAAAGCGCAGGACATCCTGTTCCTGGGGCGCGGGCCGATGTTCCCGCTGGCCCTGGAGGGCGCGCTGAAGCTGAAGGAAATCAGCTACATCCATGCCGAAGGTTATGCATCGGGCGAGCTGAAGCATGGCCCCATCGCATTGATCGACGCCGATGTGCCGGTGATTGTGCTGGCGCCGAAGGACGGGCTCTTCGACAAGACGGTGTCGAACATGCAGGAGGTGATGGCGCGGCACGGCAAGGTGCTGCTGCTCTCCGATCCCGCCGGGATCGCGGCCGCGGGTCAGGGCACCTGGAAGGTGCTGACCCTGCCGGCGGTCGACCCGCTCTGGGCGCCGATCCTCTATGCGGTTCCAGCGCAGCTTCTGGCCTATCACACCGCCATCGCCAAGGGCACCGACGTGGACCAGCCGCGCAATCTGGCGAAATCGGTGACGGTGGAATGACCATCACCCTTGAGGGTGCGCTGGCGGCCCTTGAGGCCGAAGCCGACCCCGCGCGCGCCGTCACCGAGGCGGCCTATCTCAAGTCGCCCCGCCACGTGCTGGGGCTGCGGGTGCCGCGGATCACCGAACTGGCGACGGCCTGGCGCGAGGAGCTTTCGGTCGAAGAGCGTGTGGCGCTGGCCGACGGCCTCTGGCGCTCCGACATCCACGACGCCCGGGTGGCGGCGGCGAAGCTTCTGACCCAGGCGCGGCTGCGCCCGGACCAGGGTGCCTGGGACCTGATTGCCAGCTGGGTGCCGCAGTTCGACGGCTGGGCGCTGGCCGACCACGCCTCGGATGCCGGCGCCCGGCGGCTGGTGGCCGATCCGTCGCGGCTGGACCAGGTCGAGACGTGGATTGCGTCACCACACATGTGGACCCGCCGCGCGGCGCTGGTGATGACCCTGCCCTGGACGAAGCAGAATTTCCCGACGGATCAGGATCTTGCCATCCGCGCCCGGGTGCTGGGCTGGTGCGTGGCGCTGGCCCCGGATCGCGACTGGTTCATCCAGAAGGCCGTGGCCTGGTGGCTGCGCGACCTGTCGAAACACGACGCGGCGGCGACGCGGGCCTTCCTCGCCGCCCATGGCGAGGTGCTGAAACCCTTCGCCCGGAAAGAGGCCGCGCGGCATCTGACCTGATCTCCTCGCGCGACTTCGTCTTCTCGTCGGCAAGGAGCCCCGATCCCGCCGCCAGCCGATCTGGTCGAAAAGCCTAAGGTCATGACGCGCCCAGCCTCAACTCGGCGACGAAATCGTAGATGTCGCTGCGGTAGAGCCCCCGGGTGAACTCGATCGGCCGGCCCGAGGGCAGATAGGCCGTCCGGTCGATCCGCAGCACCGCCGCGCCTTCGGGCAGCAGCAAGAGCTTCGCATCCGCCGCCGTCAGGTTGACCGCGGCAATCCGCTGCACCGCCCGCGTCGGCGCCGTGCCCGCCGCGCGCAGCACATCGTAGAGCGAGGTCTCCACCACCTCGGGGTCGGGCAGCACGTCGGTCGGCAGCGAGGACCATTCCAGCGCCAGCGCGATATCATCGGCAAAGCGCAGCCGTTCCACCCGCGCGACCCGCTCCCCGGCGGAAAGTCCCAGCGCGATGGTCTCGTCCGGCGTCGGCAGGAACAGCCCCCGCCGCAGGATGCGGCTGGACGAGGTCTTGCCGCGCTGGCGCATATAGTCGGTGAAGGACAGCAGCGCCGAGAGCGACTGTTCGATCCTCGACCGCGGCGGCTTGACGAAGGTGCCCGCGCCGCGCCGCTGTTCCAGCACGCCATCCTCGACGAGCTGGCTGACCGCCTTGCGCACCGTCACGCGCGAGACATCGGCGATCAGCGCCAGTTCACGCTCGGGCGGCAGCCGGCTGTCCGGCGGCAACTCGCCCGCCGCGATGGCCGCCGAGAGATGACGGTAAAGCTGCTCGTACCGCGGCCCGCGCGCGGCGCGGAACCACGCTTCGGGGCGGTAGAGCGCCTGTTCGCCTTCCATCGGAAGCCCCCAAATTGGTATTTCTTTGACGGAACCAATTCCATCTTCTCCCGGCTAGAAGGCCCGATCCTTGGGGCAAAAACAAGGGGAAATCGCGCAAAACTCGGTTTCTCCGATTATTTGGTATTATATTGGTAGCAAATATGGCGCCCTTTGGTATCGTCACAGCACAAGGACGATTCGACCCGCCCCTGCCAGGGCGGCCGGACCATGGGGGACCCGCATGACGCCTGCCGTCGAAACCGCCGCGCCCGATCGGATGGCGCGCCGCGAGCCTTCCAAACCCGCCGTCGCAGGGGCTCCCATCTCGCCCGCGCCGGCGTTCATCGCCCATCGACCGCCTTACACTCCTCCAGACCGCGAGATGTGGACGACCGCGCCGCTTCCGGGGCGCTACATCTTCAACTCGACCGCCTCGGTGACGGTGCAGCCCAAGGTGGTGGCCGCCCCCGCCGCCCGCACCACCGGCCAGGTGGAGCTCATCGACACCCGGGCCAAACTCGACGCCCGCGGCATCCGCAAATGACCACCTTGCCGCCCCCCGCCTGCGCCGACCGGGCAAGCCCTCTGGCCTTCCATCTTTGCCCAAACATCCCCGCCGGAGGCTCCGCAGCTACAGCTCGCACTCGGGTCCCCGCCCATCGCAACATCAAACTCAAGCGCCTCCCCTCCCCCTCGCGGGAAGGGGGGCTCCGTCGTCCCGAAAGCCGCACCTGTCCCCCCTCCCGCATCCGGGCCCCGCAATGATCGACCTCCCCCCTGACGCCGGGCAGCACATGGCCCGCGAAATCGCCGAGGCCCCGGCGGTCTTCGCAGCCTCCGTCGCGCAACCCGTGGCCCTGCCCGATCTGACCAGCCTCCGCGCGATCTACACCGTCGCCCGCGGCTCCTCCGACGCCGCCGCCAACGTGCTCTCCTACGAGATCATGCGCGAAATCCACCTGCCCGTGACCTCTCTCCCCCCCTCGATCTTCTCGCTGGGGGAAGGCGTCCGCCTGACCGGTGCCGCCGTCCTCGTCGTCTCGCAATCCGGCGCCTCGCCCGACCTCGTCCGCTCCGCTCAAGGCGCAAGGGCAGCGGGCGCCACCGTCCTGGCGCTGACCAACGCCCCCGGCAGCCCGGTCGAGGCCGAGGCCGACCTTACCCTGAAGATCGGCGCGGGCCCCGAACGCGCCGTTCCCGCCACCAAATCCGTGGTCGGTGCCATCGCCGCGGGCATGGCGCTGCTCTCCACCCTCGCCCCCGCCTACGCCCCCCGCGCCGCGGCCTCGGCGAAGACCCTCACCGCCCTCCAGGGCAAGACCCTGCCGCAGACCCGCGCGCTCCTCGCCGCGCTCCTGCGCGCCAGCCACGTCTATGTGATCGGCCGCGACACCGGCTATGGTGCGGCGCAGGAACTGGCGCTGAAGCTCAAGGAATGCTGCGCACTGCATGCCGAGGCCTATTCCAGCAGCGAGGTCCTGCACGGCCCCCTGCAACTGGTGACGAACCCGCTCCTGATCCTGATCCTCGACACCGAACAGCCCGAGGTGCAGGATAGCCTCGACACCGCCGAGGCCCGCTTCCGCGCCGCTGGCGGCACCGTCTTCCGCCTCCGCCCCTCCGACGTCGGGGCAACCGATCTCACCCCTGCCGCTGCCGCGGCGGCGCTCCTCTGCCTCACCTATCCGCTCGCCCTGCACACCGCCCTCGCCCTCGGCCACGACCCCGACCGTCCCGCGACGCTCTCCAAGGTCACGGAAACCCGATGACCCGCCCGCAAAATGCCTTTCACATTTGCCCAACTATCCCCGCCGGAGGCCGCATCCGCAGCCAAAAGCGCACCGGCTCCCGTCCTCCCCGAAGAGCCCACAGCATGACCGACCTCTCCCGCGATCCCCACGCTCTTCATGCGCTGAAAGACGGGCCCGGCCTCAGCTCGGAAGCCCCTTCCACCGGCTACAGCGAGCGTCCCTTCGGTCTGGCCGACCGCATCCGCCCCTATCGGCCCGCCCCCTGCGCGCAGGCAGCCGTCCAGCGCCCGATGGCCGATCTCACGGGCAAACGCCTGCCCGACCCGATGCTCCCCGCGCATGCCCGCGAAGACGAGACTGCACTCGCCCGCGAAAGCCGCCATCCCCGGCCCCGCGCGCTGGCCCTCGCCCGCGTGCAAACCGCCCTCCGCCCCTGTTGCTTCACGGAACCCCGGTCATGACCGCCACACCCGACCTCTGGCTCCTCCCCGATGCGGTCTTCGACGGCAGCCGCCTGCGGCCCGGTGCAGCCCTCGGCATCGCCCAGGGCCAAAGCCTCAAGATCGCCGACGCGCCGCCGCTCGGCGCATCTATCCGCCGCGTCACCGGCACCCTGACCCCCGGCTTCCTCGACCTGCAGGTGAACGGCGGCGGCGACGCGCTTCTGAACAACGACCCGTCGCCCGAGGCGCTGCACCGCATGGCCGCCGCCCATCGTCGCTTCGGCACGGTCGGCATCCTGCCCACCGTCATCACCGACGCGCCGGAGGTCCTTGCCCGCGCCGTCGACGCCGCACTTGCCGCCCAGGCCGAGCCGCACCCCGACCGCAGTCTCCTCGGTCTCCATATCGAGGGTCCGCATCTCTCGATCCCGCGGCGCGGCACCCATGCGCCGGAATGGGTGCGCCCCTTCGACGCGGCCACGCTGGCCCATGTCCAGCGCCTCCGCGCGGCGGGCCTCTTCGTCAAGATCACCGTCGCGCCGGAAAGCATCACCCCCGAACAGGTCCGCCAGATCACCGCCACCGGCGCCGTCGTTTCCATCGGCCATTCCGACGCCACGGCCGAAGAGACCCGCGCCCTTCTCGACGCGGGCGCCACCTGCTTCACCCATCTCTTCAACGCGATGTCGCCGATGCTGCACCGCGCCCCGGGCGTGACCGGCGCCTGCATCAACTCCACCGCCTATGCCGGCATCATCTGCGATGGCATCCATGTTGCCGACGAGATGGTCGGCCTCGCCATCCGCGCGCGTCCTTTGCCCGGCCGCATGTTCCTCGTCTCCGATGCAATGAGCACGGTCGGCGGCTCCAGCCACCTGCGCCTCTATGGCCGCGATGTCTGGCTGAAGGATGGCCGCCTGGTCAATGCCGAAGGCTCCCTCGCCGGGGCGCATGTGACGATGGCCGAAAGCCTCCGCCGCCTGATCACCGTGGTCGGCACCAGCCCGGAGGTCGCCCTCGACATGGCCGTGGCCGCCCCCGCCCGGCTCCTGAACCGGCCCGGGCTTGCCAGCCCCGTTGAGCGCGACCTCGCCGACCTCCTCCTCCTCGCCCCCGACTGGACCGTCACCGGCACCGTCGCCGACCTCCTCGAAGCCCGGCCCGGCTGAGCCTCCCAGCCTTTCATCTTTGCCCAAATATCCCCGCCGGAGGCAGCCCACGGCAACCTCAGATGCAGGCCTTTCATACTGGCCCAAATATCCCGGGGGTTTGGGGGTGAAACCCCCATCAGCCGAGGAGGAGGGCGCAAGCCCCGACGACGAGACAAAAACCTCGCGCGTCAGCGCTCGATTCGGAAACCGCCCGACCCCCGAAGCCTCACGGCCCGTAGACCGTCACCTCCGGCAGTTCGGTCAGCGAAAGCCCCAAAGCCTGGAACGCCGCCAGCGACAGAAGCGCCCCGCCGGTCCCGGGACGCAGTTCAACGGCCAGGCTCTTGCCCGCCGCCGTCACGATCCGCCCCTGCGCCTTGTCCTTGATCAGCGCCGAGGACAGCCAGATCCCCTGCTCTGCCGGAGGCCCCAGCGCCACGACGGCCTTGCCCAACGCCCGCTCGCCACCCTTGGCCGGGGCCGCCAGCGCCGCCGCCTTCTCTTCCGCCGTGGTCTTGTCCAGCGATGCCGCGCTCACCGACCGCGCGCCCAGCGCGCCGGTCGAGACCGCCGGTGCGAACTCGGTGGCCGGCTGCGGCGCCGCAGGCCCGGTCGCGGCGGTCGGCCCGCCCGGCTTCTGGAACAGGGCACAGCCCGACAGGGCCAAGGCGACAAGCGGCAGGAGCACGATCTGTTTCATGCCCCGCAGCCTAGCCTGCCGTCCCCCGCCCCGCAATCGTCGCACCCCGTCTTGTGCAGCCCCCCGCCGAGGCCTACCTTTCCCCCATGCTCCCGCTCGTCGATCCCTTCGCCCGCGCCATCAGCTATCTGCGCGTCTCGGTCACAGACCGCTGCGATTTCCGCTGCGCCTATTGCATGTCGGAGCACATGACCTTCCTGCCCAAGGCCGACCTCCTCAGCCTCGAAGAGCTCGACCGCCTCTCCTCCGCCTTCATCCGACTGGGCGTCTCGAAGCTGCGCATCACCGGCGGCGAGCCCTTGGTCCGCAAGGGCATCCTCACCTATTTCGAGGCAATGAGCCGCCATCTCGAAACCGGCGCGCTCAAGGAACTCACCCTCACCACCAATGGCAGCCAACTCGCGAAATTCGCCCAACCCCTCGCCGACCTCGGCGTCCGCCGCGTCAACGTCTCGCTCGACACGCTCGACCCCGCGAAATTCGCCGAGATCACCCGCTGGGGCCGCCTGCCGCAGGTGCTGGACGGGATCGCCGCCGCGCGCGCCGCAGGCCTGAAGGTCAAGATCAACGCCGTCGCCCTGAAAGGCTTCAACGAGGACGAGCTTTTCTCCCTTGTCGACTGGTGCGCACAGGAAGGCCACGACCTCACCTTCATCGAGGTCATGCCGATGGGCGAGGACATGACGGCCAACCGACTCGGCCAGTACTGGCCGGTGAAGGACCTGCGCGCGCGCCTCGCGGAACGGCTGACCCTTACCGACCTGACCGAACGCAGCGGCGGCCCCGCCCGCTATGTCCGCGTCGAAGAAACCGGCCAGAAGATCGGCTTCATCACGCCCCTCACCCATAATTTCTGCGAAAGCTGCAACCGCGTGCGGCTGACCTGCACCGGACAACTCTACATGTGCCTCGGGCAGGAAGACATGGCCGACCTGCGCGCGCCGCTGCGCGCCAGTCCCGATGATGCCGTGGTGGAACAGGCGATCCGCGCCGCCATCGCGCGCAAGCCCAAGGGGCACGACTTCGACTACAGCCGCCAGCGCGTCGCGGGCCAGATCACCCGCCACATGAGCCATACGGGGGGCTGATCCGCGGACACGATCCAGCTGCGCGACCCGTGGGGCGGGTGCCAACCCACCACCCCGAGAAACTCACTTCGTCAGGATCAGCTTGCCCGCCCGGGTGATCCGCAGGGCGTAGACCTGCCCGTCCAGCACGATCCGCGCCAGGCTGCCGCCTTCGGTCAG
>NZ_DAIQAT010000116.1:7688-10807 GCF_036781545.1 Tabrizicola sp.
GGGCTGGCTGGGTTTCTGACCTATATCCCTACTAAAATAGTCAACCATGTCAAGCCCACATTCCACTGGTCCCCGCCGCACGAGCCGCTATCCTGCCCTCCGGACCAGAAAGATGACCCCAGACCCCGCCGGCAGCCTGCTCTCGCTTCCCCCGCCCCGCCTGTCGCAGCAGGCGCTTTCGGCCTTGGCGCAAGCCCATTGGGGCCTGACCGGCGTCCTTCACCCCCTCACCTCGGAACGTGACCAGAACCACCGGCTCGACACGGCCACCGGCAGCTTCACCCTGAAGCTCGCCAACCCTGCCGAGCCCGCACCCCTCACAGAATTCCAGACCGAGGCCCTGCTCCACCTCGCGCGGGAAGCTCCCGGACTGCCCATCCCCCGGGTGATTCCCGCAGGGGACGGCCGCGCCGTCCTTCCCACTCCGGACGGCGCGCTCCGCCTTCTCAGCTGGCTTCCCGGCACGCCCCTCGCCCACCTGCCCCGCACCCCGGACCTCGCCGCCGCCATCGGCACCGCGCTTGGCCACCTCGACGCCGCCCTTTCCAGCTTCCACCACCCCGCCGCCGACCATCACCTCCTCTGGGATATCCGGAACGCCAGCGATCTGGCCCCGCTCCTCCCGGCCCTCCCCGACGACCTCCAGCCCCATATCGCCGCCTTCCTCGACCACTTCGCCTGCCACACCGCCCCGGCTCTCGCAGCCCTTCCGCGGCAGGTCATCCACGGCGACTTCAACCCCCACAACCTGCTGGCCGACCCCGCCGATCCGGCCCGCCTGACCGGCATCCTCGACTTCGGCGACATGACCCTTTCGCACCGGATCTGCGACCTCGCGGTCGCCGCCTCCTACCTGATCGACCCCGCCGATCCCCCGGCCCTTCTGGTCCCGCTTACCACCGCCTACCACCGGACCAACGCCCTGACGGAACCGGAACTCCGCCTTCTCCCCGACCTGATCACCGCCCGCCTCGCGACCACCCTCACCATCTCCGCCTGGCGCGCTGCCCGCTACCCCGACAATGCCCCCTATATCCTGCGCAACGCCCCCACCTCCCGCGCGGGGCTCGACGCGCTGACCGATCCCGCCGCGCTCACCGGCGCGCTGCTTCACGCCTGCGAAAGGCTCCCGGCATGACCCGCCAGACCACGATGCTGAACGCCTATACCCCCGGAACCGGCCATCTTTCCCCAGACGACCAGGCCCTCGCCGAACGCCGCGCCGAAGCTCTCGGCCCGGCCTACCGGCTCTTCTACGAAACCCCGGTCCATCTGGTGCGCGGCCACGGTGTCACCCTCTACGCCCCGGACGGCACCGCCTATCTGGACTGCTACAACAACGTCGCCTCCGTCGGCCATTGCCACCCGCGCGTGGTCGAGGCGATGGCCCGGCAAGCCGCCACCCTTGCCACCCACACCCGTTACCTCAACGAGCAGATCCTCACCTATGCCGAGCGGCTGCTCGCCCTGGTGCCACGCGACCTCTCGCATGTGATGTTCACCTGCACCGGGTCCGAGGCGAACGACCTCGCGCTGCGCATCGCCCGCGCCGCGACCGGCGGGAACGGAATCATCGTCACCGACAACGCCTATCACGGCGTCACCCTCGCCACCGCCGAGATGTCGATGTCGATCGGCCCCGCCGTCGCCCCCGGCCCGACCGTCTTCCCGATCCCCGCCCCCTCCGCCGCGAACTACCCGCAAGGCATCGCGGCGGGCTTTGCGCAGGCCGTGGCTCAGGCCTGCGACCGCATGGCCGCGCAGGGCATCCGGCCCGCCCTCCTGATCGTTGACACGATCTTCTCCTCCGATGGCGTCTGCCCCGATCCCGCCGGTTTCCTCGCCCCCGCCGCCGCCGCCATCCGCAAGGCCGGCGGCCTCTTCCTCGCCGACGAGGTCCAGCCCGGCTTCGGCCGCACCGGCAGCCATTTCTGGGGCTTCCAGCGCCATGATCTCATCCCCGACATGATCAGCATGGGCAAGCCGATGGGTAACGGCTACCCGCTGGCCGGGCTGGTCCTGAAGCCCGAAATCATTGCGGAGTTCGGCGCAAAGTCGCGCTATTTCAACACCTTCGGCGGCAATGCCGTCGCTGCTGCGGTAGGCCTCGCCGTCCTTGACGTGATCCGCGACGAGGCGCTGCAGCAGAACGCCGCCACCGTCGGCGCCGCGCTGGCCGACGGGCTCCGCTCCCTCGCCAGACGCCATGAGGCTCTGGGCGAAACCCGGGCCGCAGGCCTTTTCATCGGCCAGACCATCCAGACGAATGGCACGCCCGACCCGGCCCGCACCAACCGTCTGGTGAACGCGCTCCGCGACAATCATATCCTGATCAGTTCCACGGGCCCGCAAGGCGACAGCCTGAAAATCCGCCCGCCGCTGCCGTTCAGCCAGGCAAATGTCGATCAGGTTCTGACCACGCTGGACCGGCTCTTGGGCTCGCTCTGAGACCCGGATTTTCGCAGGAAGCCCGGAAGGAAAAGCGTTGCCAGATCCTTAACGCCCGCGGCTAAGCCCTTGATTTCAAGTCATCCGGCGAAGCGCCCGCGCGCGGGCACCTATCCCAGGGAATAGCCCGCCCCGCGGACCGTCCGCACCGGATCGCCGCCGCCATGCTGCATCAGCGACTTCCGCAGCCGCCCCACATGCACGTCCACCGTCCGGGTGTCGACATAGATGTCCCGCCCCCAGACCAGGTCCAGAAGCTGCTCGCGGGAAAACACCCGCCCAGGCCGCTCCATCAGCGTGACCAACAGCTTGAACTCGGTCGGCCCCAGCTTCAGCACCTTGTCCGCCCGGTAGACCCGGTGGCTTTCGGGGTCCAGCCGGATATCCTCATGCTCCAGCACCACCCCCGCCGTCGAGGGCCGCACCCGCCTGAGCTGCGCCCTGGCCCGCGCCATCAGCTCCAGCACCGAATAGGGTTTCACCACATAATCGTCCGCCCCGGTCTCCAGCCCCCGGATTCGGTCCACCTCCTCGGCCCGGGCCGAGAGCATGATGATCGGGATCGACCTTGTCTCGGGCCGCATCTTCAGCCGGCGGCAGACCTCGATGCCGGAGACCTTCGGCATCATCCAGTCCAGGATGATGATGTCCGGCTCCTCCTCGTCGACCAG
>NZ_DAIQAT010000117.1:0-10717 GCF_036781545.1 Tabrizicola sp.
GGTCCGCACGGCTTTGCCGTGGCAGAATGCCTGCATTTGCCGCCGATGGAAATCAATGAAAACCAGCAAGTGTTTTTCGGCTTTGCGGGAAGGTGCCGGAGCGGGGTCGGATATAAGTATACAGATCTTGCGGATAAATCTCCAAATTTAACGCATATCTGCGAATATGCCTGGACTCTGTCCAAAAACAGTATACTTTTACTCGACGCCTCCAGTCGCCCCTATGCCCCGCACCAGCCACCGCACCCGTATCCATGACCTCCTCCGCTCTCGCCTCCTGCAGGGGGAGATCGCGCCGGACACCCGTCTGGTCGACCATGCCATCGCCGCCGAGATGGGCGTCAGCCGGATGCCGGTGCGCGAGGCGCTGATGCAACTCGTCTCGGAAGGCTATCTGGAAAGCACCAGCCGGGGCTTTGCCCTGCCGAACCTGAGCCCCGACCGCATCGCCGAGGTCTTCGTCCTGCGCCGCCTGCTGGAGCCGCACGCGGTTGCCGGCGTGGCCCGCGACCGGGGCGAGGGCGACCTTGCCGCGATGGGCGCGGCGCTGGCACTGGCCGAGGGCGCGGGGCCGGACGTGGCGGCCTTCCACCGCGGGGCCGAGGGCTTTCGCAACGGCTGGCTGGGCGCGGTCAGGAACCAGGAACTGCGCCAGTCGATCCAGCGTTACTCCGGCCAGGTGCAATCGGTGCGCTTCGCCACCCTGCCCGACCCGGAGGCACGCGCGACCATTCTTGCGGGGCTGCGCACGCTGCTCGCCGCGTTTCGCAGCGCCGACAGCCTTGCCGCGCAGGACCGGATGCTGCGCTTCATCTACGATGCCGAGGAAAGCTACCGCCGGGGCCTTGCCACCGGCCTGATCGTCTGAAGGGAACTGCCGATGACCGACGAAATCCGCGCCGAAATCCGCCTGCCGACGCAGGAGTTGCGCAACGACCTGCCGTTCTTCACCAAGACGCTGGGCTTCCGACTGGACATGATCTTTCCCGCCGACAACCCCTCGGTCGCGGTGCTGTCCGGCCACGGCGTGCGCCTTCGGATCGAGAGGGACGCGCCGGAAGCCCCCGGCACGCTGCGTATCCTGACCGACGATCCGGGTTTTGCGGGTGGGGCGAAGGCGCTGACAGCGCCGAACGGGACAAAGGTAGAGATCGACGAGTTGAACCCGCCGGTGGTGACGCCTGCGACGGAGCATGCCTTCGTGGTGCGCCGCCTCGCCGACCAGGCGCCGTGGGTGATCGGTCGCGCGGGGATGGAGTATCGCGACCTGATCCCCACCCGTCTGGGCGGCGCGATGATCGCCAGCCATATCCGCGTGCCCGACGGCCCGGTGCCGGACATGGTGCATTTCCATAAGGTGGGTTTCCAGCTGATCTTCTGCGTCGCGGGCTGGGTGGATGTTCTGTATGAGGATCAGGGCGATATCCGCCGCATCCATGCGGGAGACTGCTTCATCCAGCCCCCGACCATCCGCCACAAGGTGCTGCATTCCGAAGGCGTGCAGGTGGTGGAGATCGGGGTGCCGGCCGAGCATGTGACCGAGATCGACCATGAGATGAAACTGCCCACTCCGCATTACCGGCCGGATCGCGAATGGGAGGGGCAGAAGTTCGTCCATGACATCGGGTCGAAAGGGGTATTCAAGCCCTTCCGCATCCCCGGCTTCGAGGCGCGGGACACGACGATCAACGAGAATACGAAGGGCGTGGCCTCGGTCATGGTGGCGCGGCCGACCGGGCAGGCGGCGCCCTGGACGGTGCATGACGGCGATATCCTTTTCACCTTCGTCATGACCGGCGGGATGACGCTGGAGGGCGAGGGCAAGGACCCCTACCGCCTGTCTCCCGGAGATGCCTTCGTGATCCCGCCCGGCATGGCCACGCGCTATTCCGATGCGACGGCCGACCTGGAACTGCTGGAGGTGACCCTGCCCGGCAATCCGCCGACGCGGGTGGTGGACAGGTAGCCTCCTCCTCCGGCTTCGCCTTCTCGTCGGTCCAGGCCCGCGAGGAGCAGCCGAAGGCAACCGACGAACACACCCGGCTTGCGGAAATCTGCGGGCGGCCCCACACTCTGACCAAATGGTCAGGGAGAGGGCGATGACGCTTCTGGAGGCGGCGACGGCGGTGCGCGAGCGGGCCTATGCGCCCTATTCGCGGTTCAAGGTCGGGGCGGCGCTGCGGTCGCCCAGCGGAGCCGTGCATGTCGGCTGCAATGTCGAGAACGTCGCCTACCCGGAAGGCACCTGCGCCGAGGCCGGGGCCATCGCGGCGATGATCGCAAGCGGGGATACAAGGATCGCCGAGGTTCTGGTGATCGCCGACAGCCCCGATCCCGTGCCCCCTTGCGGCGGCTGCCGCCAGAAGATCGCCGAATTTGCGGGGCAGGAGGTGCGGGTGACGCTCTGCACCACCGACGGCAAAGAAAAGGTGATGACGGTGGCTGACCTGTTGCCGGGCGTCTTCACCGCCGCCCATATGGACCGGGCGTGACCGACGCCCGCGCCATCATTGCCCGGGTGCGGGACGGCGGCCAGCCCTCTGCCGAGGAGCTGCGCTGGTTCGCGATGGGCCTTGCTTCCGGCGCGGTGACGGATGCCCAGGCGGGGGCCTTCGCGATGGCGGTGCTGTTGAAGGGCCTGTCCGAGGAGGGCCGGGTCGCCCTGACGCGGGGGATGCGGGACAGCGGCGCGGTTCTGGACTGGGACCTCCCCGGCCCGGTGGTGGACAAACATTCGACCGGCGGGATCGGGGATTGCACTTCGCTGCTGCTGGCCCCCGCGCTGGCCTGCTGCGGGGCCTATGTGCCGATGATCTCGGGCCGCGGGCTGGGGCATACGGGCGGCACGCTGGACAAGCTGGAGGCGATTCCGGGGTTCCGGACGGGGCTGACCGAAGGCGCCCTGCGCAGACAGATGGCCGAGGTGCATTGCGCCATCGTGGCAGCGTCGGCCGACCTCGCCCCGGCGGACCGGCGGCTTTATGCGATCCGCGATGTGTCGGGCACGGTGGAGAGCATCGACCTGATCACCGCCTCGATCCTGTCGAAGAAGCTGGCCGCCGGGCTGGAGGCGCTGGTGCTGGACGTGAAATGCGGCTCGGGCGCCTTCATGAAGACGCCGGAACGGGCCGAGGCGCTGGCGCGGTCGCTGGTGAAGACGGCGCAGGGGGCGGGCTGCATGACCTCGGCGCTGATCACCGACATGTCGCAGCCCTTGGCGACGGCGGCGGGCAATGCGCTGGAGGTGATCGAGGTGATGGAGACGCTAACCGGCACCTCGGTCAACGTGGCTTTGTGGGACGTGACGGTTGCCTTGGGGGGCGAGGTGCTGGCGCTGGCGGGGCTGGCATCGGACGCGGCAGATGGCGAGGGGCGGATCGCGCAGGCGCTGGAAACGGGTGCGGCGGCGGAATGTTTCGGGCGGATGGTCGTGGCTCAGGGCGGCCCTGCGGATTTCGTCGACCGCTGGCCGGACCGGCTGCCCTCGGCCCCGGTGATGATGGAGGTGCCCGCGCTGGCCGACGGCTTCGTCGCCCGGATCGACGGCGAGGTGCTGGGGCAGGCGGTGGTGCATCTGGGCGGCGGCCGCCTGCGGGAAGGCGACCGGGTGAACCCTTCGGTCGGGCTGTCGGATCTGGCGGGGATCGGTGAGGAGACCGGAGAGGGCGTTCCCCTGGCGATGGTCCATGCGGTGACGGAAGATGCCGCGCGGGCGGCGGTGAGGGCGGTGCAGGTGGCCTACGGGATCGTGCCCGAGCTGCCGGAAGAGCCGACGCTGATACAGAAGAGGATCGGCTGATGTCCAACGCAAAGGGTCGGGCCTTTCTGATCGTGATGGATTCCGTGGGCTGCGGCGGTGCGCCGGATGCGGCGTCTTTCGGCGACGAGGGGTCGAACACGCTGGCCCATATCGCGCAGGCCTGTGCCGAGGGGCGGGCCGAACAGGGCCGCTCCGGCCTGCTGAAGATGCCGAACCTCGACCGGCTGGGGCTGGGGGCGGCGATAAGGCTGGCCTCGGGCGCGGCGACGCCGGGTCTGGATGCGGTGCCCGAGGGGCTCTGGGGGGCCGCGACGGAAGTGTCGCGCGGCAAGGACACGCCGTCGGGACACTGGGAACTGGCGGGCGTGCCGGTGCCCTGGGACTGGACCTATTTCCCCGACACCATCCCGGCCTTCCCCGACGACATCGTGGCCGAGGTCTGCCGTCTGGCGGGGACCGAGGGCATCCTCGGCAACTGCCATGCCTCGGGCGTGCCGATCATCGCCGAGCATTGCGAAGAGCATCTGCGCACCGGCTGGCCGATCTGCTACACCAGCGCGGACAGTGTCTTCCAGATCGCCGCGCATGAAGAGGCCTTCGGGCTGGAGCGCCTGCTGAAGCTTTGCCACGACCTTGCCCCCATGTTGCACGCCCGCAAGGTGGGCCGGGTCATCGCGCGGCCTTTCACCGGCGAATGCGGCGATTTCAAGCGGACCTCGAACCGCAAGGACTTTGCCATCGCCCCGCCCGCACCGACGCTTCTGGACTGGGTGGCGGGGGCAGGGCGGGCGACCCATGCCATCGGCAAGATCGGCGACATCTTTTCCATGCGCGGGATAGGGAAGCTGTGGAAGGGCAAGTCCGATGCTGACCTTTTCGAACATCTTGTCCGGCTGGGGGCGGAGGCGGAGCCCGGCTCCTTGACCTTTGCGAATTTCGTCGAGTTCGACACGCTTTATGGCCATCCCCGCGACGTCTCGGGCTATGCCCGCGCGCTGGAATGGTTCGACGCGGGCCTGCCGCGGTTCTTCGCCAACCTGCGGCCCGGCGACCTTGCCATCTTCACCGCCGATCATGGCAACGATCCGACCTTCCGGGGCACCGAGCATACCCGTGAACGGGTGCCGGTGACGGGTTGGGGCACCGGCCTGCGGGAGATCGGGATCTGCGGATATGTCGATGTGGGGGCCAGCATAGCGGCGCGTCTGGGCGTCGCGGCAGAGGGGCCGGGGCGGAGCTTTCTGTGACAAACCCCGGGGCACTGCCCCGGACCCCGGGATATCTGGAAACAGAAGACATCAGGAGCGTTGCGTGAGCGGATTGCCGAAGGTCGAACTGCATCTGCATCTGGAGGGTGCGGCACCGCCTGCCTTCATCCGGGGGCTGGCGCAGGAGAAGCATCTGGACATATCCGGCATCTTCGATGAGCGGGGGCAGTATCGCTACAAGGATTTCTGGGACTTCCTGAAGGTCTATGAGGCGGCGACCTCGGCCTTGCAGACGCCGGAGGATTACGCGCGGCTGACCCTCGCCGTGCTGGAGGAATCGGCAGCCTCCGGCGTGGTCTATTCCGAGACCTTCCTCTCGCCCGATTTCTGCGGCGGGCGGGATGTCGGTGCCTGGCGGGAATACCTGCATGCGATGCGCGAGGCCGCCGACCAGGCTGAGCGGCAGATGGGCATCACCCTGCGCGGTGTGATCACCTGCATCCGGCATTTCGGCCCCGACAAGGCGCGCGAGACCGCCATCTGCGCGGCGGAGACGGCGGGGGACTGGATCGTGGGCTTCGGTATCGCGGGGGACGAGAAGATCGGCGCGCCCAAGGATTTCCGCTGGGCCTTCGACTGCGCGCGCGAGGCGGGGCTGCGGCTGACCGCCCATGCCGGGGAATGGGGCGGGCCCGAAAGCGTGCGGGATGCGGTGCGCGACCTGGAGGTGGAGCGGATCGGCCATGGCGTCCGGGCCATCGAGGACCTCGCGCTGGTGGACGAACTGGCCGAGAAGGGAATCGTGCTGGAGGTCTGCCCGGGATCGAATGTGACGCTGGGCATCTATCCCACCTTCCGCGACCATCCCATCGCGGAACTCGACCGGCGGGGCGTGAAGGTCACGGTCTCGACCGACGATCCGCCCTTCTTCCACACCACCATGGCGCGGGAATACGAGGAGTTGCACCGCGCCTTCGACTGGGACGAGGGGCAATTCCGTCGGATCGCGCGGCAGTCGCTTGACGCGGCCTTCTGCGATGCGGATACCAAGGCAAGGATCGCGAAGAAGCTGGAGATTTGACATGCTGGAACACCTGACCGTCGTGTCGCACCCCTTGGTCCAGCACAAGCTGACGCTGATGCGCGAGAAGGACACCTCGACGGCAAGCTTCCGCAAGCTCCTGCGCGAGATCAGCCTGCTTCTGGCCTATGAGGTCACGCGCGAACTGCCGATGACCACCAAGCGGATCGAGACGCCGCTGGAGGAGATGGACGCCCCCGCCATCGAGGGCAAGAAGCTGGCGCTGGTCAGTATCCTGCGGGCGGGGAACGGTCTTCTGGACGGAATTCTGGAGCTGATCCCGGCCGCGCGAGTGGGGTTCGTGGGCCTTTACCGCGACCCGGACACGCTGCAGCCGGTGCAATACTACAACAAGCTGCCCGACCATATGGAGGACCGCATCGCCATCGTGGTCGACCCGATGCTGGCGACGGGGAACTCCAGCGCGGCGGCGGTGTCGCTGCTGAAGCAGGCGGGCGCGCGGCAGATCCGCTTCCTGTGCCTCCTGGCCGCGCCCGAGGGGATCGCCCGGATGAAGGAGGCGCATCCCGATGTGCCGATCGTCACCGCGGCGGTGGACAGCCATCTGAACGACCACGGCTATATCGTGCCGGGCCTGGGCGATGCCGGGGACCGGATGTTCGGGACCAAATGATCCGGGGCGGGGCTATTGCGCTGCTGCTGGCAGCCCTGCCCGCCGCGGCCGAGCCGGTTAAGCCCGCCGAACTGCCCCCCGCGGGCTATGCCGGGCAGCAATATGTCGACAGCAAGGGCTGCCTCTTCGTCCGCGCCGGGTTCGGCGGCAAGGTGGTCTGGGTTCCCCGGGTGACGCGCGACGGTGCGCCGGTCTGTGGCAACCCGCCCTCGGGGCATCGGGTGCCGGTGGCTGACGAGATCGGGGTGCAGCCGGTGCCGCCCGCCGGTGCCTCGGGCGCCGAGGCCGGTCAGTGGACCGATGGCGGCTATTTCGTCGCGGTCGGCAGCTACGGGGCTGCGGCCAAGGCCGAAAGGGCCGAGGCGGATCTGGCGAGGCTGAACTACAGCACTGTCCGGGGCAGCGTGGCGGGCGCCGAGGCGGCCCTGATCACAGTCTATGCCGGTCCCTTCCGCGATGCCGAGGCCGCGTCGGCGGCGCGCGATGCGCTGCGCGAGGCCGGGTTTTCCGAGGCAACGGTGATCCGGCCCTAGCGTCAGCCGCCGCAGATGCCCTGCAGCGCGACCCAGGACTCGTCCGGGATCAGCGGCGAGGGCGCAAGGCCCTTGTAGGGGTCGTTCGTGGCCAGCCCTGCCGTGGCCCCGCCCTCCGGGTCGATGGCAAGCGCATAGGGCGTCGCCGGGATCTGCGCGGCCTCGAAGGCCGCCAGCACGGTCGCATCGGGCAGGGCGACCGGCGCGGCGCGCAGCATCGCCTCGCCATAGCCGTTCAGCGCGGTGTCGGGCAGGCTGGCGGTGGTCAGAAGCTCGAAGGTCGCACGCAGGCCCGCATATTCCAGCAGCGGCACGATGGGATCGCGCGCCTTCATCCGCAGGCGTTCCACCAGTGCCGCGCCCGCCGCCGCCTCGGGGCCGTTTGCTTGCTCGATCAGCTTGCGCGGCAGGATGATCACATCCCCCGGCAAGTGCAGCGGCTGTTCCACCCCTTCGGGCAGGACGTAGAGGATCGGCGTGTCGACCGGGCCGAAGACCCGCTCCGACAGCGCGGCCAGCGCCTGCAGCCCCAACCGGCCGTTGCAGGTGGCGCCGGTCACGCGGATCAGATCATCCAGCGCGCGCTGGCCGATATCGGCGCGCTGCGCGGGTGGCACGACCTTGGCGGTATGGCTGACCAGCGCGCCGGGCAGCCAGATCACGGCGGCCAGCACAACCGCCGCCGCCGTTCCCCCCAGCAGCACCCCGCGCAACCGCCCGGGCCGCGCCGTCGCCGCCTGCACCGCCTGCCGCACGGTGCCCAGCGCGGCAATCATGTCGGGATCGTCCAGTTCCAGGCTTTCCAGCGCCTCGGGGCCGGGGGCGAAGACCGGCGGCTCCTGCCCCCGGTTGATCCGCTCGATGGCGGGAAGTGACCAGTGGCTGACCGCGGCCCCGCTTTTCGGATCCAGAAGCACCAGCGTCGCATCGCCGAAGCGCACCAGCACCTCACGCCGCTGGTCCTGCGGCGTCTCGCGCCACAGGCCCCCGCATTCCAGCCTTTGATACTTCCGTAGCGCCGTCATCGGCTGAAAGGGTCTCTGCCTGTTTTGCCGCAGCTTACCCGCCCCCGACGGCGGCGACAATGACCCGGTTCGCTTGCACGCCAGCGACCCGGAAGGTCGCGTTCGGGCAGGCGCGGCCTCGCGTTCTTGGGCCAAGTCAGGCGATGCAGCCGGACGGACCGATGACCCATGCCCCGAACCGTACCCTCGCCGCCTTCGGCGCGGTGCTGATCTATGCCTGTGTCATCGCCTTCACCGACAACTATGTCCGGGTGATCGCGCGGGATGCCGGGCTCTGGCAGTTCCATGCGACCCGCACGGCGATGGCCTTCGCGATCCTGGCGCTGGTGGCGCTGCCGCTGGGTCTGAAGCTACGGCCCCGGCGGCCCGGGGCGGTGCTGGCACGCTCGACGATCCACGGCGCGGCGATGGTGATCTACTTCGGCGCGCTGGCCTTCCTGCCGGTGGCGCAGGTCGCGGCGGGCCTCTTCACCGCGCCGATCTTCGTCCTTCTGATCCAGCGCTTCGCCTATGGCCGCCCGATCTTGGGCCTGCAGATCCTGGCGGTGGTGCTGGGCTTTGCCGGGGTGGTCCTCGTCCTCGGTCCCGAGGCGCTGTCGGGGGCGACCTTCGCGGCGCTTCTGCCGGTGATCTCGGGGGCGCTTTACGCCATGGGCAACATCGCCACCCGCGAATGGTGCGCGGGCGAAAGCGCCGAGACGATCCTGGCCGGGTTCTTCGGGGTGCTCGGCGCGATCGGGCTGGTCGGCATGGCCGTGCTCTGGGCCTTCCCGCTGCCGGTGCCCGAGGGGGCCGAGGGTTTCCTGCAGCGCGGCCCGGTCTGGCCCACCGGCGAGTTCCTGTGGTGGACCTTCGTTCAGGCCGCAGGCTCGCTTCTGGGCGTTGGCATGATCGTCAAGGCCTACCAGATCGCCGAGGCCTCGCGGGTGTCGGTCTTCGAATATGTCATCCTGCCCGCCTCGGCCGCCTGGGGCTTCGTGCTCTGGGGCGAAGAACTGACATGGATCGCGGTTCTCGGCATGTCTCTGATCGTGCTGGCGGGCGTGCTGATCGCCCGGCCAGTGCCGGTTCAGTCGCCGGCCCCGTCTCCCACGGCCTCGCGCCAGTGACGGCGGCAGAGGCTGACATAGGTCTCGTTCCCGCCGATCACCACCTGCTCGCCTTCCTTGAGCGCCCGCCCGTCGGGGCCGCGGCGGATGACCATGGTGGCCTTCTTGCCGCAATGGCAGATCGTGCGCACCTCGCGCATCTCGTCGGCCCAGGCCAGAAGGGCGGCCGAGCCGGGGAAGAGGTTGCCCTGGAAGTCGACCCGCAGGCCGTAGCACATCACCGGCACGCCCAGGTCATCCACGGCGCGGGCCAGTTGCCAGACCTGCGGCTTGGACAGGAACTGCGCCTCGTCGATGAAGACGCAGGCAACCGGGCCGTCCTCGAAACGCGCCTTCAGCTTTTCGAACAAATCCTCGCCCGGGGCGAAAGTATCCGCCTCTTCGCCGATGCCGATGCGGCTGGCGATCCGGCCCTTGCCGGCGCGGTTGTCGAATTGCGCGGTGATCAGATAGGTCTGCATCCCGCCTTCGCGGTAGTTGTGCGAGGCCTGCAGAAGCGAGGTCGACTTCCCCGCGTTCATGGTGGAGTAGTGGAAATAGAGCTTGGCCATGGCCGAGCCCTAGCCGATCACCGGGCCGCGCTGCAAGACTGGCAGGAGGCGGCCCGGTGTCGGACGGGAACATTTACGCGGGCGGGAAAGCGGGCCCAAACACACACACTCACACGCGGATCACGCCGCACACTTGTCACTGACACGGGCCCGCCGCGCTTGTCGGCTCCGCCGTCAGCCCGTTTCCGGACTGATGCGGCGGGCCCCACCCTTGCCGGTGCTGGGGACACCGGCCACTCGCTACCGTTCCGGACATCCGGAACATCTTTATTCATGACAAAGAGTTCCCATCCGATTAATGGGAAAAAAATCTCGAGTTTCCCCGGCCTTGACGTGGGGGCAGGCAATTGGAGTGACAGATGTCGATAGCGTCCTACCTGAAAAAGCATACCGAGGCCCTGGTGAAGGACGTGGGCATCGAGGCCGCTTGCGAGATGACGGGCAAGTCGAAGGCGACGCTCGGGCGCTATTATTCGGAAAGCGACGAGCACGACGACCGCTTCATGCCCATCGACGTGGTGGCCCAGCTGGAAGCGTCCAGCCGCTTCCCGCATGTCACGGCGGCGCTGGCCGATCTGCGGGGGATCACGCTGTCCTACAACGGCGAGAAGCGCAATGCGACCTCCTCTGGCGTGAACCAGGATGTGGTCGCCTTGGCGCAGCGCTTCGGGATGCTGATGGCGGAATACAATCAGGCGATCAGCGACGGGAAGATCTCGATCAACGAAGCCAAGCGGCTTCTGCGCGAAACGCTGGCGATCCAGCAGGTGCTTCTGGAGATGAAGCTGAACCTGGAGGAAGAGGCCAGCTGACGCG
>NZ_DAIQAT010000118.1:0-10708 GCF_036781545.1 Tabrizicola sp.
CTGGTCCGAGGGCGCGCGGGAGCGGTTGAAGGGGCTTCTGGCCGACAACGGCCTGACCGGCGCACGCGAGATCGCCGATTTCCGCGAGGTGCCCGAGGGGAAGGGCGGTCTCTTCCTCGTCGTCTGGCCGCTGGAAGCGGGCTTCGTGGCGCCCGGGCTGGCGGGGATCAGCGAGCAGGACGTGCTGGGCGAAAGGCTGACCGCGAAGCCGCGCCGCAAGCGCAAGGCCGACAACTTCCTGCGCGAGGTCGATACCCTGTCACCGGGCGATCTGGTGGTGCATGTCGAGCATGGGGTCGGGCGCTATCTGGGGATCGAGACGATCACGGCCTTGGGCGCGCCCCATGCCTGTGTGATGCTGGAATATGCCGAGAATGCGAAGCTCTACCTGCCGGTGGAGAACATCGAACTGCTCAGCCGCTATGGGCATGAGGAGGGGCTGCTCGACAAGCTGGGCGGGGGGGCCTGGCAGGCGAAGAAGGCGAAGCTCAAGGAGCGGATCAAGGAGATCGCCGACCGGCTGATGCGGGTCGCGGCGGAACGCGCCCTGCGCCACGCGCCGATCCTGGAGGCGCCGCATTCGATCTGGGAGGCCTTCGCGGCCCGTTTCCCCTATCAGGAGACCGATGACCAGCTGGCGGCCATCGCCGATGTGGTGGCGGACCTGGAGAAGGGCTCGCCCATGGACCGGCTGGTTGTCGGCGACGTGGGTTTCGGCAAGACCGAGGTCGCGATGCGGGCGGCCTTCGTGGCGGCCTTGTCCGGGATGCAGGTCGCGGTGATCTGCCCGACGACGCTGCTGGCCCGGCAACACTACCGCAGCTTTGCCGAGCGGTTCCGGGGATTTCCCATATCGGTCAGACCCCTGTCGCGGTTTGTTTCCACCAAGGATGCCAATGCCACCCGTGCGGCCATGGCGGACGGATCGGTGGACATCGTTGTCGGCACCCATGCGTTGCTGGCGAAGGGGGTGACGTTCAAGAAGCTGGGCCTGCTGATCATCGACGAAGAGCAGCATTTCGGCGTGGCGCACAAGGAACGGCTGAAGGAAATGCGGTCGGAGGTGCATGTGCTGACCCTGACCGCGACGCCGATTCCGCGGACGCTGCAACTGTCGCTGACCGGGGTGCGCGACCTGTCGATCATCGCGACGCCGCCGGTCGACCGGCTGGCGATCCGCACCTATGTTTCCGAATTCGACACGATCACCATCCGTGAGGCGATCCTGCGCGAACGCTATCGCGGGGGGCAGAGCTTCTATGTCGTGCCGCGCATCGCCGACCTGCCCGACATCGAGGACTTCCTGAAAACCCATGTGCCTGAGGCGAGCTATGTCATCGCCCATGGCCAGCTGGCGGCGGGCGATCTGGATGATCGGATGAACCAGTTCTACGACGGCAAGTTCGACGTGCTGCTGGCGACGACGATTGTTGAAAGCGGGCTGGATATTCCCACGGCAAATACCATGATTGTCCACCGGGCGGATATGTTCGGGCTGAGCCAGTTGTACCAGATCCGGGGGCGGGTGGGCCGGTCGAAGACGCGGGCCTATTGCTACCTGACGACGAAGCCCCGCGCGCCGCTGACGCCGCAGGCGGTGAAGCGGCTGAGGCTTCTGGGCAGCCTCGACAGCCTCGGCGCCGGGTTCAACCTTGCCAGCCACGACCTCGACCTGCGGGGCGCGGGGAACCTTCTGGGCGAGGAGCAGTCGGGGCACATCAGGGAAGTCGGCTACGAATTGTACCAGCACATGCTGGAGGAGACGATTGCCAAGATCAAATCCGGCGAGTTGCAGGGGCTGTCGGCCATCGACGACGACTGGTCGCCGCAGCTGAACCTGGGCGTGCCGGTGATGATCCCGGAGAGCTACATTCCCGATCTCGACATCCGGCTGGGCCTGTACCGGCGGTTGTCCTCGCTGACCACGAAAGTGGAGCTGGAAGGTTTTGCGGCCGAATTGATCGACCGGTTCGGGCCGCTGCCCAAGGAAGTGAACACGCTGATGCTGATCGTCCGTATCAAGGCGATGGCCAAGCGGGCGGGGATCGCGAAGCTGGACGCAGGCCCCAAGGGGGCGACGATCCAGTTCCACAACGACAAGTTCGCCAATCCAGCGGGGCTGGTGGACTTCCTGAAGGCGCAGGGCCCCGCGGCACGGGTGAACGGCAACAAGATCGTGCTGCAGGGCGAGATGAAGACCGAATCCGACCGGATCAAGGGCGCCTTCGCCATTGCCCGCGACCTGGCCGAGGTGGTGAAGGCGGGCCGGAAGGCCTAGCTTCGCGGCTCGCCCAGGGTCTTCAGCGACAGGATGAGGGCAAGGCCGATCAGGACCACGGTGCCGACGAGGAGAGGGGTCGAGGTGCCGTCGAAGGCGAGGCCCACCGGGATCGCCAGGGCGACGGAGAACACGGTCGCGACCGAAGAGATGACCGAGGCGGCAAGGCCAGCGATATGGCCGACCGGCTCCATGGCGAGCGCGTTGAGGTTGCCCATGGTCAGCGCCATCATCGAGAAGAGGCTGATGCACCAAAGGATCTGGAAGGCAAAGCCCGGGGTGCCGCTGAGCGTGCCGGTGCCAAGGAGGGCAAGCGCCAGGCAGGAAAGCGCGAAGACGGCGGCATAGGTCCGGCGCAGCACGCGGCGCATCCCGAGGGTCATCACCACCCGGCTGTTGAGCAGGCTTCCCAGCATCGACACCACGGCGATCAGGGCGAACCAGAGCGGGAAGCTTTCGGCCCGGTCGAACTGGCGCTCGAAGATGCCTTGCAGGCTGGAGAGCGTGGCGAAAAGCGCGGCCAGGGTCAGGGTCTGCAGGATGGTGGAGACCAGGATGATACGATGGGTGAAGAGCTCTTTGGTGCCCGCCCAGAGGTTGCCCAGATGCAGCGGGCGGCGTTTGTCGTCCGGCAGGGTCTCGGGCTGGCGGAGGCCGAGCCAGAGCATGGTGAGGCCGGAGAAGAGGATGTAGGCCAGAAAGATCGACTGCCAGCCGCCGAGGGCGATGATGCCCTGGCCCATCAGGGGGGCGATGGCGGGGACGAGGGTGAAGATCATCATCGCGAAGGACATGATCCGGGCCATCTCGCGCCCCGAATAGAGATCGCGCACCATGGCGATGGAGACGGTGCGGGGTGCGGCGGCGGCAAGACCCTGCAGGAGGCGGGCGGCAAGGAGGATTTCGAGCGAGGGCGCGAAGTAGCAGGCCAGCGCGGCCAGGGCGTAGAGGCCGGAGCCGACGAGCATCACCCGCTTCCTGCCGAAGGTGTCGGACAGCGGGCCGGTGAAGAGCGTACCGATCCCCATGCCGAGCACGAAGCTGGTGACCACCAGCTGCGCGGCGTTGGGCGCCTCGGGCGAGAGGGTGGCCGCGATCTCCGGCAAGGCGGGGAGCATCGCGTCGATGGAAATGGCAATTGTGGCGAAGAGCATGGCGACAAGCGCCACGAATTCGGTCTGGGAGATTTTCTTGTCGGTCACTTGTCGGCCTGCCCCGAGATTTCTGCGATGACCTTGTCCCAGGTGTCGGTCGGCTGGGCGCCGGAAACGACGTATTGCTGGGCGATCAGGAAGGTGGGGACGGCGTTCACGCCCTTGCGGCGGGCATCCTGGTCGCGGGCCTGGATGTCGTCGGCATCGGCGTCGGATTGCAGGAGGCGGAGCGTGGCCTCACGGTCCATGCCGTTTTCCCCGGCGATGTCGGCAAGGGTTTCAAGGTCTCCGATATCGCGGCCTTCGACCCAATAGGCGCGCATCAGGGCGGTGACGACGGCGGATTGCACGCCCTCGATCCCGGCCCAGTGGATCAGGCGATGGGTGTTCAGCGTGTTGGGCATGCGCTGGGGCTTGTCGGGATCCATGTCGACACCGGCTGCCTTCGCAGCCTCGCGCAGGCGGTCATGGACAGCGTCGACCCGGGCCTTGCCGCCGAACTTCTCCTCCAGATAGGCGCGCTTCGCCACGCCTTCGGGCGGCATGTCCGGGTTCAGTTGGAACGGATGCCACTGGATCTGGAACGGGTGGTCGGGGTGCTGCGCGAGCGCCCGGTCGAGGTTGGCCTTGCCGACATAGCACCAGGGGCAGACCGGGTCGGAGAAGATGTCCAGTCGGATTGCAGAGCGGGTCATTCGGGTCTCCTGTAGCGGGCGGCGAGCGCCTTGCGGATCAGCTTGCCGGTGCCGGTGCGGGGCAGGGCATCGAGGCGCTGGTAGTGCCTTGGCTGCTTCCAGCGGGCAAGGGCCTTTTCGGCGCATTGGTGCAGAAGGGTCTCGTCGATGGCGCACGGCGCTTCGTAGAAGAGCGCGAGGATCGTGGTGCCGGGCACGGGTTCGACCTGGGTCGCGGCACAGGCGGTGATGCCGGGAAGATCGTGGAAGGCGGCTTCGATTTCCACGGGCGAGACGCGGAAACCGCCCGCGTTCAGGAGGTCGTCCTTGCGGCCGAGATGGGTGATGGCGCCGTCCGGGGCCATGGTCGCGGCATCGCCGGTGCGGAACCATGCGCCTTGCGGGGGCGGGTGGCCGAGATAACCGCGCATGAGGCCGGGGTCGGCGGTGGAGACGGCGAGTTCTCCCGCTGTCCCGCGCGGGACGGGGTGGCCGTCGTCGCCAAGGATGGCGATGTGGCGGCCGGGCTGG
Organism: Tabrizicola sp.; assembly: GCF_036781545.1. Taxonomy (GTDB): domain Bacteria; phylum Pseudomonadota; class Alphaproteobacteria; order Rhodobacterales; family Rhodobacteraceae; genus Tabrizicola. The sequence continues at coordinate 4,638 of NZ_DAIQAT010000118.1, forward strand.
ACATAGCCTGCGGCGCCTACGGGCGCGGGGCGGGAGGGGGAGCCGGAGAGGTAGGTGGAGCATTCCGACATGCCCAGGGCCTCGTGCAGGTCGGTTCCCGTGCGGTTGCGCCACTGGTTGCGGAGCGCTTGTGGCAGGGATTCCCCGGCGGAGAGGCCGTGGCGGAGGGTCGGGAGTGGCGGGACTTCGGCGCGCAGGATCTGGCGGTAGACGCCGGGGGCGGCGGCAAGGATCGTCGCTTCGGCGCGGTGCAGGAGCGAGGGAAGGGCGGTCGGAGGCGTCCCGGCGGCGGGAATCAGGGCGGTGGCGCCGCAGGTCCAGGGGTCAAGGAGGCCGGTACCGAGGGTGTAGGTCCAGTTCAGGGCCCCGGCATGAAGGAGGCGGTCGGTTTCGGTGAGGCCCTCCCAGTGCCGGTGCATGGTCTGGCGGGCGAGAATGGCGCGGTGGGCGTGGGAGACGGCCATCGGCGTGCCGGAAGTGCCGGAGGTAAAGACGACATAGCCCTCGCGGTCGGGGTCGCCGAGGTGGAGGGGGGCCGGGGGCAGCTTGGCCCATGCGGCAAGATCGGGAGTGAGGCGGCGGGCCGGGTGGTCGGGGAGAAGGATGCTAGGCTCGGCGGCGATGAGGCTTGGAGTGACGAGGGCGGCGAGTTTGGTGATCTCGGCCCGGGTCAGGGCGGCGGAGGTGGGGACGGGGACGAGACCGGCCCAGATGGCGCCGAGGTAGAGGATCGGGAAGGCCAGCGTATTGCCGAGGCGGAGGAGGATGCGGTCTCCCGGGCGCAGGCCGAGGGTCAGGAGGGCGGTGGCGCAGCCTTGCGTCAGACGCAGGAGTTCGGCGTAGGAGAGGGTTTCGTCGCGGTCGGGGTGGAGGATCGTCAGCGCCGGCTTATCGAGACTGGCAGCGCGCGCCAGCACATGGCCGGCGAGGTTGAAGGCCTTGGGAGCCGCAAGGAAAGGGCGGGTGTCGATCTCGGAGAGCATGGGCAAGGGGTAGGCAGCCTGCGCGGCGGTTGCAAGCGGGGGATGGCTCGACTATCCGGAGAGTATGGTGCTGACCGATCCGAAAAGCATGATCCGCGTGGCGCGCGAGGCCGGGGGAGAGGCGCATGTCGAGCCCCTGAACCTGGGCGAGCGCGTGCGCGAGCTGCGCCGGTCGCGCGGCTGGACGCTGGAAGAGGCGGCGGTCAGGGCGGGCCTTGCGCGGTCCACCCTGTCGAAGATCGAGAACGGGCAGATGAGCCCGACCTATGACGCGCTGAAGAAGCTGGCCGGGGGGCTGTCGATCGGCGTGCCGCAACTGTTCACGCCGCCCTCGAAGCAGCAGGTCATGGGCCGGATGGCGGTGACGAAGCTGGGCGAGGGGCAGGCGCAGGCGACCGTGACCTACGAGCACGAGCTGCTGGCGGCCAGCCTGACCCGGAAGCAGATGCTGCCCTATCGCGCGACGATCCGGGCGCGGGACATGGACGAATTCGACGGCTGGGTGCGCCACGACGGCGAGGAGTTCCTGTATGTGCTGACCGGGGTGATCCGGCTTTACACCGAATTCTACGAGCCGGTGGAACTGCGCCGGGGCGATAGTGCCTACTACGACGCGGCGATGGGGCATAATGTGATCAGCCTGTCGGAGGAGGATGCGACGATCCTGTGGGTCACGTCGCTGGTGTGATGAGGCTGGTTTGATCTGGCTCATGGCCCCGGGCCGGGCATGACGCTAGGGGTTCGGGAAACGGTCAGGGGAGGGGCTGGATGCGGATTGCGGTCCTGACGGACATCCACGCCAACCGCGAGGCGTTCGAGGCGGTGCTGGCCGATGTGGCGGCGCATGGCGCGGATCGGATCGCGCTGCTGGGCGACATCGTCGGTTACGGCGCGGACCCCGGCTGGTGCTGCGACAAGGCGGCCGAGCTTGTGGCGGCGGGGGCGATCTGCGTGCGCGGCAACCACGACAACGCCGCCTCGGGGGCGAGCGAGGCGATGTCGACGCTGGCACGCAAGGCGCTGGATTGGACGCGCGACCGGCTGGGGGAGGCGCAGGTGGACTTCCTGGCCGGGCTGCCGCTGACGGCGGACGTCGAGGGGGCGCTTTTCGTCCATGCCTCGGCGAACCGACCGGAGGAGTGGAGCTATGTCACCTCGGACACCAAGGCGACACCCTCGTTCCGGGCGACCACGGCGCGGTTGATCCTGTGCGGGCATGTGCATGTGCCCTTGCTGGCGAGTTGTGATCTGGGGGGCATGGTGCGGGAGCAGGCGTTCCGTACCGGCCTGCCGATTCCGCTTCTGCCCAGCCGGAGGTGGCTGGCGGTGGCGGGCTCGGTCGGGCAGCCGCGCGACGGGGTGGCGCAGGCCGGATGGGCGCTGGTGGATACCGGGACGGCGGAGCTGACCTTCCGCCGCACGCCCTATGACGTGGCGGCCGCGGCGCGCAAGGTGCGGGCAGCGGGGCTGCCGGAGGAGCTGGCCGTGCGGTTGCTGGTGGGACGATGATGCAGATACGTCCGCATGAGGGGTTGCAGATCGACGGCTTCACGCTGGGAGAGAAGCTGCACACCGGCGGCTTCGCGACGATCTGGGCGGTGACGCATCCGGACCATGACCTGCCCATGGTGATGAAGGTGCCGACCATCCTCGACGGATACGACGGCCCGACCATCGTGGGCTTCGAGGTCGAGCAGATGATCATGCCGCGGCTTTCCGGCCCGCATGTGCCGAAGGTGATCGCGACCGGGGGCTTCGACGTGATGCCCTATATCGTGACCGAGATGATCGACGGCGGGTCCTTTCTGCCGGTCTTCCAGAAGGCGCCCCTGCCGCTGTCGGACGTGATCGAGATCGCGGCGCGGATGGTGGCGGCGGTGGCGGATCTGCACCGGCAGCATGTGATCCACCTGGACCTGAAGCCCGAGAACTTCCTGCAGCGGAAGACCGGCGAGATGGTGATGGTGGATTTCGGGCTGTCCCGCCACGACCAGCTGCCGGACCTTCTGGCCGAGGAATTTACCATCCCGATGGGGACCTATCCCTATATCGCGCCGGAGCAATACCTGCGCTGCCGCGACGATCCTCGGTCGGACCTCTTCGCGCTCGGCGCCATGCTCTATGCGCTGGCGACGGGGCGGAACCCCTGGGGGACGCCGGAAACGCTGCGGGGGGTCAGGAAGCGGCTGTGGCGCGACCCGGAGCCGCCCCGCGCCATCCGGCCCGAGATCCCGGAATGGCTTCAGGAGATCATCCTGCGGGCCTTGTCGGTCGATCCGATGCGGCGCTACCAGACGGCGGCGCAGATGGCGTTCGACCTGTCGAACCCGCAGCAGGTCACGCTAACCGCGCGGGCGCTGAAGCTGAAGCGGGATGGCTGGCTGCAGGTCTTCGACCGCTGGCGGGTGATGCGGAAGATCAGGCGCTTCGCCGCGCCGGCTTCCGTCGCGGCCCAAGTGGCGTCGGTGCCGATCATCGTGGTGGCGGTGGACCTGTCGCCGCAGGGGGAAAGGCTGGCGGAGGTTCTGTTGCGCGCGGTGAAGCGGATGCTGATTCTGGAACCCGACGCGCGGATCGCCTGTGTGAACGTAATCAAGACGGCGCGGATCGGGATCGACCAGGGGACCGACGACCAGGGCAACAACCTGCATGTGCTGCGGCTGGTACAGCTGAAGGCCTGGGCTGAAGGCATCGACCTGCCCGACCACCGCCTGACCTATACCGTGCTGGAGGGGCCGGACCCGGGGCAGGCGATCATCGACTATGCCACGGCGAACGAGGTCGACCACATCATGATGGGTGCGCGCGGCCATTCGACGACGCGGCGTTATCTGGGGTCCGTCTCGGCGCAGGTGGTGGCCGAGGCGCATTGCTCGGTCACGGTGATCCGCCTGCCGGAGGGGCGGGCGGTGGAGCCGCGCCCGGCGCTGGCGGAGACGGAAGCCGCCGCGGTCTGAGGGCCGTCAGAAGGTGTTCTGCACCGTGCGCGCGCCGCCGGAGATGTCTTCGCCGACACCGGCGATGGTGTTGCATCCGGCCAGGGTGGCAAGTGCCGCGATCAGCAGGGCCAGTTTCGTCATGCTCGAACCTCACGTTTCTAGTTTGCCTGATACCACCAGATGTCGGGCAGGAACCCGATGAAGTCACCATAAAGCGGTATCCTTTCGGGATACTTGAGATTGGCGGCATATGCCAAGCGCGAAACGTCCGAGTACCAGATCGGAATCACGTAGCGGCCCGAGGTCAGCACCCGGTCCAGCGCGCGGGTGGCGGCGGTGAAGTCCTCGGCGGTCTGTGCCTTCAGCATGGCGGCGATCATCGCCTCGGCTGCGGGGGAGTTCATCCCCATCCAGTTCCGCGTGCCGGGCTCGGTCACGCCGCCCGCGCCCCAGTAGAGCAGTTGCTCGTTGCCCGGCGACAGCGACAGCGAGCGGATGTAATGCGTCATGTCGAAGTCATAGGCCGAGGTGCGCTGCCGATACTGCGCATCGTCGATCTTGTTCAGCCGGGCGGTGATGCCGAGCGGCTTCAGCGCCTCGATATAGACTTCGGCGGCCGAGGCCAGTTCGTCCTGGCCTGTTACCAGCAGGATCTCGAAGGTGAAGGGTTCTCCCTTGGCGTTCTTCAGCACGCCGTCATCGCCCACCGTCCAGCCGGCCTCTTCCAGCAGCTTTGCCGCCGCGCGGATGTTCTTGCGGTTCGCCTGGTCGCCGTTCGACACGGGGAGCGCATAGCCCTCGATCGCGCCGGGGGGGAGGTCGGCCTTGAAGGGTTCGAGAAGTGCCAGTTCGCGCCCTTCGGCGGGCTTGCCTGGTTCCATCCCCAGGGTCGAGTTGCCGAAATAGGAGGGGATGCGGGGCAGAAGGCCGCCGTTCAGGGTCTGGTTGATGAACTCGAAGTTGAAGGCGAGGATCAGCGCCTCGCGCACCCGCCAGTCGGCGAAAATGGGCCTGCGGGTGTTGAAGACGAAGCCTTCGATTCCCGAGGGGCGGCCATGCGGGATTTCGGCCTTGATTACAGCGCCGGACTGGACGGCGGGGAAGTTGTAGGAGGAGAGCCATTTCGACACATTCGCCTCGCGGTAGACCGAAAGCTGGCCCCCCTTGAACGCCTCGAAGATGGCCTGCGGATTGGTGAAGTAGTCGTAACGGATCTCGTCGAAATTCCACTGGCCGCGGTTGAACGGCAGGTCCTTGCCCCACCAGTCGGGATTGCGCCGGTAGGTGACTTGCACGCCGAGGTCGGAGGAGGCGAGAAGATAGGGGCCGGAGCCGATGGGCACCTCCATGGTGGCTTCTGCGAAGGTCTTCCCCTCCCACTGCGCCTTCTTCAGGATCGGGCGCAGGCCGAGAATCAGCGGCAGTTCACGGTCTTCCACATTGAAGGTGAAGCGGACGGAGCGTTCGCCGGTCTGCTCCATCCTGGCGATTTTCTTCCAGGCGGCAGCATAGCGCGGGTTGCCGTCGACCCCCAGCGTCTCGACCGACCACATCACGTCGGCGACAGTGACGGGGGAGCCGTCAGAGAATCGGGCCTCGGGGCGCAGGGTGAATTCGACGAAGGATCGGGCCGCATCGGTGTTGATCGATTCGGCCAGCAACCCGTAAAGCGAGAAGGGCTCGTCGTAATTCCGGCCCATCAGCGTCTCGACCACAAGGGTGGAGATGCCGAGCGCGGGGCGGCCCTTGGTCACGAAGGGGTTGAAGCTGTCGAAACTGCCCGCCTCGCCCCAGCGGTAGGTTCCGCCTTTGGGCGCATCGGGGTTCACCTGGGGCAGGGACACAAAATCCGGGGGGAGGGCGGGGTCGCCATACATAGCTATGCCGTGCTTAGGCTCGGCTTGCGCGGTTGCGGCGAAGACGGACAGCGCTGCCGCGAGGCCGATCTTGCGCCAGACGGCGCGGCTTTCCCCGATCATCCCCCGATGCTCCCCTTCCCGGCGGTTGTGTCGGCGGACACTAGGACGGAGATCGTGGCAATTCAAACTTTTAGCTTGGCCATCGGCGGAGAGGGGACTATATATGACTCACTGCTCGATAGGTTTCTTGCCTGTATGAAACCTGCCTCAAAGACTTAACGCCGGCCTTG
>NZ_DAIQAT010000119.1:0-10579 GCF_036781545.1 Tabrizicola sp.
ACGACCAGCCGAAGACGCTGGGCGAAAGCGCCTTCGGCGGCACCCTCTGCGTGCCGGTCTTCCAGGACTTCATGGAGGATGCGATCCAGAAATACGGCGGCGGCGCGTTCAAGGTGCCGCCCGGCGGCTATTTCCGCAAGATCGACCGCTTCACCGGCCAGCCCTTGCCCGACACGGCCTCGGGCGACAACGTGATCGCCGAATACTTCCGCGAGGGCGAGGACGCGCTGATCGGGCTGGGCCTGGTGGTCGACGGCGGCTTCGCGATGGGCGAGAACCTGCCGCTCTTCGCCTATGGCGAGGGCGAGGGCGACGGGGACCAGGGCAAGACCGTCACCAACTCGAAGGGCGAGACGGTGGTCGTGCCGAAGAAGGCCGATTTCGGCACGGTGTCCTCGGGCGGGTTGTACTGAGCCACCGAATAGACCGGGGACCCGCCCTTGCCCGCACGCGGCCTTCGCTTTATGACCGCGCCCGAGAACCCATCAGGACCGACCCATGCGCGCCGAAACCCAAGGCAATGTCGAAGCCATCGAAAAGACCCTGAAGCTTCTGGCGCAGCGGATGGACTGGGAGACTGCGCCGCACCGGCTGGAAGAATTCGACGCGATGATCGAATCCCCCGACCTGTGGAATGACCCGGCCAAGGCGCAGAAGCTGATGCGCGACCGCCAGTCGCTGATGGATGCGGTGGCCGGCTACAAGCTGATCGCCGGGGGCCTGAAGGACAATGTCGAGCTGATCGAGCTGGGCGAGATGGAGGGTGATGCCGAGATCGTCACCGAGGCCGAGAAGGCCCTGGCCGATCTGGTGAAGCTCGCCGCGGAGAAGGAGCTCGAGGCGCTGCTGGACGGCGAGGCCGACGGCAACGACACCTTCCTGGAGATCAACGCGGGCGCGGGCGGCACCGAAAGCTGCGACTGGGCCTCGATGCTGGCGCGGATGTATGTCCGCTGGGCGGAAAAGCGTGGCTTCACGGTGGAGCTGCAGTCGGAAAGCGAAGGCGACGGGGCGGGGATCAAGTCGGCCAGCTACAAGATTTCCGGCAAGAACGCCTATGGCTGGCTGAAGACCGAGGCCGGGGTGCACCGGCTGGTGCGGATCAGCCCCTACGACAGCGCGGCGCGGCGGCATACCAGCTTCTGCTCGGTCTGGGTCTATCCGGTGGTCGACGACAACATCGAGATCGAGGTGCAGGACAAGGACATCCGCATCGACACCTTCCGGTCCTCGGGTGCGGGCGGCCAGCACGTCAACAAGACCGACTCCGCCGTGCGGATCACCCACTTCCCCTCTGGGATCGTCGTCACCTCCTCGCTCAAATCGCAGCACCAGAACCGCGACATCGCGATGAAGGCGCTGAAGAGCCGCCTCTACCAGCAGGAACTGGACAAGCGGAACGCGGCCATCAACGAGGCGCATGAGAACAAGGGCGATGCGGGCTGGGGCAACCAGATCCGGTCCTACGTCCTGCAGCCCTACCAGATGGTGAAGGACCTGCGCACGGGGCACGAGACGAGCGACACCCAGGGCACGCTGGACGGCGACCTCGACGGGTTCATGTCGGCGACGCTGGCGCTGAACGCGAGCGGCAAGAAGCGCGGTGACTTCGCCGACGTCGACTGAGGCGTCGGAATACCCGCCGTTGTGACAGGGCGGGGCGCATGGCAAGCTTTCCCCTGAACAGCGGGGCGGGTCATGCGGGCAATCCTTCCAGTCATAGCGCTTTGCCTGTTGGCTTTGCCCGCCGGTGCCGACATTGGCCGGCGCGCCGTCGACTGCGAAACCATCAGCGCCGCGCCGGGCTGTCTTGCGGCGGCAGAGCTGCGCGGGTTTGTCCCCTCGGGAGGGATGGTGGTGCTGGGCGACCGGCTGCGTCTTGCCGGGATCGAGCAGCGGCCGGGTGATCCGGATCGGCTGGTCATTCTGGACCTGTCGCTGCCGGATGGCACCGTGCAGGCGGTGATCCCGCTGGCAGGAGAGCCGCCGCTGACCGCAGCCACCGAATTCTCGCCGGATGGCACGGTTCTGCTGGTCGCGCCCCCGCCGGAGCCTTCCGCGAGTGATACCGATGCGCTTATGCCGCGGGAGCTGCTGGTCTTTGACGATGCGGGCCAGCAAACGGCGCGCAGCACGGGGCTGGCCGTCACAGCGCTTGCCGATGCCTTCGGCGAGAACCGGCTAGCGTTCGACAAGGGCTTCGTCACGCTGACGCTGGACGGCGTCGGGGTGATCCGCATTGATCTTGCGACCGGCGCTGTCGCCGAGGGCGGGCTGATCCCCGATGGCGAGTGGCTCTATGACGCGCTTTTCGACCGGGTTCGGGGCTGGCACCAGGGTGACATGGTGGTCAAGACCGACTGGAACCGGGACGGCATGCCGTCATCCGTGATGCTGCAAAGCGCCGGGGCATCGGAGGCGCGGACGCTGATCGGCAATCCGCCGGGCACCTATGACCGTGAGTTTGCCCGGCCGGTGCTGTCGCCCGATGCCGGAAGACTGGCCGTGCTGCAACTGGCCGATGGCGCGCCGGGGCCGATCCTTCTGGCGCTGGCACTGCCTTCGGGCAATGTGATCTGGCGGGCAATGGTTCACCAGACTGAAGATCGCCCCGTGCAGTATCGCTGGACCGAACGCGGTGCGCTTGTCCTGCTGCAACCGCATCCGGTGTTCGGCGATGTGACGCTGCTGCTGGTGCACCAGCCCTGACGATCAGCCTTGCCTGACGGGCGACGCCGCGCCTAAGCTTCGCGCATGAGCGTCACCCATCCGCCCGCCGCCCCCGAGATCAACGAGGTCGACGCCTCCGACCTGCGCGCCAGCCTTGCGCTGGGGTGGCAGGATTTCCGCCGGGCGCCGCTTCTGGGGCTGGCCTTCGCGGCGGTCTATGTGCTGGGCGGCTGGCTGATCGCCTTCGCGATGACCGCGAAGGGCCAGTTGTGGTGGACACTGCCCGCCAGCGCCGGGTTTCCGATCCTGGGTCCGTTCATCGCCTGCGGCTTCTACGAGATTTCCCGGCGGCTTGAGGCGGGCGAACCCCTTGTCGCCAGTCAGATCTTTGGCGTGATCTTCCGGCAGAAGGACCGCCAGATCCCGGCCATCGCGGCGGTGATCGTGGTCTATTTCCTGTTCTGGAACTTCCTGTCGCATATGATCTTCGCCCTCTTCCTCGGCAATGCGGTGATGACCAACGTCTCCTCCTCGCTTGCCGTGTTCCTGTCGCCGCAGGGGCTGACGATGCTGGCCTTCGGCACGGCTGTGGGGGCCGCTTTCGCGACGTTGCTCTTCTGCCTGACCGTGGTCAGCCTGCCGATGCTTCTGGACCGCGAGGTGGATTTCGTCACCGCGATGCTGACCAGCTTCGCCCTGGTGCGCGAGAATCCGGCCGTGATGCTGGGCTGGGGCGCCCTGATCGCGGTCTGCCTGTTCCTGGGGATGCTGCCGGGGTTCCTGGGTCTTTTCCTGGTGCTGCCGCTTTTCGGCCATGCCAGCTGGCACCTCTACCGCCGGGCGATCACCTGACGACAATTATCTGACGGGGCGATTGACCAGCAGCGCCAGCGCTGCCGCCAGCGCCGCCATGAGGCTCGCGATCAGCGCCACCGTGCCGAAGGCCGCGCCCGTCGCCGCCAGATGCGCCGCGCTGTCGCCCGGCAGGCCGAAGCCCGGGGCACCGGGGCCATAGGCCGCCGCCGCAACCCGGCCCTGCAGGGCGATCGCGATCAGACCGGCCACCCGCGCCACCGCGTTGTTGACGCCCGAGGCCGCACCTTGTTCACCATCCTCGGCCCCCTGCATCGCCGCCGCCGTCAGCGGCGCGACGACCAGACCCAAGCCCAGACCCGCCAGCGCCGTGCAGGGCACCACATGGCTCCAGAATGCCCCCAGCGGCGCGAAGACCGAAAGCCCGGCATAGGCGCAGGCAACCAGCGCCGACCCTGCCGCCATCAGCGGCCCCGGACCCCAGCGGTCGGCCATCCGCCCCGCAGGGGCGGACAGAAGCCCGATGAGGACCGAGATCGGCAGAAAGGCCGCCGTCACCTCTAGCGCCGTGACCTTCCAGGCAGAGACGGCGGTCATCGGCAGGTAGAACATCACCCCGTTCAGCGCGAAATAAAGGACGAAGGTGACAAGGTTCGTCACCGCCAGCACCCGGTTGCGGAAGAGGCCCAGCCGCAGCATCGGGGCAGGGGCCAGTCTTTCCCAGACAAGGAAGCCGACAAGGCACGCCACCGCCGCCAGCGCGATCGAGGACGAAGCGGAGGGGTCGGTCAGCACCCAGGCCATCAGCCCCAGCCCAAGCGTCGCGAGGCCCGCGCCCGGCAGGTCGACCCGGACACCGGGCTTGCCCACATCGCCCGGCGTGCGGCCCCGGATCAGCCATAGGGCGGCAAGGCCCAGCGGCAGATTCAGCGCGAAGACCAGCCGCCAGCCGATCTCGCCGCCCCAGGTGACGAACATGCCGCCCAGCACCGGCCCCAGCGCCGTGGTCAGCGTCGAGGCCGCCGCCCAAAGGCCAAGCGCCCGGCCCCGTTCGGCACGCGGGTAAGCACGCGAGACCATGGCCATCGACCCCGGCACCATCAGGGCGGCCCCCACCCCCTTGACCGCGCGGGCGGCGATCATCAGGTCGGGCGTCAGCGCCGCGGCGCAGGCGAGCGAGCCCGCGACGAAGACCATGATCCCCAGGGAGAAGATGCGGGCAATGCCGAAGCGGTCGCCTGCAGCGCCCCCCACCAGCACCAGCGAGGAGAGCGACAGCAGATAGGCCGCGTTAATCCATTGCGCCTGTTGCAGGCTGGCCCCCAGCGCCTGCCGCATCGCGGGCATGGCGATCGAGGTGACGGAGCTGTCGATGAACCCCATCGACGAGGCCAGGATCGCCGCCCAGAGGATCACCCGGCGGTCGGCGTCGGCACAGAAGGAAACGGGCACCGGAGTGCCCTCCGATGCCCGCAGGATGGTCATGGCGGAGACGGGTTACTCGGCGTCGCTTGCGGCGGCGGGCGCATCCATGCGGACGGCTCCGGCGGGGCGACCGTTCGCCAGCGGGTCTTCCTGACGCTGCACCGAACCTTCGAAATGCGCGCCCGATTCGATGGCGATGGTCTTGTGGATGATGTCGCCCTCGACCCGCGCGGTCGAGGTCAGGCGCACCTTCAGGCCCCGCACCCGGCCGATCACCCGGCCATTGACGACGATGTCGTCGGCCACGATCTCACCGCGGATGGTGGCGCTTTCGCCGACCGTCAGAAGATGCGCGCGGATGTCGCCCTCGACCGTACCCTCGACCTGGATGTCGCCCGTGGTCCGCAGATTGCCCACCACCGTCAGGTCGGAGGACAGCACCGAGGCCCCGGCCTTGCCCTTCGGCGCGGTGGGGGTGAAGTCCATGCTGGGCTTGGTCATCGGGCTCTCCGGGGCTTTGGGCTTCTCGGCCTCGGCCTTGGGGCCCGGCTCGTTGATGCGGCTTTTAGAAAACATTCTTCGCTGCCTTTATGAAGGTCATCGGATTGATCGCGGTCCCGCTCAGGCGGATTTCGTAGTGCAGGTGCGTGCCAGTGGACCGTCCCGAATTGCCCATATCACCGATCCGGTCCCCGCGCGAGACCCTTTGGCCCACTTCGACCCGGATGCCGGATAGGTGGCCGTAGCGCGTCTCGACGCCGAAGTCATGCTTGATCTTGATCAGGCGGCCATAGCCGTTTTCCCAGCCGGCATAGGTCACGGTGCCGTCGGCGGTGGCATAGATCGCGGTCCCGTAGGCACCGGCCATGTCCTGCCCCTCGTGCCGCCGCGTGCTGCCGTTGAACGGGTCGTTGCGGTTGCCGAAGCCGCTGGTGTAGCGGACGGCCTCGCGGACCGGCATCGCGAAGGGCAGCCGGAAGGCGGCGATGCGGTACATGTTCATCTTGTCGAGCCCGGTCAGGATCGCGTTCGCCCGCAGCTCTTCCGGCGAGGGCGCCGTGCCCGAGGACGAGAACGAGATCGGCGTGAGCGGTCCGCCCTGGCCGGAATAGCCCTCGCGCACCGCACCGATCAGGTCGTCGGGCGACATGCCGGCCTCGCGGAACATCTTGTCCAGCGGCTCGACCGAGACGGTCAGCGCCTCTTCCAGCTTGGTGAAGATCGCGTCGTTGCGCATCTCCATCGCTTCCTTGGCGTCGGCGATCAGCTGGGCTTCCTCGCGCGCCTCCTCGGCGCTGGCCATCACCTCGTTGCGCTCTTCGGCGGCATCACCAAGCGCGCTGGTCAGGAATTCCAGCGTGGCGAGCGTGTCCTGTGCATGGCCCATCTCGGTCGCGACGCCGGACTGGCTGTTCAGGGCCAGCGTCACGCGCTCGGCCTCGCCGCGGGCCTGGTCGCGGTCCTTGATCGTCTCGCGCAGCGTGTCCTGGATCGCCTCGATCCCGGTTTCCAGCTCGCGGCGGCGGTCTTCCGAGGCGAGAAGCCGCTCCTGCATCTCGGACACCTGGGTCAGCGCGATGTTGAAGCGTTCCTGGGCGCGGGCCGCCTCTTCGGCGCGCAGGTCGCGGTCGACCGAGAGCGCGTTCAGCCGCTGTTCGTAAAGCGCCTGCTGGCGGACCGATTGTTCCCGCGCCGATCCGGCGCCGATACTGTCCATCATGATCAGCGCGGTGGCGACGATGGTCCAGGCCAACGCCAGGGTGCCGCCGACGAGGGCGATGATCTGGGTGGCGGGGCGCAGGCGGATGAACCGGGTCTCGGTGTCGGACTTCAGGAACAGGCGCTGTTCGGGAAAGTGCCGTTCCAGGCTTTGATGGAACCGATAGGCGAGACGATTCAGCACGTTGGGGTCATCCGTTCATAGCCTTGGCAGGGGCTTCGCTACGTCACCCCAAGGCCTCCGGCCCCGGGCTCGGACCTGATTATCCACCCTGTTTCAGGGTCGCAACGATTTTGACCATATCCAGGGTTTTTCCGCGCGGTGGAGGGTTTTCATCGGCAAGAAACCGCCGATCATCCGGCATCTTCGGCCAGCGGCCAGTAGAAGTCGGGCGGCAGGCCTGCGTCGGCGCGCTTCTCCTCGTTGAACGGGGGTTTGAGCTGGCCGTGGAAATAGCGGCGGACGAGGGCGTGGAACACCTCTTTCGGGTCGGTCCCGTCACGACCGCAGAGCCAGTTGAACCATTTGGAGCCGTAGGCGACGTGGGACACCTCCTCGGCGTAGATCACCTCCAGCGCCTCGATCGCCTGTGTCTCGCCATGCTTGCGGAAGATCTCGATCATGCCGGGGGTGACGTCCAGACCGCGCGCCTCCAGCACCATCGGCACCACGGCGAGGCGGCCGTGCAGGTCGTTGGCCGTGTCCTCAGCCGCCCGCCACATGCCGGCATGGGCGGGCAGCGCGCCATAATGGCTGCCCATCGCCTCTAGGCAATCGCACATCAGGTTGAAATGCTTGGCTTCCTCGTCGGCGGCCTTCACCCAGTCGTCATAGAAGCCAAGCGGCATCGGCTGGCCGGTGAAGCGGGCAATGATGTCCCAGTGCAGGTCGACGGCGTTCAGCTCGATATGGGCGACGGCATGGAGAAGTGCGATCCGCCCCTCGGGCGAGCCGGGGCGGCGGCGGGGGACATCTTTCGGCGACAGGAGGTCCGGCTTTTCCGGCCGCGCAGGACGCAAGGGAGGCACCGCCTGGCCGATGGGCAGCGGCTGGCCCGCCGCGCGGGCGGCGAACCAGCGGGCGGCATGGGCGCGACCAAGGGCGGTCTTGGCGCGGCCATCGGCGGTCGTCAGGACCTCGACCGCCATCGCCGCCAGGCTTTGCGTCATTCCCAGGCTCCCCAAAAGTCTTCGGCGACCTTTGCCGGTTTTCGGGAAGGAACCCGGTCTGCGCCCTGCCTCACAGCGCCCGCGCCGCCGCCAGGACCTCGTCGGCATGGCCCTTGACGCTGACCTTGTTCCAGACCTTCGCTACCTTGCCCGATCCGTCGATCAGCACCGTCGTCCGCTCGATGCCCATATAGGTGCGGCCATACATGCTCTTCTCGCCCCAGACGCCATAATCCTCGGACACATGCCCCGTCTCGTCGGAGGCGAGCACGATCCCGAGACCGTGTTTCTTGCAGAACTTGTCGTGGCTTTTCACGCTGTCCTTCGAGACGCCGATCACCGTCGTCCCGGCCGCCGCGAAATCGGCCAGCCGCGCGTTGAAGTCCTGTGCTTCCAGCGTGCAGCCGGGCGTGTCGTCCTTGGGGTAGAAATACAGCACCACCTTGCCGGGACGCAGCGCCGAAAGCGTCACGGTTTCGCCGCCATCGCGGGGCAGGGTGAAATCGGGGGCGGTCTGTCCTTCGGAAATCATGCGCGGCTCCTTGCCTTGTGCTGCATTGTGACTAGGCATCTGGTTGCCTTCGCGCAAAGATAAAGGCAGGGACAGCGCGCGTCACCCCCGGTTTGGGGGTGGGGACATTTGCAACGGGGCGCCAGGCTTAGATGAACGACCAGTCGGCGGGCATGGAAGACGGGCATCTCCCCGTTGCCGCGCCGGGGCGACCGGAGCCGTTGATCCTGACCGATCCGCTGCCGTCCGCCCCTTCGCGCGCCGAACGGCGGCCCCGGGGGCGCAGGCGCGGGCGGATCAGCCTGACGGTGATCCTGACGCTGGTCGTGCTGGCGCTGGCCTTCGGCTACCTGACGCTCGCCTATACCGGCAAGGCGCTCAGCCTGCCGACCTGGACCGTGGCCGAGATCGAGGCGCGGATGAACGAGGGGCTGGCGGGCGCGCGGCTGCCGAAGGGCACGGCGGTCTCGCTGGGCGGCGTGGAACTGGCGGTTGCCCCCGACTTCGTCCCCCGCTTCCGCATCGAGGACATCCGCCTGATCGCGGGCAATGGCCGCTCGCTGCTGGCTCTGCCCGAGGCGCAGGTGGCGTTCGAGCCGAAGGCGCTCCTGACCGGCAAGATCCGCCCCTCGGAAATCCGCCTCTCCGGCGCGCGGCTGGCGGTCCGGCGCGATGTCACGGGCCGCATCGACCTGGAATTCGACGGGCACGGGGCGGGGCCGAAAAGCTCGTCCGAAGTGCTGGCCGCGGTGGAGACCCTGTTCGCCAGCCCCGCGCTGGCCTCGCTTTCCCGGATCGAGGCCGAGGGGTTGACGCTGGTCCTGACCGACGACCGGGCGGGGCGGACCTGGCAGGTGGGCGACGGGCGGCTGGCCATCCAGAACGGCGAAACCGCGATTTCCGCCGAACTGGGGCTGACGCTCCTCGACGGGACCGAACCTGCGCAGGCGGTGCTGACCGTCGTCTCCGACAAGGGGGCAAAGACCGCCCGCCTGACCGCCAAGGTCGACAACATCGCCGCGACCGACCTTGCCGCCATGGCCCCGCCGCTCGCCTTTCTCGGCTTCGTCGATGCGCCCATCTCCGGGGCGCTGGAGGCCCGGCTGGGCGCGGACGGCAACTTCGCGGGCCTGACCGCCCAGCTCAGCCTTGGCGCGGGCAGCCTCGCGCCCGGCAAGGGGGCACGGCCCATCGGCTTTGACCGCGCCGCCATGTCGCTGGCCTACGACCCGGCAACTGCGCGGATCGAGCTTGCGGACCTGTCCGTCGAAAGCCCCTCGCTGCGCCTGAAGGCCAGGGGTCATGGCGATCTGCTCGCGCCCGATGGCGGCCCGCTGCCCGCCGGGGCCCTGCCCGACAGCATTGTCGCCCAGATCGCCTTCCGCGAGGTGATGGTCGACCCCGAGGGCCTGTTCGAGGAGCCGATCCGCTTCGGCCGGGGCGCGCTGGACCTGCGCCTCCGTTTGCAGCCCTTCCGGCTGGACATCGGCCAGCTGGCGCTCACCGAAGGCGACGAACGCCTGCTCCTCTCCGGGCAGGTCGGCGCCGAGGAGGCGGGCTGGGGCGGCGCGCTGGATGTGCGGCTGAACCAGATCGACGCCGAGCGGCTTCTGAAGGTCTGGCCGGTGACCGCCGTGCCGAAGACCCGCCTGTGGTTTGCCGAGAATGTGGGCCAGGGGCAGCTGTCCGATGTGCAGGCCGCGCTGCGGCTGGAACCCGGCGGGCAGCCGCAGTTCAACCTCGCCTACGAATTCGCCGATACCGAGGTCCGCTTCGTGCGCACCCTGCCGCCGATCCTGAACGGGCGCGGACATGCCACGCTCGACAACATGACCTATACCGTCGCGCTGGATCAGGGTCATGTCATCGCCCCCGAGGGCGGGCGGATCGAGGCCGACGGGACGGTGTTCCAGATCCTCGACATCACCCAGCGCCCGGCGACGGCGAAGGTCGACCTCGTCACCTCCGCCAGCCTGACCGCCACGCTCTCGCTTCTCGACCAGCCGCCGTTCAGCTTTTTCTCCAAGGCCGGACAGCCCTACAACCTCGGCGACGGGCGGGCCGAGCTGACCGCGACGATCGTGATGCCGATGAAGCCGAAGATCCCGTTCGAGGAGATGAGCTTCACCGTCGCGGGGACGATCCGCAACCTGACCTCGCCCGCGCTTGTGCCGGGGCGCATCCTGACTGCGCCCGAGGTGAAGGTCGCGGTCGACACCGACGGCTTGCAGCTTTCGGGCAAGGGGATGCTGGACAAGATGCCCATCGACC
>NZ_DAIQAT010000120.1:0-10570 GCF_036781545.1 Tabrizicola sp.
GTCGCCTCGCTGCGCGCCTTCATCCGCAGCGCGCTGGACCTGACGCCGATCCCCGGCGGGGTCGAGATCCCGGCGCAGGGCCCGACCCGGCCGGGCGGGGGCAGCGGCGGGGCGAAGGGTGGACGCGAAGGCGGGGGCCGGGGCGGTGGCGGCCAGGGGGGCGCAGGCGGCGGGATGGCGATGGGCATGGGAATGGGTGCCGGTGCGGGCGTCGGTGCCGGGGCGCGGCTTAGCGGCGCAGCCGATGATCCCGACGATCCGCCCGCCTCGGGCCCGACCTGAACGGGCTTGCATCGGCCCCTCTGCTTCGCTACTTCGGCGCAGGTCCGGGCGGTTAGCTCAGTTGGTAGAGCGTCTCGCTTACACCGAGAATGTCGGGGGTTCGAGCCCCTCACCGCCCACCAGGTTTCCTCCCTGTGGCGCGACGGAAACCGGAGCCGCTCGCGTATGAGGAATGGCACCTCGCGTCGACAGCTGCCAAGCTGGCCGTCCCGATGCGCGACCGCAAACCACGGAGCCCTGCACATGCCCGACCCGACCGACGAGATGGCCAGAATCCTGGCGCAGGCAGACCGGCCGCGCCGGGGCTGGCTGTGGTGGGTGTTGGCCGTTCTTCTGATCGCGGGCCTGGGCGGCTGGTACTGGTATGCCAGGACGGCGAAAGCCGCTGCCGTCAGCTACGAGACCGCGGCCGTCACCCGGGGCGACGTGACCGTGACGGTGACGGCGACCGGATCGGTGCAGCCGACGACCGAGGTCGAAATCTCGTCGGAGCTTTCCGGCTCGCTCGCCTCGGTCGAGGTCGACTACAACGACCAGGTGACGGTCGGTCAGGTGCTGGCCCGGCTGGACGATACCAAGCTCAAGTCGCAGGTGCTGACCGCCGAGGCGCAGCTCGCCGCCGCCCGCGCCAGCCTGGCCCAGGCCGAGGCTGTCCAGCGCGAGGCGGCCGCCTATTTCGATGCGCAGAGCGAGCTGGACAAGCGCGGCCAGTCCTCGCGGCTGAGCCTGATTACGCAGGAAGCCGCGCGCGACAAGGCCGAGGCCGCGCTGACCGCCGCCAAGGCCGATGTGGCGCTGGCCGAGGCGCGTCTGTCCGAAGCCCGTGCCGATCTCGACCGCTCGGCCATCCTGTCGCCGATCAACGGCATCGTGCTGGACCGCGCCGCCGAGCCGGGGCAGATCGTCGCCTCGTCGCTGAACGCGCCGGTCCTCTTCACCCTGGCCGAGGACCTCGCGCGGATGGAACTGCGCGTCGATGTGGACGAGGCCGATATCGGCCGGATCGCGGTGGGCAACGAGGCGAGCTTCACCGTCGATGCCTATCCCGGCCAGTCCTTCCCGGCGGTGATCGAATCCGTTCGCTACGCCCCCGAGACGACCGATGGCGTGGTGACGTTCAAGGCGATCCTGTCGGTGGACAACAGCCGGGGCCTCCTGCGCCCCGGGATGACGGCGACCTCGACCATCGCGGTTTCGGTGGTGAAGGACACCCTGCTGGTTCCCGATGCCGCGGTCCGCTTCGAGCCGCCGCAGGAGGTGGTGCAAAGCGGCAGCGGCGGCGGTGGTCGCGGCCTGGTCGGCATGATCATGCCTCGGCGGCCGATGCAGATCGAGCGGACCACCGCATCCGGCGAGACGGTCTGGGTCCTGCGCAGCGGCGTCGCGACCGAGGTGCCGGTCACGGTGGGCGACAGCGACGGGCGGAAGACGGCGGTCTCGGGCGAAGGGCTGGCCGAGGGCGACCTTGTCATCATCGACCAGAAGTCGGGAAGCTGAGATGGCCCCGCCGCTGATCCAGCTGGACAAGGTGACGCGCGTCTACGGCAGCGGCGAGACCGAGGTGCGCGCGCTGGACGGGGTCGACCTGACCATCGAGCGGGGCGAATTCGTGGCGATCATGGGCCCTTCCGGCTCGGGCAAGTCGACGGCGATGAACACCATCGGGCTTCTCGACCGGCCAAGCTCGGGCCGGTTCCTGTTCAACGGAGTCGAGGTGCAGGATCTGGACCGGGACCGCCGCGCGCTGTTGCGCCGCAATTTCCTGGGCTTCGTCTTCCAGGGGTTCAACCTTCTGCCGCGCACCTCGGCGCTGGAGAATGTGGAACTGCCGCTGATCTACAAGGGCGAGCCGAGAGCTCTGCGCGAGGCGAAGGCCCGGGCGGTGCTGGAAAAGGTCGGCCTCAAGGGGCGTGAAAACCATGATTCCACCCAGCTCTCCGGCGGCCAGCAGCAGCGGGTGGCCATCGCCCGCGCGCTGGTCGGCAACCCGATGATCATCCTGGCGGACGAGCCCACCGGGAACCTCGACAGCCAGCGCAGCCATGAGATCATGCAGCTTCTGCAGGGGCTGAACCGCGAGGAGGGGATCACCATCGTCATGGTCACGCATGAGGACGACATCGCCGCCTATGCCGGGCGGCTGATCGTCTTCACCGACGGGCGCATCACCCGCGACGGGCCCGTGCGCGAAAGGACGGGCGCATGATCTGGGAAACGGTGCGACTGGCGCTGCTGGCGCTGAAGCGGAACAAGCTGCGCTCGGGCCTGACGGTGCTGGGCGTGGTGATCGGCGTGGCGGCGGTCATCGCGATGGTGACGGTGGGGCAGGGGTCCTCGCGGGCAGTGTCCTCCAGCGTCGCGAGCCTTGGGACCAATGTGCTGGCGCTCCGGCCCGGGTCGCAGCAGATGGGACCGGGCGGGTCGGGATCGGCGCGGTCCTTCAACCTGCGGGATGTGGCGGCGCTGAGAGAGCTGTCGGTCATCACCGCCGTCGCGCCGACCGTCAACAGCAGCCAGACCATCGTCGCGGGCAGCGCGAACATGACCACCTCGGTGACGGGCTCCACCTCGGACTGGCTTTTGGTCGGCAACTGGACGCTTTTGAAAGGCCGCACCTTCAGCGACAGCGAGGACCGATCCGGCGCGGCGGTCTGCATCGTGGGCGAAACGGTGCGGCGGACGCTGTTCGGCAATGCCGATCCCATCGGGCTGCAGATGCGCGTGGGCAGCGTCAGCTGCGAGGTGATCGGGCTTCTGGCGGCCAAGGGGGCGGGCACCTTCGGGCAGGACCAGGATGATCTGGTGCTGATGCCGGTGCGCACCGTGCAGCGCCGGCTTCGGGGCAGCGACGATGTGAACTCGATCACCCTGGCGCTGTCCGATCAGGTCTCGAACGACCGCGGCATCCGCGAGGTCGAGGCGCTGATGCGGATCCGCCGCCGCATCGCCACGGGCGAGCGTGACGATTTCTCGGTGATGGACATGGCGCAGATCGGATCGGTCCTGTCCGGGATCAATTCGGTGCTGACCGGGCTTCTGTCCTCGGTCGCGGCGGTCAGCCTTCTGGTCGGCGGCATCGGGATCATGAACATCATGCTGGTCTCGGTCACGGAGCGCACGCGCGAGATCGGCATCCGGCTGGCGGTCGGCGCCGAGGGGCGTCAGGTCCTGACCCAGTTCCTGGTCGAGGCGGTCGTCCTGTCGCTGGTGGGCGGGATCGTGGGGATAGTCGTCGGGCTGGCGCTGGCCTTCATCGCCTCGATCTTCATGGCGATCCCCTTCGCGCCGCAGCTGGTGGTGGTGGTTCTGGCCTTCGGCTTCTCGGCGCTGATCGGGGTGATCTTCGGCTTCTTCCCGGCGCGCAAGGCGGCGCGGCTCGACCCGATCGAGGCGCTGCGCCACGAATGAGCGGTCTCAGGTCAGCAGCGACCAGAGCGCGGCGATCCCGGCCAGGACGAAGACCGCCCCCGCGCCGATGACATAGCCGCGGTAGTCTTGCAGGACGCCACCCTCGGCGGCGGGCTGCATCAGCGGGCGCGTCACCAGCTTCGGCGGCTCTTCGGTCAGCGCGGCGGGCAGGGGGCCGCCTTCCTCGCCGAGGCGAATCCAGTCCAGCCAGTCGCCGGCCGACTGGATGCGGTCGCGCGGCATCACCCGCACCGCCTTGTCGATGGATTCCAGGAACCCCGGCGGATAGCCCGGAAACCGCCCGGCAAGCGGCTGGTAGGGGTCTGCCTCGCCCTCGGCCACCCGCGCGAGGCGGCGCTGGCTTTCCGGCGGGGCCTGGCCGGTGATGACATGGTAGAAGGTCGCGCCCAGCGAATAGAGATCGCTGGCCGGGCTTTGTTCGGCGCCGGTCAGGTAGAATTCCTGCGGCGAATAGCCTTCCTTGATCACCCGCCGCCCGGTCAGCACCCGGGTCGCGCGCACCACCTGTTCGCTGGCGGCGCCGAAATCGATCAGGATCGGGTTGCCGGTCTTGTCGATCAGGATGTTGTCGGGGGAGATGTCGCGGTGCAGGATGCCGACCTGATGGATGAACTCCACCGCGCTCAGCATCTTCTTCAGCATGGCCACGATCTGCTCGGGCGCGAAGGCCTGGTCGGTGGAATCCAGAATGTCGTGCAGGTCGCGCCCGTCGATATAGTCGATCGCCATATAGGCGGTGTCGTTGTCCTCGAACACCTGGTGCACGCCGACGATGTTCGGGTGGACCAGGCGGGCAAGGCTCTTCGCCTCGGCCACGAAGCTGTCGACGAAACTGCGCAGGTCGCCCTGGTGCTTGCGCGACCGGGCGCGGACCAAGCTGGTCGAGCGGCGGCAGAGCGCGTTCGGGAAACATTCCTTGATCACGACGGTGCGGTCGAGGCTGTCCTTCGCCAGATAGGTGATCCCGAAGCCGCCGCTGTTGAGGAAGCCCTCGATGATGTAGTGCCCGCCCAGCAGCTGGGTGCCGGGCTTCAGGTCATCGGCGAAGGCATCCGGGTCGACCCGGCCCAACTCCGACTCGAGCTGATTGCTGATCTGTGTCGGGCCCTGTGTCACGGTAAATCCTGCCGCATTGTCACTCATCACTACAGTCAACGGGGTGCCGCATAGCCACGCGGCACCCTGCACCATTCTGCTTTCCCACGGGTAAATCCGGTCCGGTCTCAGCTCCGGTGCGGATGGGTTCCCGGTTCCATACTAGCTCTCGTCCCGGTTCCCGCGCAAACGCGCTGCGTTGCGACAGGGTCATCGGTACAGAAAAGTTGACCTAAGGGAAACTGTCGCGGGAACGCGCGGCAATAAATCCGCGCGAGTAAACATCTGGTTTTGCTGAACAATTCCTGCGAACGCGGAGGCTGGTTCGTGGTTTTGCAAAATGCACAGTGTGACAAAAACATCAGCGATCCCAGTGGGATGCGCCGTGATCCCGCCGCATTTGTCAGCGCAGGACGACCACAGCGGGCAGGCAATACCGGAAACAATACCCATGGTTGTGCTGGTCCGGGTTCCATCGCGTCACGAAACCGATTCGCGGCGCTCAGCCCCGTGTCCAGAGTTTTATCGGTTTGCCGCGATGCAGAATTCGGAAGATGCGGGACCGCCAGCCGCCCCGGTCCGGGCCTGCCGGATCGCCTGCGGGTTGGCGCGTTCTATCCCCGGCCGGTCAGCCAGTTCCCCACCGCCGCCAACCGCGACGGCCCGGCGCCGGGCCTGTCCTCCTGCCGGTCGGCCGCGTTCAGAAGCGCATACATCCCATGCACCCCCAGCCAGCGCAGGGGCTCGGGCTCCCACCCCTTCACCCGGCGGTTGACCCAAGGCAGATGCGCCAGCTCGGTATCGCGCCCGAGCGTCAGGTCCGCCAGCGTTCGCCCGGCGAGGTTGGAGGTCGAGACACCCACCCCCACATAGCCCCCGGCCCAGCCGATGCCGGTTTCCGGGTCCAGCCCCACCGTCGCGCACCAGTCGCGCGGCACGCCGAGGACGCCGCTCCAGGCATGGTCGATCTTCGCCCCGGCGGCGGCGGGGAAATGCCGGTGCAGGATCGCGGTCAGCCGCCGGATTGTCTCGGGGTCCGGCGCGCCGTTGCTGTCGAGGCTGGAGCCGAAGCGATAGGGCACCCCGCGCGCGCCGACGGTGATCCGCCCCTCGCGCGTGCGCTGGCAGTAGCAATAGGCATTGGCGAAATCACCCACGATCTCATGGCCCTGCCAGCCGATCTTCTCCCACACTTCCGCTGGCAGCGGTTCGGTCGCGATCTGGGCCGAGTTCATCGGCAGCCATTCCCGCTTGAGCCCCGGCAGCCCGGCGGTGAAGCCTTCGGTGCAGCGCAGGATCACCGGAGCCTCGATCGTGCCGTGGTCGGTCGTCACCACCCCCGGCTGGAAGCCTGTCACCGCGGTGCCTTCCACCAGCCGCACCCCCAGCCGTTCGACGGCGCGCGCCAGTCCCCGCACCAGCTTTGCGGGCTGCACCCGGGCGACGTTCGTCACCACCATCGCCCCCAGCGCGCCGGGAATGCGGATGCGTTCGGCCAGGTCGGCGGCGCCCATCTCGAAGACCCGGCCCTCCTCGCCCCAGTGCCGCCGGTGCTCCACCTCCGCCTGCATCCGCCCGACCTGCGCGGGCTTCGTCGCCACCATCAGTTCGTCGGTGCGGTGGATATCGGCCTCGATCCCCTCGGCTTCGGCGACGCGGATCACCTCGTCCACCGTGCCGTTCATCGCCTCGACCATCGCGCGGACGGCATGTTCCGACGAGGTTTCCAGATAGCGCCGATGCGTCCAGGCGAAGCCGCCGGTCAGCCAGCCGCCGTTGCGGCCAGAGGCACCGAAACCGGCGAACTCCTTCTCGATCACCAAGACATCCAGCGCCGGATTGGCCTTCTTCAGGTAATAGGCGGTCCAAAGGCCGGTATAGCCCGCCCCGATGATCGCCACATCCGCCGTGGTATCCCCCGCCAGCGCCGCACGGCGGTAGGGCAGACCGATGTCGGCATACCAGAAAGAAACATCCCCGATCCGCATGGTCCCCCCTTTTGCGCGAAGGGAGGCACAGGCCCGACCGCATTTCAAGGCCCAAGCGGCGTTTTACCCCGTTGCCAAGGCCTTGGCGCCCGCCGATGCTGCGGGAAAGGCAGGGAGTGGGACATGCAGGGCTTCTTCGTCGCCGGCCCCTTCGACGACGGCGATCCCGTCACCGGGCATTACTACGAGATGGCCTCCAGCGACCCAGCCCGCCCGCAGGTCTGGGGCTATACCGCCGCGCTGTCCTACCGTCCCGGCGACAGTCTGCGCCTGCATGCCATGTCCAGCGCTGCGCAGGCGCGGCTGACCATCGCCCGCGACGGGCTGGCCCCACGGATCGTGCTCGACACCACCATCGCCACAGGCTTTGCGCCCACGCCGCCCGACTGCTCGGTCACGGGCTGCGGCTGGCCGGTGGCCTTCGAGACCGAGATTCCGCCGGATTGGCCGACCGGGGTCTATGCCTTCACCCTCGCCATCGACGGCCACGCCTCGCAGGGAATGTTCGTCCTGAAGCCCGCGCAGCCGGCGGCTAAGCTCGCCCTGATCCTCGCCACCGGCACCTGGTGCGCCTACAATGACTGGGGCGGGTCGAACCATTACCAGGGCCTGACCGGCGCCACCGGCCGGGATTTCGCGGGCGAGGTCAGCCTTCTTCGCCCCTGGGCCAAAGGCTTCGTGCGCTGGCCGGACGACGCGCCCCGCATTCCCCATGCCTCGCCGCCGCTGACCCGGCCGCGCTATCCGCATATGGACTATGCCCGCGCGAATGGCATTTCCAAGAAATATGCCTCCTCCGGCTGGGCGGCCTTTGAACGCCCCTTCGTCCTCTGGTGCGAGGCGCAGGGCATCGCGCTGGACTACTACACCCAGCACGACCTGCACGCCGACCCCCGCCTGCTGGACGGCCATCCCCGTGCGGTGATCGTCGGCCATGACGAATACTGGACCTGGGAGATGCGCGACCATCTGGACGGCTGGCTTGACCGGGGCGGCCAGCTGGCGCGCTTCGGCGGCAACTTCTTCTGGCAGACCCGGCTCTCGGCGGATCTGACCACCCAGACCTGCTACAAGACCCGGGCCGAGGCCGAGGATCCGCTGGGCGCGACCGACCGGTTGACCAGCTACTGGGACCACCCGCAGGCGGGGCGTCCGGCGGTGGCGACGATGGGCCTGACCGGCAGCATGGGCGTCTATGCCGGCTGGAGCCGCTGCGCTGCCCATGGTGCGGGCGGCTTCACGCTCTACCGGCCCGATCACTGGTCGCTGGGGGGCACTGGCCTCGGCTATGGCGATGTGCTGGGCGCGGCCTCGAAGGTCTTCGGCTATGAGGTCGACGGGATCGACTACGAGACGCACCAGGGCCTGCCCTACGCCGCGCCCGATACCGGGCTGGAGGGCGAGCTGACCATCGTCGCCCTCTCGCTCGCCACCACGCTGGCGCATTCCACCGGGCCGGAGGAGGAGGATCTGTTCATCGGCAGCCTCGACGCCGAAGAGGTTGCGCTGACCAAATACGGCAAGCTCACGCCCGAGACGTTGGGCCTCGCCAGCCGGGGCAACGGCTGCATGGCGGACTACCGGCGGGGCAGGGGGGCCGTCTTCAACGCCGGAAGCTGCGAATGGGTCGCGGGCCTGATCGCCCGCGAGGCCCCGGTGGAGCAGGTGACGCGCAACCTGCTGCTGGGCGACTGGGGGTAGGTGCAGGGCATCCCGTCCCGGGCTTGATCGGGGACCTCCGTTTCCCCCATCGCCTCCTCACCTTGAGGGCGAGGTCCCGGGTCAAGCCCGGGACGGGAATGAAGACTACGCCCGCCCCCGCGACAAAGGCGCAACCGGCGACCAATCCCCTTTCCGCGCCTCATCGCATCGGATAGGCAGGCGCCATGTTGAGCCTGTCGAACCTTGCCGTGGCCCGTGGCGGCGTCACCGTGCTGCGCGGACTGACCCTTTCGGTCCAGCGCGGCCAGGCGCTGATCCTGCGCGGGCCGAACGGATCGGGCAAGACCACGCTCCTGCGCACTCTGGCCGGGTTGCAACCGCCTGCCGAGGGCGGCTACGACCTGCCCCCCGACAGCGTCGCCTATGCCGCACATGCCGACGGGCTGAAGTCCACCCTGACCGTGACCGAGAACCTCGCCTTCTGGTCGCGCATCTATGGCGGCCCCGGCATCGACCATGCGTTGACCGCGCTGAACCTGAGCCAACTGATCCGCCGCCGCGCCGGGGAACTGTCCGCCGGGCAGAAGCGCCGTCTGGGCCTTGCCCGCCTGCTGGTGACGGGCCGCCCGGTCTGGCTGCTGGACGAGCCCACCGTCAGCCTGGACGTGGCCTCGGTCGCGCTTTTCGCCGATGTGGTGCGGGACCATCTGAAGACCGGCGGCCTTGCCGTCATCGCCACCCATGTCGACCTCGGCCTGCCCGAGGCGACGGTGCTCGACCTTAATCCGCATCGGGCGCGGGAAATCCAGAGCACCGGTTTCGACGAGGCCTTCGCATGATGCGGCGCACCGGGTCCAGCCGTCGGAGCCTCCGGCGGGAGTATTTGGGGAAAGAGCAATTGCGGGGCCGGGCATGAAGTCGCTTCTCCTGCGCGACTTGCGGCTTGCCCTCCGCTCTGGCGGCGGCTTCGGGCTGGGGCTGGCATTCTTCTTCCTCCTCTCCGTGCTGGTGCCGCTGGGCGTCGGGCCGGAAGGCGGGATGCTGGGCCGTATCGCCCCCGGCGTGCTCTGGGTGGGGGCGCTCCTCGCCTGTCTCCTCTCGCTCGACCGCATCTTCGCGCTGGACCATGAGGACGGCTCGCTCGACCTTCTCGCCACCGCGCCGATCCCGCTGGAGGCGGTGGTGGCGGTAAAGGCGCTGGCGCATTGGCTGGTGACGGGCCTGCCGCTGACCCTGATCGCGCCGGGCCTCGGCGTCCTGCTGAACCTGCCGCCCGCAGGCTATTCCTGGCTGGTCCTGAGCCTCTTCCTCGGCACCCCTGCGCTCTCGGTCATCGGGGCCTTCGGCGCCGCGATCACCGTGGGCCTGCGCCGTGGCGGTCTCCTCCTCAGCCTCCTCGTCCTGCCGCTGTATGTGCCCACCCTGATCTTCGGGGGCGAGGTCGTGCGCCGCGGGGCCGAGGGCATGGCGCTGGCCACGCCCCTTGCGCTTCTGGGTGCGATCAGCCTGGGCGCCGCCGCGCTTCTGCCCTTCGCGGCCGCCAGCGCGATCCGCGTCAATTTGCGCTAGTCTGTCGCGCGATGGTGTGTTGAGCGGCAACCCGGAACAGGATAGGCGAACCCCCATGTCGATCTGGGAATATGCGAACCCGAAGAAGTTCATGCAGACCTCGGCCTGGGCCCTGCCCTGGGTCGTCGGGCTGACGATTGCGCTGCTGGTCACGGGTCTGACCTGGGGCTTCTTCTTCACCCCCGACGACTACAAGCAGGGTGCGACCGTCAAGATCATCTACCTGCATGTCCCCGCCGCGATGATGGCGATCAACGCTTGGGGGATGATGCTGGTGACCTCGCTGATCTGGATCGTCCGCCGCCACCATGTCTCGGCGCTGGCCGCCAAGGCCGCCGCCCCCGTGGGCCTGACCTTCACCCTGATCGCCTTGGTCACGGGCGCGCTCTGGGGGCAGCCGATGTGGGGCACCTGGTGGGCCTGGGACCCGCGGCTGACCTCGTTCCTGATCCTGACGCTCTTTTACTTCGGCTACATGGCGCTCTGGGCCGCGATCGAGGACCCGGATACCGCCGCCGACCTGACCTCGATTCTCTGCCTCGTCG